>NZ_JAUSXL010000002.1:4107713-4410756 GCF_030815975.1 Variovorax paradoxus
CGCCGTAGAGCAGCCCGTCGAGCGTGGAGGCCGCCACGCCGCGCAGGTCGTCGGTCGGGTGGTTGGGCTGCAGGCGCACGGCCAGGTGGCCGGGCAGGCCGATGGTGTCGCGAAAGCGCGTGACCACGCTGCACTTCTTCGCGACCGACACCAGGTCCTGGTTGCGCATGAGCTTGGACACGGCCGCCACCATTTCGGGCGTGAGGCCGGGCGCCAGCGCGGTGAGCGACTCGGTGGTTGCCTGTTCGGAGAGCAGCCAGTTGCGGAAGTCGCCCACCGTGAGGTGCGAGACCGGCGCGAAGGCCTGCGCGTCGTGGCTGTCGATGATGAGGCGCGTGATGTTGTCGCTCTCATAGGGAATCAGCGCTTCGGTCAGGAACTGCTTGAGCGGCGTTTCGGCCAGCACGTGGCGCGCCGCCATGCGCTGCTGCGCGGTGGCCGCGCCGATTTCCGCGAGGTAGTCGCCCGAGCGCGCCGGGCTGGCCACGGCCATGACCTGCTTCAGGTCGTCGAAGACGAAGACCTGGCCAGCGATGGTGGTGCGATAGCGCATCTTTCCTTCTTCTTCACAGGGTACGCGTCGAGGAAAGCATCTCGTCGGGCGCCGCCGCCTTGCGCTGCGCCGATGTCAGCAGGAAATAGCCGTAGGCCGCCGCCATCAGCACCAGGAACAGCAGCGTGAGCATGGCGTTGAACCACACCATGGCGCCTAGGCAGACCACGCCGAGTCCGAGCGCAATGGCGGGAAACACCGGGTAGAACGGCGCGCGGTAGGTGCGCAGCAGGTTCGGTTCGGTGCGGCGCAGCCTGAAGAGCGCGGCCATCGAGATCAGGTACATCACGATGGCGCCGAGCACCGCCATGGTGACGATGTTGGCGGTGAGCGTCTGCCCGCCGAACTGCACCCACTCATCGCTGAAGATGGCCACCACGCCGATCACGCCGCCCGCCAGCAGCGCGCGGTGCGGCGTGTCGAAACGCGGGCTCAGGCCGGCGAAGTAGCGCGGCAGGTAGCCCGCGCGCGCCAGCGCGAAGATCTGGCGCGAGTAGCCCATGATGATGCCGTGGAACGAGGCGATCAGCCCGAACAGGCCGATCCACACCAGCATGTGCAGCCAGCCGCTGTTGTCGCCCACCACCGCCTTCATGGCCTGCGGAAGCGGGTCGTTGATGTTGGCGAGCTTGCGCCAGTCGCCCACGCCGCCCGCGAAGATCATCACGCCGAAGGCCAGCACCACCAGCGTGACGATGCCCGTGGTGTAGGCGATGGGAATGGTGCGGTGCGGGTCGCGCGCTTCCTCCGCGGCCATGGCCGCGCCTTCGATGGCCAGGAAGAACCAGATCGCGAACGGTATCGACGCGAAGATGCCCGAGATGGCCGCGCCGTTGAGCACGCTGCCGCCGGCCCAGCCGTTGGCAACGAAGTTGGCCATGGTCCAGCCCGGCGTGACCACGCCCATGAACACCAGCAGCTCGACGATGGCCAGCACCGTCACGAACAGCTCGAAGGCCGCCGCAATGCCGATGCCGACCCAGTTGAGCGCTATGAAAATCACGTAGGCACCCAGCGCGAACCACTTCGGGTTGATGCCCGGGAACTGCACGTTGAGGTAGGCGCCGATCGCCAGCGCAATGGCCGGCGGCGCAAAGACGAATTCGATCAGCGTGGCAAAGCCCGCCACGAAGCCGCCCGTCGGCCCGAAGGCGCGCCGCGCATAGGCGAAGGGACCGCCCGCATGCGGGATGGCGGTGGAGAGCTCGGTGAAGCTGAAGATGAAGGTGGTGTACATCGTGGCCACCAGCACCGTGGCCACCAGGAAGCCGAGCGTGCCGGCGGTATTCCAGCCGTAGCTCCAACCAAAGTACTCACCCGATATGACCAGGCCCACGGCAATGCCCCAGAGCTGGACCGGGCCGAGGACCTTCTTCAGATGGCCGGTGCCGGCCGGAACAGCGGCTGCGGCCGGCGTGACTGCGGTGGACTGCATGGGGCTTCCTCTTTTTGCGGATGTTGACAGTGCGTATCCAGCAAAGCAAGGCCCGTTCCATCGCTGGCCATAATCGTGCTTTTCCAATCTCCCGAGGTGTTCAGTGAAGTCTTCCTCTTCTTCGTCTCTCTTCTGTGCCGCTCTTCTCTCGCTGTGCGCGGTGTCCACCGCCTGGGCGCAATCGGCGCCCGTCACCACGCCGAGCGGCCTGGTCTACCAGTCGCTGAAGGAAGGCTCCGGCGCATCGCCCGCCGCAACCGACGTGGTCAAGGTGCACTACCGCGGCACCTTCCCCGACAGCGGCAAGGAATTCGACAGCTCCTACAGCCGCGGCGAACCCACCGAGTTTCCGCTCAACGGCGTGATCCCGTGCTGGACCGAGGGCGTGCAGAAGATGAAGCCCGGCGGCAAGGCCAAGCTGACCTGCCCGCCGGCCATTGCCTACGGTTCGCGCGGCGCGGGCGGCGTGATTCCGCCGAATGCCACACTGAATTTCGAAGTCGAGTTGGTGTCCGTCAAGAAGCGCTGATCGAGGCCGGCGTCCCCGGGGTGGCTTGCGTCGGGGTCTCGATGGCGGCGAGGGCGGCGTCGAGGCTTTTCACGCTGTCTTGAGCGTCGGAGTGAATTGAATGGTGGCTTCGCAGAGCGCCCAGGCGCCGGCCGATTGCATGAAGCGATCGGCCGCCTGCAGCTGGGTGGCGCAGATCCATTCGTCGGGCTGGTGCGCCTGGGCGATGGAGCCGGGCCCGCACACCACCGTTGAAATGCCGGCCTGCTGGAAGAAGCCCGCCTCGGTGCCGAACGGCAGGTCCGCCTCCGGCCAGAGCGCGCCGAGTTCGCGCGCGGTAGAGACCGCTGCGTCGTTGTTGCGCGTGGACAGCGCTGGCACGCCGGCGGTCTGCAGGGCCTCGACCGTGATACCGATGGGAAGGTCCGCCAAGGCATCGCGGACCGCATCGCGCACGAGCGCTGCCGCCGTTTCATCGTGCGGGCGGAACTCCCACAAGACCTCGCAGCAGCCCGGCACGATGTTGATGGCCGTGCCGCCCTCGATCCGGCCGATGTTGAGCGTGGCCTCGCTGCCCTGCCTGGCAAAGCTTCGCCGCAGGCCGGCCAGGCGTGTGACCAGGTAGGCGGCGGGCTCGATCGCGCTGGCACCGAGCGAGGGGTCGCTCGAGTGCGCGGGCAGTCCGCGGAAGATCGCCCGGTGCCCGAAGAAGCCGCGGTGCCTGACGCCGATGCGCATCTCGGTCGGCTCGCCGATGATGGCCAGCGCAGGCGCCTGCACCTGCGTGTTCAAGCGGCTCACGAGCCGGGGAACGCCCAGGCACCCGATCTCTTCGTCATAGGAGAAAGCGAGGTGGATCGGCCGGCGCAGCGGCCGCTGCTGCCACGACGGAACTGCCGACAGGCAGGCGGCGATGAAACCCTTCATGTCCGCCGTGCCACGGCCGTGGAAGCGGCCGTCGCGTTCGGCCAGCGTGAAGGGGTCGGAGCGCCAGTTCTGGTCGGCCACCGGCACGACGTCGCTGTGCCCCGAAAGCACCATGCCGCCGGCCGTGTCGGGGCCGATGCTGGCCAGCAGGTTCGCCTTGCGTTCGTCCGCGCTGTGCACGAGGTGCACTTTCACGCGGTGCGACGCGAGGTAGTCGGCAATCCAATGGATCAGTTGCAGGTTCGATCGGTGCGAGGTTGTGTCGAACGCCACCAGGGTCCGAAGGATCTCGACGGTGGTCATGCGGCACCCGCAGGGTCGAAGCCGTCGCGCTCCGAGGCCATCCGGATCAGGCCACCGGCGTTGATCACGAAATCCGGTGCGTACAGGATCTCCCTGCCGCGCAACTGTGCGCCGTGCTCGTCGCGGGCCAGCTGGTTGTCCGTGTCATGAATGGCGATGATGACGTGCAACCCGACGCTATCGTCGCAGACGAAGACGATCTGCTCGTGGTTCTTGAAATGTTCAGGGTCTGTGAGTTTCATGTAGGCGGAAACGCAAGATAGGTACAGCAGAAGGCGGTGCAGATATAGCAATAGCGCCACGGGACGAACATCGCGGCTTGCTAGGAGGAATAATTGAGTCATGTGATGGCCTCGCTGTGGACTTAGCATGACAGGGGAGGACGCCGCGATATTGGTGAAAATTTGAAGCTGTGAATATCAGGCGCGGGATGGCAGCATGGCGTGTGCAGCCGTGGTCGATCACATCGATTCGAACAGCCTTCGGTACTCGTCAAGTACAAAGTTTCGCAGTGAAAGTTGATGGCTGGATTCAATCGATATCCCATTCGATGAGAATTCTAATTTTTCAAAACCCATCCAAGATTCGATTTGAAGTTTGATTGACGATGCGAAAAAATTTGCATCAATGTCTTCGGTGCCAGAGAGAATTTCAGGGAGTTTTGGCTCGCCATGAGGAATCAGGCAAGTCCAGATAAGCCCGAGGTGTTCAATGGATGGAAACAGCGCCACGCTGAAGCATTCCGGGGCTTTGGGCGCGAGTTTCTCCGGCACCTTGCGGCACAGGCCATCGGACCCGAAGCGCAGGCCGTGGTAGGCGCACACCAGTTCGTCGCCTTCGATGCGCCCCGCGCTCAGCGGCAGCCCGCGGTGCGGACACACGTCGCGGGCGATGCGAATGCCGTTGGGCATGCGGTAGATGGCCAGTCGCAGATTCAGCAGGGTCAGCTGCCTCGGCTTTGCCGCCACCGCGTCGACACGGGCGACTGGAAACCACTGCCTTGCCAGCACGGGCCAGTCTCCCTCGGCAAACGTGCAGTTCGGCGGCCGGAACCCATCGGGCAGAGGCAGGGCGCGCGGGGAGGGCGGTTCCATGGGCTGCGCCGCCTACTTGACCAGGCCGACCCGAATCCTGCGGTTGTGCTGCCCCTTGTTCTCGATCTTCAGGATGCGCAGCGGTGCCGATTGCGAGGTCTTCGACAGATGGGTGCCGCCGCAGGCCTGCCGGTCCAGCCCCACGATCTCGATGATGCGCGTGGTGCCGTCGTCCTGGCTCGGCGGTGCCACGGACCGGCTGCGCAGCACCCCGGGCTCGCGCGCGAGTTCGGCCGCGTTGAGGTACACCGCATTCACCTGCAGTCCGTCCGAGATGAGGGTGTTGAGCTCGGGCTCGAGCTTGCGCAGCTCGTTGTTGTCGACTTCGGGCAGGTCGAAATCGATGCGGGCCGTGCCGTCGGCTGCCATTTGCACGCCCGTGACCAGCGAGCCCTCGAAACGCTGATAGACAAGCGCATTGAGGATGTGCAGGCCCGTGTGCAATTGGCTCATCATGGAACGGAACTCCCGGTCCACACTGACGGTGACCCTGTCGCCGGGCACCGCTCCGATATCGGCCTCGTCGAAGCAATGCCACGCATTGCCGCCTTCCGCTTCGATCCGGCTGATCTTTAATTCGCCGCCATTCCATTGCAGCGTGCCGCGGTCCGCCAATTGGCCGCCACCGCCCGGGTAGAAGAAAGAGCGGTCCAGGAGAACGGCATTCGGGCGGCGTGCGATGACGTCGGCGTCGAAGTTGAAGCAATCGGGCTGGGTATGGCAAAGGTAGCGTGACATGATTCTTGATTTGCAAGATGCCTATGAAAAACGGCGGGCCGTGACGATGCCGGCAAGAATGATCGCGCCTCCCACGAATTCAGTAATGCTCAGGTATTCGTGGAATAAATAGGCGCCGAACACGGTGGCAATCACCGGCTGCACCAATAGCGTGATCGAAGAAAGTGCGGCCGGCAGCTTGGCCAGCGCATAGGCAATAAGGCCTTGGCCCCCGACATGGGACACCACCGCCAGCGCCAGCAGCATCAACATGCCGTGCGCCGTGTGCGGAACCAGCGATTCGCCGCGCCACAGCGTGATGGGCAAAAGAACGATCAGCGTGCCGACGCTGCTCCATGCCATGACGGTCATCGTCCGGTAATTCGAGCGCACGAGGCTGACCGCCAGAAGGTATGAGCCGTAGAAGACGGCCGTCAACAGCCCCAGCAGATTTCCCGTCATGTAATTCGAGCCGAAATCGAGCCGATGGCCGATCAGGATGAATGCGCCCGCCAATGCGAATAGCATGCCGAACAGAAAACCGGAATTGAATTTTTTCCCCAGGAACAAATTGGAGCCGAGCACCACGAAGATCGGGGCAAGATTGGCCAGCAGATTCGAATTGGCCAGCGTGGTCAGCGTCATCGACCAGTGATAGAGCGCCAGGTTTCCCGAGAAAATGAATCCGACAAGAATGAGCTTGATCGGAATGGCCGGCATCTTTTCGGCTGCCGGTCCGCTCGTGCTCACGGGCTCGGCTCTTGCCGCAAGCATATCAAGCAGGAAGAAAATCGGAATTGCCAGCGCCACCCGATAGACCGCGCTTGCGGTCGGGGGCAATTCACTGTGGCGAAGAAAAACGCCGCCCAGCGCCAACGCCGCCGCGCCAAGCAGAAGCGCAACGAAAGAAAGGAAATTGTTTTTTGAAGCAGCAGGTAGTGCAATGGTCGTCATGGTTGATTCCAGCACGACCGAGTCTCCATCGGTCGTGCCAGTCGGTTTGTTTTTGGTATCAAATAAAATCCTCAGGGTTGAAGCGCTAATGCCCTTCAAATCCCTCGATCACCATCAGCTGCATGTCGACTGCAGCATCCTTTCGCAATCCTCGCGCAAAGGTATATTCCGGTGACTCGTAAAATTTTCTCGCCGCATCGGCAGATTTGAATTCGACAAGAACCACGCGTCGGTCGTCCAGAGCGCCTTCCAGATGCATGCGCTCGCCTCCCCGTGTGAGAAATTTGCCTCCGAATTTTTCTATGATTCTGGGCGTGAGTTGCTTGTATTCGTTGTATTGATCCGGATCCACAATGGACATCCGGCCAATCAGATAGGCGACCATATCGCAACCTGACTCGGTGTTTGAAACGCTGTTCAAGCGCAAAAGCTGTAGAGCCGCGCGCTATACATAGGCCAGTTGTTTTCTTTCCTGGGCCACGCCGGATTGCAGCAATGCCGCATCCAGAACGTCCCAGAGGCCGGTCAGCGAATCGAGGAAATCGTCCGCGCCTTCGATCACAAGGTGGGCATATTCCGTCTTCAAGGCGAGTTCGACCGCGGTGCGGGCGTTCTGCTCATGATGCTGCTCGGCGCCGACTTCGCCCCAGTGCTCCAGCAGGTAGTGCATTTCGGGCACTTCGAGGTCCGCGTTGTAAATGCCACTGTCCACGAGGCAATATTTTTCGCCCGGAATCAATTGCTGATTCGAGATCATTTCCAGCGCGAGCGTCGTACCGAGATTCCGGTAGGTGTTCTCGATGTCCGTCATCTTGCGGCCATCGAAGACGCCAATGGCCTTTCGAACCTGCGCGGTCATTCCGGTCTCCATGTCGTAGCCGGGCAAGGAGCCGAGCAATTGATTGGAGAAATCCTTGAGCTTGGCTTCGACCTGAGCCTGATTGTAGAGGTCCGAAAACACGGGTTTCTCGGCCGATTGATTGACGATGTAACCCGCCATTGTCGCCAACTCCGGCCC
Source organism: Variovorax paradoxus (assembly GCF_030815975.1). Taxonomy (NCBI): domain Bacteria; kingdom Pseudomonadati; phylum Pseudomonadota; class Betaproteobacteria; order Burkholderiales; family Comamonadaceae; genus Variovorax; species Variovorax paradoxus. The sequence goes on from NZ_JAUSXL010000002.1 coordinate 4,115,223, forward strand.
ATGGCCCGACTCGCTCTCGATAATTTCCTCGAGCAATTCGCTCTGCTCGTGAAGCCCGTGTGCCTTGAGTGCATCCGGAAAATTCCATCCCGGACGAGTCGATGCGCAAAAGCTCTGGATCTGGTGGAAAAGGGCTCCCACAACAGGAGGCTCGGGTTCGACCTTGACCCAATTCTTGAAAATTGGGTGCGAATAGCATCGATGACTTTTAACTCTATCAATCAGTTCGGAAATGGTAACGCTCATTTCGTGCTCCTAATTACAGTTCGTTAAAAAATGCCGTGGAAGTTTGTTACTTGCTTGCCATCAACATGCGCCCTCCAGGGTGATCCAGTACTTCGACCCGCACATTCGTAAAGCCTGCGCGGAACAATTTTTCAGTCCATTCTTCTTCGCTCAGAAGCTTTCTGGACATGAAATGGTTATGCAAATGATTGAACGCCGCGGCGAATGGCTTTTCCCAATTGGACGGCGCAACCGGAATGGCATCCACGATGATCAGCGTGCCCTTGATGGCGTGGGCGGCGCAGGCGCGCAGCAGGGCGTCGAGGGTTTCTTCCTCGGCAGGAAGAAGATCGTGCATGACGAATCCTGCGTGGATGATGTCCGCGTCCTTGATGAGGGAGGCGTCTTCCACCAGAACCTGGATAGGGGCGGTGACGAATTGCAGCCTGTCGCTCATGCCCGCTTCACCGGCGGCGCGAACGGCTTGTTCGGTGGCCGAGGGGCTGAGGTCGATGCCGACGCCTTTGGAGCCCGGAATCTTCTTGAGCATGCGAATCAGGAATCCGCCAGAACCGGACCCAAGGTCCACGATTTTCCTGGGAGCCATGGCAACAATGGCATTTTCGGGCTGCGGATAAAAGGATTTCTCGCCCATCCATTTCGATGTGCGCGCAACCAATCCGCCGCTGCGGGGGTATTTGATTTGCGCCTCCTCGTTGTTTTCCGAGAATTCCTTGGCATTGTTGATCAAGGGGGCGCAGGCGCGCAGTGCCCAGGAGAGATATCCGACTTCGTTGATCAATTCGTCAAAATTGCTGCCGGCCTTGTAGGTTGCCGGTGCTCCCGTGCTCAGCACCTCGATGATGCCTGCCTTGCTCAGGGAATCGAGGTAGGCGGAAATCACGGACTCCTTGATTCCACAGGACCTGGACGCGGTAGCGGCGTCCACGACCGGCGAATTCTGGAGAATTTCGATGATTCCGTATTCGGCACCTATTTCAAGCAGGATGGCGGAGCCTGCGAGGGAAGAGCCGGTAAGGCTGCGATCGACATTTTGCATGGGTCACCTGTGAGTTCAACGTCATTGAAAACCAATTGATTACTGTGTGCAGGGCTGCAAACCATTTAGCTGCACGATAAAGAACCTCCGGGCACCCGTATTGGTAAAAATTGCAGTTGCAGTCCACTGCGCCAGAAAGCGGATGCGCGCATGGAACCCGCTGCCCGGGCGCAGCGAAAAAAAGAAGCAGGGGGGTTCAGCCCGCGGCGCGAGCGCCGGGGGTGGGAGTCCTCAGCAGATCCGGGCGCGCACGTACTGCAGCGGCGTCATGCCGAAGGTGCGTTTGAAGTGCCTGGTGAGGGCGCTCTGGTCGTAGAAGCCGCTCGCGATGGCGGCTTCGATCAGCGGCCGGCCGTCTGCGAGGTGACGGATGGCGGCCCGCAGGCGCAGCTGCGTCAGGTAGGTGTGGGGCGTCAAGCCGATCGTGCGGTTGAAGGCGCCGATCAGTTGAAATGGCGTCAGCCTGGCCGCTGCCGCCATCTGTTCGAGCGTCAATCGCTCCGAGAAGGCGTCGCGCAGCAGTTCGAGCACCGGCGCGAGCACGCGCGCATCCGTGGGCGCCTGGAGCACGCGTTGCCCCGGCTGCGCATGGCTATGGAAGAGCGTGCCGAAGCTGTGAACGAACAACTCCTGCTGCCGCAGCGGGTCCCACTGCGCGCCGTGGCCGTCGAACGCGCGGTGAAGCTCCAGAAAGCTGGCGATGAGGTCCGGGTCGTCGAAGGTGTTGGACCCGAAGTACCGGGGCTGATCGATCCCCAGCGTGGCCATCAGGTGCCTGATGCCCGGCTCGGCCAGGTAGACGGCGCGGTACCGCCAGCGCGCGCTGCCACCCATGCGGCCCGAATGGGGCTCGGCCGGGTTGAAGACGAGCAGCGCCTGCTGGTGGGCCATGCCAGTGCGGCCGCGGCTCTTGAACTCCGCGCCGCCGGTCTCGGTGACTGCGATGACGTAGGAATGGTGCACGTGCGGTGCATATTCGTGCGTGGTGAAGTCCGCATGCAGCATGTCCATGCCCGGCATGCCGGGCACATGCCAGTAGCGCGATGTATTCAGCGGGTCCAGCTTGGCCAACGAAAACCTCCGTCTGGATGAGCAGCTGCAACGGCTTGGGGGCGTTCCACCGATGGCATGGCACCCGATGGTGAGCCAGGTCGCGGGACTTGGAGTCAAGCAAAGGCTGTGCCATTTCATCGGTGCACCGGATGCCCGACCCCGGCGAAGATCAGATTCACGAATCGCGCGAAATGCTTCACCATGCCCGCAGCGCAATCACTCGCTGGATGGAGACCGTATGAACATGCCTCTCGAGAGCACCGTACCGGAGTTTCAGTCGGCCCTGGGCGACGGCACCGATACGCACAAGGTATTCAACCAGGCCGATCCTTGCGTCGGCCACAACGCGTTCACAGGCGATGTGGCGCTGCGAGACCTCGTGGCGCGCCATGCGGCCTGGAGCATGCCGAATGCGACGGCACTCGGCGCATTGGCAGGCAACGAAGAGGTGCAGGAGCTCGCGCGGCTGGCCAACGAGCACAGCCCGCAGCTGCGAACGCACGACCGTTTCGGCAACCGCCTGGACTGGGTCGAGTTCCACCCCGCCTGGCATCGACTGATGGCGCTGGGGTTCGCCCACGGCGTCCCCAGCCTTGCCTGGACAACCGATGAGCCGTCGGGACACCTTGCACGGGCGGTGTTGAGCTACCTGTGGAACCAGGTCGAGAACGGCACCGGCTGCCCCACGGGCATGGCATACGCGGCCTGCGCCGGCTTTGCGGGACGGCCGGAGTTTGCGATGTGGCGGGAGAAGACGCTCTCCGGGCACTACGACCCACGCCGCCTTCCGCTGCCCCAAAAGACGGGCGCCGTGATCGGCTACGCCATGACCGAGAAGCAAGGCGGCTCCGACCTGCGCCAGACCCAGACCACGGCCACCTTCGCCGGCACCGAGAACGGCGCGAGCATCTACAGCGTGACGGGCCACAAGTGGTTCTTCTCGGTTCCCACCTCGGACGGCTTCTACACGCTGGCACGGACGACGTCCGGCGTGAGCTGCCTTTTCGTTCCGCGCTTCCTGCCCGACGGCAGCGCCAATCGCATTGCCGTGCAGCGCCTGAAAGACAAGTGCGGCAACCGTTCCAATGCGTCGAGCGAGGTCGAGTTCAACAGGACCTGGGCGATGCTGGTCGGCGAGGAGGGACGCGGCATCCGCGAGATCCTGTCGCACGCGCACCTGACGCGGCTGGACTTTGCCGTGGGCTCGGCGGGCCTGATGCGGCAGGCACTGACATTGGCGATCCACCACGCATCCACGCGCGACGGCTTCGGGCGCCGGATGGCCGACCTGCCGATGCAGACCAATGTGCTGGCCGACCTGGCGCTGGAAAGCGAGGCCGCCATGTTGTCGGCGATGCGCGTCGCACGGGCGACCGACAGCATGGCGTCGAACGAATCGGAGCGGCTCTTTGCGCGCGTGGCGACGCCGGTGGTCAAGTACTGGAACTGCCAGCGTGCGACGTATTTCGTCTACGAAGCACTGCAGGTCCACGGCGGGAACGGTTTCATCATGGAGAACCCCATCGCTCGGCTGTACCGCGAGGCGCCGCTCAATTCGATCTGGGAAGGCACGACGAACATGATGTGCATGGACGTGGTGCGCGCGCTCGGCCGCGAAAAGGGCGCGCTCGATGTGTTCCTCGATGAAATCGCCCCACCGCAAAATACCGACGCAGCGCATGTGAAGTTCATCGCCAGTCTGCGCGCCGATCTGTGCGGCGGTGCGATCGACGAGGGCAATGCGCGCGCCGTCGTGACGCGCATGGCGCTGGCACTTCAGGCGAGCGAGATGTGCAGGCACAGTCCGGGCGCCATTGCGCAGCGCTTCGTGGCGTCGCGCCTGGGCGGTCAGCACGCCGGCGTCATGGGAACGCTGGGCACGGGGGCGGACTTGCGCGAGATCGTCGCGCGCGCGGACGTGACGTAGGCCCGGCTGCGCGTGAAGCTCCTGCAGCGCACCACGCGCCGCGTGACGATCACACCGGCTGGTACTGGAACAGCCAGGTTTCGGTCAGCGTCTGGTCGCCATTCTTCAGATAGAGCCGCATGTCGATGGGCTCGTTGCCCTCGGGCGTGAAGTCGAACTGCGCGCGCCAGTGGCCCGGCACGCCGTTGGGCACGGCCTCGGCAAAGACGTAGGAGAACTTGCCGCGCGGCGCCGTCAGCACCAGCTCGGGCTTCACGCCGAAGGGCACGGTGGTAAGCGGCTGCCCGACAAACTCCACCATGAACTTGCGCACGCCCGGCGGGCGCGGCTGGCCCGGCTGTCCGCCGCGCCCGATGCGCGTGGCCACGCAGCGCGCGAGCGGCGAGGGAAAGGGTTCCTGGTCGGTCCAGTGCAGCCGGTACTGCAGGCTGTAGCTCGCGCCCGCCTTGGCATCGGCCTTGGGCACCCAGAAGGCGACGATGTTGTCGTGGATCTCGTCGTCGGTCGGGATCTCGATCAGCTGCACCGAGCCTTCGCCCCAATCGCCCAGTGGTTCGATCCAGAGGCTCGGGCGCTTCTCGTAGTTGACGCCGTCCTGGAAATTGTCGAAGACGCGGTCGCGCTGCAGCAGCCCGAAGCCGCGCGGCCGGGCGTCCGCAAAGGCCGAGGCGCGCGTCTGCACAGGGTTGTTGAGCGGGCGCCAGATGCGCTCGCCCGCGCCGTTCCAGATGGCCAGTCCGTCGGAGTCGTGCACCTCGGGGCGCCAGTCAATGGCGGTGGGCTTGATGGTTTCCGAGTACCAGTACATCGAGGTGAGCGGCACCAGGCCCAGGCGCGACACGTCGCGGCGCAGGAACAGGCGCGAGTCGATGTCCATGATCACGGCCTTGCCGCGCTGCATCACGAACTTGAACACGCCCGTGACGCTCGGCCCTTCGAGCAGTGCGTAGACCGTCATCGAGGTGGTGTTGTTCGCGGCCGGCGTTTCGAAATAGAAGCGCGTGAAGGTCGGGAACTCTTCGGGCTTGTCGGGTACCGCCACGTCGAGCGCAAGGCCGCGGGCCGACAGGCCGTACTGGTAGAGCTCGCCGATCGCGCGGAAGTAGGAGGCGCCCAGGAACGCGACCCAGTCGTTCTTCTGCCAGTCGAGCTTGCTCTGGTCGCCCAGGCGGCTTTCCTGCAGGCGAAAGCCCGCAAAGCCCGCGCCAGCCGGCAGCGCGCGCGCCGGGCTGTCGGGCGGCATCGAGAAGTACGAAGGGCTGTAGAGCACCTCGCGCGCGAAGGCATCGCCATCGGAGTTTTCGAGCACGTGCATGCGCACCGGCGTCTGGAAGAAGCGGCCGAGGTGAAAGAAGGTGACCGGAAACGCGCCCGGGCCGTCGCGGAAGAGCGCATTGGCCGGGTCGAACTTGATCTTGCCGTGCGCGTCGTAGTCGATCTTCTCGAGCACCTCCGGTGCGAGCGGCGTGGCGGCGGCATAGGGCTGCCCGGCCAGGCGCCTGGCCTGCGCCACGAGGCGGTCGAACGAGAAGGGCGAAGGCTGGCTCAGCTTCAGGCCGTTGGCGGCCAATGCCTCTTCGGGCAGTCCAAGGGCGGCGAGTGCGGCGGCGGCACCACCTGCGGCAAGGAAGGATCGGCGATCAAGCATGTGTTTCTTGAGGGTTGCGAGTCTGGGGGGAAAGCGGCGCGGCCGGCGGCTGGTGCCGGTCGGCTTCGGAAAAACAATCCTAATGCAGCCGGAGTCGGGTTCTCCGCGCACAAGAGCGGCGAGCATGCCGCGGCAGCGCGGCTTCCTGCGTCAGCCAAGCTGCGCAGCGCGGGCCGGACAAGGCCGGGACCTGAGAAATTTGTGCGTTTATGTATCGGCGCTGTCGGCCACGCCCAGCGCGTAGACGGCATAGAGCGGTACACCGAGCAGCATCAGCATCAGCGGCGCGAACAGGGCGTAGGGCAGGCCGATGCCTTCGAGCACCCGGTAGGTGGCATCGAGGCGCAGTCGCGGATGGGCTTGCGTCAGCTCGGCGGCCTTGCGCAGGCCCCAATGGAACTCCGCGCCGGTGGCCCGCACCGACGGATGCTGCGCGGCGCGGCCCACGGCCAGCCAGCACATCGCATCGAAGGCCAGCACCGAGCCTGCGGGGGCGCGCTCGCCGAAGGTCGCGAGCACGGCCTGCACCTGTGGCGGCTGGAGGTACATCAGCACGCCTTCGGTAAAGAGAAAGACCGGCCGCCCCTGGCGCTTGCGCGGCAGGTCGAGCTGCTCCCACCAATGGGCCGATGTGAGGTCGAGCGCGCGCGCATCGTGGCGCGTATTGGTTTCGGGAATGAGCTCGCGGCGCAGCGCGAGCACCTCGGGCAGGTCGGCGTCGGTCATGCGGCACTTTCCGTCGTCGAGCCACTGGTAGTAGTGGCTCAGCCCGCAGCCCATGTTCACCACGCGCGCGCCCGGATGCTGCTCGAGGAACTCCTGCGCGAGGCTGCGGAAGCGGCGCGTGCGGCTCAGGATGCCGTAGATGGTGGCCCGGTCTTCGGGGAGGGCCTGCCCGTCGTCGCGGATCTTTTCGAGGATCGATGCGGCGTAGGCGTCCCGCACGGCCATCTGTGGAAACATCGCGTCGCCCGAGGCACGCGCGGCAAGGGGAATCCGCAAGGTGGAAGGCACGGGCGACAGGCTTCGCGCGGGCCTCTTGCTTGTTGTCATGGGCGCTGGCACAGGGTCATGCGCAAGTCTGGCCGCTCCCGCGCCAAGGGGCAAGTCAGCTTTTCGTTCGTGCCGCTCCCATGTCCGGCGGCTCTTCTCGCCGCCGGCAAAACGCTACTTGGCGGTCGGCATCACGAACTCGGCGCCCTTGGGCGTGCTCTCGGGCCAGCGCTGCATGATCGACTTCTGCTTGGTGTAGAAGCGCACGCCTTCCTCGCCATAGGCATGCATGTCGCCGAACAGCGAACGCTTCCAGCCGCCGAAGCCGTGCCATGCCATCGGCACCGGGATCGGCACGTTGATGCCGACCATGCCCACCTGGATGCGGCGGCCGAACTCGCGCGCCACGTTGCCGTCGCGCGTGAAGCAGCTCACGCCGTTGCCGAACTCGTGGCCGTTGACCAGGTCGACCGCGTCCTTGAAGTTGGCCACGCGCACGCAGGAGAGCACCGGGCCGAAGATCTCTTCCTTGTAGATGCGCATCTCGGGCGTGACGTGGTCGAACAGCGTGCCGCCCATCCAGAAGCCGTCGCCGCAGCCCTGGCCTGCCATCGCACCGTCGAAGCCGCGGCCATCGACCAGCAGCTTCGCGCCTTCTTTTTCGCCCTGGGCGATGTAGCCGGTGATGCGCTCATGCGCCGCGCGCGTGACGATCGGGCCCATCTCGGCCGCGAGGTTCTCGCCGTCGAGCACCTTGAGCGTTTTCGTGCGTTCGACGAGCTTGGGAATGATCTTGTCGGCCACGTCGCCCACCAGCACGGCCACGCTGATGGCCATGCAGCGCTCGCCGGCCGAGCCGTAGCCGGCGCCGATGAGTGCATCCACCGTTTGGTCGATGTCGGCGTCGGGCATCACCACCATATGGTTCTTTGCGCCGCCAAGGGCCTGCACGCGCTTGCCGTTGCGGGCGCCGGTTTCGTAGATGTAGTTGGCAATGGGCGTGGAGCCCACGAAGCTGATGGCCTTGACATCGGGGTGCTCGAGCAGCGCATCGACCGCGACCTTGTCGCCCTGCACCACGTTGAACACGCCGTCGGGCAGGCCCGCTTCCTTCAGCAGCTCGGCCATGCGCAGCGATGGGGTCGGGTCGGTCGGGCTGGGCTTGAGCACGAAGGTGTTGCCCGCGGCAATGGCCACCGGGAACATCCACATCGGCACCATCACCGGGAAGTTGAAGGGCGTGATGCCGGCAACCACGCCGAGCGGCTGGCGCAGCGTCCAGTTGTCGATGCCGGTGGAGACCTGGTCGGTGAAGTCGCCCTTGAGCAGCTGCGGGATGCCGCAGGCGAACTCGACGATGTCGATGCCGCGCGAAACTTCGCCCTGCGCGTCGGTGAACACCTTGCCGTGCTCGGCGGTGATCATGTGCGCGAGTTCGTCCTTGTGCAGGTTGAGCAGCTCCAGAAACTTGAACATCACGCGGGCGCGGCGGATCGGCGGCGTGTCGGCCCACTTGGGAAAGGCGGCCTGCGCGGCGGCCACCGCGGCATCGACGTCGGCCTGGGCGGCCAGCGCCACCTTGCCCGTGACCTTGCCGGACGCCGGGTTGGTGACGTCCTGCGTGCGGGTGGAACCGCCGGCGGCGTGCTGGCCGCCGATGAAATGGGCAATCTGCTGGGTCATGGATACCGCCAAGAGTGGAGTGATGCGACAGTCTAGGAAAGGGAAGAGCGCCTGCCTAGACGCTAAAGTTGAACTGTTTGTTCGCTATAGTGAACAATCCCACCATGGATCTGCAAAAAGCCGAATCGCTCTGGATGCACCTGCACTGGCTGATCGTGCTCGGCCAGCAGGGCAGCTATACCGCCGCCGCGGCGCGCCTGGGCGTGAGCAAGGCGGCCATGAGCCAGCGCATCGCCGAGTTGGAGCGGGCCGTGGGCGTCACGCTCGTGCGGCGCACCACCCGCAGCATGCGGCTGACCGAGGCCGGGCAGCAGCTGGTCGACCAGACGCGCGAGCCCTTCGAGCAGATCGCCCACAGCTTCCTGGAGGCGCGGGACCATGCGGGCGAACCGCGCGGCCTGGTGCGGGTGACCGCGCCGGTGGCGCTGGGGCGGCAGCAGTTGCTGCCCAGGCTCGCCGACTTTCTCCTGGCGCATCCGTCGATCCGCGTCGAAATGGAGCTTTCCGACCGGCTGAGCTCCCTGGCCACGGAAGGCTTCGACCTGGCGGTGCGGCATGCGGCATCGCCGCCCGATACGCACGTGGCCTGGCGGCTGTGCGACACGCGCTCGGTGCTGGTGGCGAGCCGTGCCTATCTGCGCCGCCGGGGAACGCCGCTGGCGCCGCCCGCGCTGACGGAGCACGACTGCCTGCACTATCCGCGCGGGCAGGAAACCAACGTGTGGTCGTTCGAGCGGCGCGGCGGCCGCGCGCGCCAGGCCGAGCGCGTGACCGTGCCCATCGGCGGCCCGCTGGCGGCCAACAACAGCGAGGCACTGCGCGACGCCGCCCAGGCGGGGCTCGGCATTGCGCTCCTGCCCGACTTCAGCGCGCAATCGGGTCTGCAGGCGGGCAAGCTGGTCGAGGTGCTGCCCGACTGGCAGCCCACGGGCGCCTTCGCCGACCAGATCTACGCCATACGGCCTTACTCGCTGCACATACCGCGCGCGGTCAACTTGTTCGTGAGCCATCTGCGCGAAACGCTCAAGGCGGGATTCGAGCTGCCCAAGGCTGTCTGACCGCAGGCGGAGCCCAGCCGCAGCTCGCTATGTTGACTTGTTCTTCTTCGCGGGCTTGTCCAGCTCCTTGAAGAACTCCGAAGGCTGAATGTCCAGCGCCCTGATGATCTTCAGGATGTTGACCAGGGCGAGGTTATGTTCGCCGCGCTCGATGCCGCCCATGTAGCTGCGGTCTATGCCGCATGCATCGCCGAAGGCTTCCTGCGAATAGCCGAGCTCCTTGCGCCGACGGCGAACAGCCTCCCCGAAAAGCACCAGTTCAGGTGTTTTTTGCTTTTCAGGGGGCAGAGGTTTGGCCATGCATGGATGGTCTATTCCTCATGCATAAACCTCCACGGAATAAGATTTCACGGGATATGGTTTCCTTTCGGCTACGATCATTCCGCGCAAGACTGGAGGCCAGCCTGCGCGATATCTAAAAAAAGATCAGGGAAGGCTCGAAATGAAGTGCAGGATTTTTTTCTTGGGCGCGGTCCGTGCCCACACCCTCTACCCCAACCGTATCGGCGTGTCCAAAGTGCCCATAGCGGGCAAGCAGATGGCGAACTGAGGCGTCCTGTCATGAAACGGATTCAAGGCAGGCCCAAGCGGCTCTCCTGCTTCTCTCCAGATTCGCCCTTCGACAGGACTTTCATGGAGTGCAAGACCTTGGCGCAGCTGGCTGACTGGCATGACCGTGGCACGGCGTCCGGTCGCCGGATGTCGTCAGAAGAGTTCGATTTTCTTGTCGAGCATGTTTCAGGCCTAAGGGCCACGGAAAAGATGGCGCGGAGCGAGTTCGCCGCGATGAGGAAAGCTGAACGGTTTGTCAAATTCTTCTATGGTCAAGACCATCTCGACTTCGGCGAAATTCGTGCAAGGCAGATCACGATCGAAGGGGCTCGATTCGACGAGGTACCGCGCCATAGCGTGTGGACGCTCGGGTCCGCGCTTTGGTGTTTGCGAGTGCCGATGGAGAGTACCGCGACTGCGTCGAGCCGCGCGCTGAAGCTCATGGAGCAGGGCGGGAAACTGATACGCAGCAACTTCAGGAGAGCCGAGCACGCAGAGCCGCTGATTTCCGCATTTGCACAAGGCGTCGTGCTGGGGTTCTACCGGCTGGCGAAGATCGATATCTCCACGGCGTTCGACGGGGCGATCTTCTGGCGGCCTTGCGAGCTGTCCAGCATCTACCAGGTAGGCATCGACCGTGGCCAGCGAATTCGCGCCCAGGATGGTCGAAACGGGAGCCGGTTTCGGGCAATGGTGTAGCCCGTCTCGTGAATCAATCGGTTGACGACGATGGTCTTCCGGCCGCGCTTTCAGATTTCAGGTGGACGACGCCATCAACTGCCCGACCAGCAGCTGCGCCGCCGGCGACAAGGTCTCGCCGGTCTTGGTGGCCATCAGCAGCCGGCGCACGGCCCAGGCGTCCTTGAGCCGCACCACCTTGAGGCCGAGCGCGCTCACCTGCGCCTTGCAGGCCGCGAGCGGCACCACGCCGATGCCGAGGTTGGCCGCGATCATGTGGCACATCGCATCGAAGCTGCGCACCTGCACGCGCAGGCGCATCGGAATGCCGGCCTGCTCGGCCGCGCGCGAGGTGAGCTCGAGCAGCGAGCTGCTGCGGTTCAGGCCCACGAACTCGTGCGCGAGGCAGGCTTTGAAATCGGTCCGGCGAGTGCGCGCGAGCGGATGCTGCCGGGCGCACAGAACCACCAGCTCGTCGGTCTGGAACGGCGCCACGTCGAGGCCGTAGGCCGGCGTGTTCTCGGCGAACACGCCCACATCGGCCAGGCCGTCGACCAGCGCGCGCACGATGTCGCCGCTCAGCTGCTCCTCGACTTCGACGCGGATGTCCGGGTGCTGGCCCAGAAAGGTGGCCAGCGTGGCCGGCAGGAATTCGGTGAGCGCCGACATGTTGGCCCACAGCCGCACATGGCCGCGCACCCCGCTCGAGTAGTCGCCAAGCTCGTTGCTGAACTGCTCGAAGCCCTGGAACAGCCGCATCGCATGCTGCATGGCCACGTGGCCGGCAGGCGTGAGCGCAATGCCTTGCGAGCTGCGTTCCAGCAGCTTCGACCCTGTGGCGGCCTCGAAGTCCGAAAGCCGCCGGCTGGCCGCCGAGAGCGCCAGGTGGCAGGCTTCCGCGCCCTTGGTGATGCTGCCCGACCGGGCCACGGCGCAGAACAGGCGCAGCGTGACGAAGTCGACGCGGGCGGGGTTGATGGGGACGGCCATCCGTCCATTCTAGAAAGCCTTCGCGTTTTGCGAAGGGCTGCTGCCATCAAAGCAATTCCGTTGGCCGCGATCTGTTCCTAGAGTGGAGGCATTCCCACAGGAGACATTCAGATATGAACGCACTCGAAGGCCTCAAGGTGCTGGAGCTCGGCCAGCTCATTGCCGGCCCGTTCGCGGGCAAGACGCTCGCCGAATTCGGCGCCGACGTGATCAAGGTCGAGCCCGCCGGCGTCGGCGATCCGCTGCGCAAGTGGCGGCTGCTGCGCGAAGGCACTTCGGTGTGGTGGGAGGTGCAGTCGCGCAACAAGCGCTCGGTGTGCCTGGACCTGCGCAGCGCCGAAGGCCAGCAGGCCGTGCGCGCCCTGGCGCTCGAGGCCGACGTGCTGATCGAGAACTTCAAGCCCGGCACGCTCGAAGGCTGGGGTCTGGGCTGGGAGCAGCTGCATGCGCTCAACCCGCGGCTCATCATGCTGCGCATCTCGGGCTACGGGCAGACTGGCCCGTATCGCGACAAGCCGGGCTTCGGCGTGCTCGGCGAATCGATGGGCGGGCTGCGCTACCTGAGCGGCGAGCCGGGCCGCGTGCCGGTGCGCGTGGGCGTCTCGCTCGGCGACACGCTGGCGGCGCTGCATGGCGTGATCGGCGTGCTCACGGCGCTGCACCACCGCACGGCCCATGGCGGCGAGGGGCAGTTCATCGACGTGGCGCTCTATGAGTCGGTCTTCAACGTGATGGAAAGCCTGCTGCCCGAATACGACGCTTTCGGCGCGGTGCGCGAGCGCGCCGGCAGCGCTTTGCCGGGCATTGCGCCGACCAATGCCTACAAGTGCAGCGACGGCCACTACGTGCTCGTGGCGGGCAACGGCGACAGCATCTTCCGCCGGCTGATGCGCGCCATCGGCCGCACGGACCTGGAGAACGATCCGCAGCTCGTGCACAACGACGGCCGCGTGCAGCGGGTGGAAGAGATCGACGCCGCCATCGAGGCCTGGACGCTGCAGCGCAGCCGCGACGAGGTGCTGGCAGTGTTCGATGCAGCCGGCGTGCCGGTCGGGCGCATCTACACGGTGGCCGACATCGCCACCGATCCGCAGTACCTGGCGCGCCAGATGATCGTCGAGGCGACCACCGCCGACGGTGACATGCTCAAGGTGCCGGGCGTGGTGCCCAAGCTCAGCGCCACGCCGGGGCGCATCGCGCATCCCGCGCCGCAGCTCGGCGAACACACCGGCGACTTGCGGGGCACGGGCTGGCCGGCGCGCCGCAGCGAGGAAAGCGAGGCCGTATGAAGGCAGGCAACGGCAAGCGGCTCTTCATCAACGAAGTGGCCACGCGCGACGGCTTCCAGATGGAAAGCCGCTTCATCCCTACCGACGAGAAGATCGCGCTCATCGATCGCCTCGGCACACTCGGCTACGCCAAGATCGAGGTGACTTCATTTACCTCCGCCAAGGCGATTCCGGCGCTGCGGGACGGCGAAGAAGTGATGCAGCGCATCGCGCGCCGCCCCGGCGTGGTCTACACCGCGCTGGTGCCGAACCTGCGCGGGGCCGAGCGCGCGCTGGAGAGCCGCATCGGCGAATTCAACATCGTCATGTCGGTGAGCGAGACCCACAACCTCAGCAACCTGCGCATGACGCGCGAGCAGTCGTTCGCGCAGCTGGCCGAGGTCGTCGCGCTGACCAGTCGGGCCGGCGTGCCGGTGAACGTGTCGCTCTCCTGCGTGTTCGGCTGCCCGATGGAAGGCGAGGTGCCGCTGGCCGCCGTGCTGGAATGGATCGACCGCTTCGCGGCGCTTCAGGTGCAGGGCGTCACGCTGTGCGACACCACGGGCATGGCCTATCCAACGCAGGTGCAGGCCCTCTGCGAGGCCGTGATGGCGAGGCACCCCGACCTGCAATGGACGGCGCACTTTCACAACACGCGCGGCATGGGGCTGGCAAACACGGTGGCCGCGGTCGAGGCGGGCATCGAGCGGCTCGACATGTCGCTGGGCGGCATCGGCGGCTGCCCGTATGCGCCCGGTGCCACCGGCAACGTGGCCACCGAGGACGTGGTGCACATGCTGCAATGCATGGGCTACGACACCGGCATGGATCTGCAGGGGCTGATCGATGCCGCGTCGGAGCTCGAGACCCTGGTGCAGCACGGCTTGCCGAGCCAGGTTTCCCGCGCCGGCCACCGGCTCACGCGGCATGCGCCGCCGGCGGATTTCAACGACATCGCGGCGCGTGCGCATGCGCGCCGAGCCAAGGAGCTGCACGCATGATCGACCATCTGGACCACCTGGTGCTCACCACCGCCGACGAGGCGGCCTGCACCCGCTTCTACATCGACGTGATGGGCATGGCGCTGGAGACTTTCGGCGCTAATCGCAAGGCCTTCCGCTTCGGCCACCAGAAGATCAACCTGCATGTGAAGGGGCACGAGTTCGAGCCCAAGGCGCAGCTGCCGACGCCGGGCTCGCTGGACCTGTGCTTCATCGCGAGCGTGCCGCTCGACGATGTGATTGCGCGGCTGAAGAGCAACAGCGTGCCGATCCTCGAAGGCCCCGTGATGCGAACCGGCTCCACCTCGCGCATCCGATCGGTCTATGTGCGCGACCCCGACCTGAATCTCATCGAAATATCCGAGCTGGCGCCCTGACGGGCCGGCTTCGAATGCAACCCAAAAACACCGGAGACAGACAAATCATGAAACCCGCTCATCGCCTTTTGATAGCCGCAGGCCTCGCGCTGGCGGCCGCCGCGGCCAGCGCCGACACCTGGCCCTCGAAACCGATCACCTTCATCGTGCCCACCGCGCCCGCCGGGTCCACCGACATCATGGCGCGCATGGTGGCCGACCCGCTGCAGCGCGCGCTGGGCCAGCCCATCGTGGTCGACAACAGGCCCGGTGCCAGCGGCAACATCGGCACCGAGGCCGTCGCGCGCGCCGCGCCCGATGGCTACACGCTGCTGATGCAGTACTCGGGCTACCACGTCGGCAACCCCGCGCTCTTTCCGCAGATCAAGTGGAGCCCGACCAAGGACTTCGTGCCGGTGGCGCTGGTGATGCGCGCGCCGCACGTGGTCGCGGTGAGCGGCAAGCTGCCCGTGAACTCGATGAAGGAACTGATCGAGTATGGCAAGAAGAAGAAAGAGGGCGGCCTGTTCTACGCCTCGTCGGGCAACGGCTCCATCCAGCACATCGCGGGCGAGCTGCTGTCGCGGCAGGCCAAGCAGCCGATGACGCACGTGCCCTACAAGGGCTCGGGCCCGGCCATCAACGACCTGATCGCGGGCAACGTCGACATGTTCATCACCACGCCGCCCTCGGTCATCGGCCATTTCGCGGGCGGGCGCATCAAGCCGCTGGCATACACGGGCAGCAAGCGCCATCCGTCGATGCCCGACGTGCCGACCTCGGCCGAGGCGGGGCTGCCGGGCTACGAGGTGGAGTCGTGGTTCGCGGTGTTCGCACCGGCAAAGACGCCGCCCGAGGTCGTCAACAAGCTCAGCGCCGAGATCAGGAAGATCGTCGAGAGCGAGTCGTTCCGCAAGAAGGTGGACGAGCAGGGCGCCTTTGCCACCTACATGGATCCGGCGGCGCTGGGCAAGTTCGTCGACCAGGAACTGGCGGCCTGGGCGAAGGTGATCAAGGCGGCGGACATCAAGCCGGATTGAGTAAGCTCACGGGCCCGGCGTTCGCCCCGCGCCGAGGCGGCCGACTTAGTAGGGAAGTATCGGGTTTTCAACCCCGTGGACTTTTGGCGAAAGTGCGCAAAAAGGCCGGTGCACGCATGCGTCGCGCTGGTAGCCTCGGGCGAGAAAACCAATCAACCAAACGGTCGTTTTCTTGGTGTGCTCAAGGGGGAATTTGTGGCTGAAGTACTGGAAATGTCAGTGACAGACCGAGTCGGCGAAACCATGCGGCGGGCCCTGCCTCTGTTGCCAAGCGAAGCACGATCGACCGTCATGGCGATGTTGCAGCCCGAGGCGCTTGCGATCGTCGCCGGGACGCTGATCGTGTGGGCTGGCTCGCACTTCTTCGGCGTGGGCGAAATCGTCGACATCATTCTGCTCGTGGTGGGCTTCGCTGCGCTCGGCATGTCTGTATTTTCAGGAGCCAGTGAGCTCACCGATTTTGTGCAGAAGGCGGTAAATGGCCGGTCGGATGCGGATCTCGATCAGGCTGCCGAGCACTTTGCAAAAGCGATTTCCTTGCTTGGAATTTCGGCGATCCAGGCGCTGCTGATGCGCGGTGCCGCCCGTACGGTAATAGAGCGTGGCGTACCGAAAGTCGAGCCTTTGCCCAACGTTGGGACACCTCCTCCTGCAGGGAATGCGCTGCGGCTCAGTCGGCCCGAGTCGCTGCCTGGCGGGATCGCGGGCTCCACCAGTCTGTTCGGCGACGTCAGCATTGCTCGCAGTCAGAGCCTCACCGAGCAGCGGATCACGCTTTTCCATGAGTTGGTTCATCGCTATTTTTCGCCGCGGACCGGCCCATTGCGTCAACTGCGTGCGGAACTGCGTTGGTCTGCTTATTCACGATCTTCGCTTCTGCGTTACCTCGAGGAAGCGTTGGCGGAAGGTTACGGACAGCTGAAAGTGCATGGCTTGGCTCAGGCACTTGGCGCGTACCGTTTCCCGATCCAGAACGGGTACGTCACCGTGTCTCAACTAGCGGTGGAAGGCATGTACATCGGCCGAATTCTTATCGGTGGCTCCAGCTTCTGGGTCGGGGTGAGTGGCGGCCAGATCCCAAACACAAACCATGATTGACGAGCAGACCGCACTGGCGATCGCCAGAGCCGAGGCACAGTCGCTGGGTTGGGCCTTTGGCGAGCCCGTTGAAGCCGTGTTGAGACAGCGCCGATCTTGGTTCGGCAAGCTCGAGGACCGTGGGCAGTGGAATATTCGCACCAATGCCATGGCTCTGGGAACTTGCGCGTGGTTTGTCATTGACGCTAGCGATGGACGGATCCTTGAAAAGGGCTATGTTTCCCGTTAAAGAGTTTTCGTTCTGAAAATCCAGGCTTCCGGGGCGTGGATGCAGCCAGCCTGGAGATCGACCTCTAACCCGCAATGAGCTTCTGCACCAGCTCCGCCGTGGTGGCCGCCGCGTACTTGCGCATCAGCCGCGCCCGGTGCAGTTCCACCGTGCGGTGGCTGATGCCCAGCGCCTTGCCGATCTCCTTGGACGTGAGCCCGCGCATCACCTGCGCCGCCACCTCGCGCTCGCGCGGCGTGAGCTCGGCCTTGACCGCGCGGCGTGAGCCCAGGTCCTCGAAGGTCCAGATGCCGGCCTCGTGCGGCGCGGCGCGGTTCATGGCGTGCCCGGTGACATGGCACCAGAAGGTTTCGCCGGCGATGGCGCCGTGCAGGCCGCCCAGGCGCCTCATCATGCGGTTGTCGGCGTAGCGGCCGCTGGCGTTCAGGAACGGCTCCATGCGCTTGCCGATGCGCTCGAACTCGGCCACGCTCGGGTACAGGATGCTGAACGAATGCCCGACCAATGCGGAGGGCGTTGCACCGAAAATCTCGCACACCCGCTCGTTGCAGGCCACGATGGTGCGGTTGCTCGACACCACCATGCCGACGGGCGCATGTTCAAAAGCCAGCCGGTAATCGATCTCGGGCATCGGGGGTCACCATTACGAAATACTACGTATGCGACTACGTAGTATCGTTCAAGGCTCTTCTTCGAAGCTTTCGCCAACTCTCCACATCCATCAAGGAGCCCGAGTGAACAAGATTTATCCCTCCGCAGACGCGGCACTCAAGGGGGTCGTGGCCGACGGGCAGACGCTCGCGGTCGGCGGCTTCGGCCTGTGCGGCATTCCCGAGGCGCTGATCGACGCGCTGCACGACTCGGGCGTCAAGGATCTCACCTGCATCTCCAACAACGCGGGCGTCGACGGCTTCGGCCTCGGCAAGCTGCTCGAGACGCGCCAGATCAAGAAGATGATCGCGTCCTACGTGGGCGAGAACAAGGAGTTCGAGCGCCAGTACCTTGCGGGCGAACTGCAGCTCGAATTCACGCCCCAGGGCACGCTGGCCGAAAAGCTGCGCGCGGGCGGCGCGGGCATTCCGGCCTTCTTCACCAAGACCGGTGTCGGCACGCAGGTGGCCGAAGGCAAGGAACTGCGCGAATTCGACAGCGAAACCTATGTGATGGAACGCTCGCTGGTGCCCGACGTGGCGCTGGTGAAGGCCCACGTGGCCGACAAGTCGGGCAACCTGCGCTTTCGCCTCACGGCGCGCAACTTCAACCCGGCCGCCGCCATGGCCGGCAAGATCTGCATCGTCGAGGTCGAGAAGATCGTCGAAGTGGGCGAACTGGCCCCTGACGACATCCACCTGCCGGGCATCTACGTGCATCGCATCGTGCTCAACGCCAACCCGGAGAAGCGCATCGAGAAACGCACCGTGAGCGCGGCCGCGCCGGCCGATGCGGCCGCCGCCAAGGTCGAAGCGCAGGCCGCCATTGCGCAGGCCGCCGCCGGCAGCGAAGTACCCGCGCCCGTCAAGAACAACAAAGGAGCCTGAGATGCCCTGGACCCAAGACCAAATGGCCGCGCGTGCGGCGCAAGAACTCGAAGACGGTTTCTACGTGAACCTGGGCATCGGCATTCCCACGCTGGTGGCCAACTTCGTCGGCGACAAGGAAGTGTGGCTGCAAAGCGAGAACGGCATGCTCGGCATCGGCCCGTTCCCGACCGAAGACCAGGTCGACGCCGACCTGATCAACGCCGGCAAGCAGACCGTGACCACGATTCCCGGCTCGGCCATCTTCGGCAGCCACGACAGCTTTGCGATGATCCGCGGCGGCAAGATCAACCTGTCGATCCTCGGCGCCATGCAGGTCAGCGTGGAGGGCGACCTCGCCAACTGGATGATCCCCGGCAAGATGGTCAAGGGCATGGGCGGTGCCATGGACCTGGTGGCTGGCGTGAAGCGCGTGATCGTGCTGATGGAGCACGTCGCGAAGAAGAAGGACGGCACCGAGGACCTCAAGATCCTCGAGAAGTGCACGCTGCCGCTGACCGGCGTGGGCGTGGTCGACCGCATCATCACCGACCTGGCCGTGATGGACGTGGTGCCCGAAGGTCTCAAGGTGGTCGAGCTCGCGCCGGGCGTGAGCTTCGACACGCTGCAGGCCAAGACCGGCGCCAGGCTGATCCAGTAAGGCTGCCCACGCAACCACGATAAAGGGCAGGGCCGCGAGAGCGGGCCCTGCCTTTTTGCTTTGGACGTTCTGGAGAAATGAAATGAATGCGAGCGAAGCCCTGGACAGCATCTGGCGGCGGGCGGGCCTGCCGGTCGAGGCCCTGCAACATGCGCGGCTCACGGGCGAAGACCCGGTGCTGCCGTCGTCCTTCGCGGTGGGTACGGCCGCGCAGAGCACCATCGCGGCGGCAGCGCTCGCGGCCTGCGAACTGGGGCATTTGCGCGGCGCCGAGCGCCAGGAAGTGGCCGTCGACATGAGGCACGCGGCGCTCGACTGCACCGGGTGGTTCAGCCTCGACGGCCGCGTGCCCGACCTGTGGGACACGTTTTCCGGGCTGTACCGCTGCGCCGACGGCTGGGTCCGCATTCACGCGAACTTCGCGCACCACCGCGATGGTGCGCTGCGGCTGATGAAGCTCGATCCGGCCGCCGCCACGCGCGCGGAGGCCGAGGCTGTCATGGCGACCTGGCGCGCGCTCGACTTCGAAGACGCAGCCGCCGCGCAAGGCCTGGCGGCGACCGCGCTGCGCCGCTTCGACGAATGGGACGCCTCGCCGCAAGGCCAGGCCATTGCGGCGCAACCGCTCTTCACGATCGAGCGCATCGGCGATGCACCGCCGCTCGTGCTGCCGCCGCTGCGCGAGGACCAGCGGCCGCTCGATGGCGTGCGCGTGCTCGACCTCACGCGCATCCTCGCGGGCCCCGTAGGCGGCCGCGCGCTGGCAGCGTATGGCGCCGACGTGATGCTCGTCAATTCGCCGCACCTGCCCAACATCGAATCCATTGCCGAGACCAGCCGCGGCAAGCTGTCGGCGCATGTGGACCTGCGCACCGAAGCTGGCCGCGCCGCGCTGCGGCAACTCGCCACGCAGGCCCATGTCTTCGTGCAGGGCTATCGCCCGGGCGGCATCGAGGCGCTGGGTTTCGGACCGGCGGAACTCGCGCGGCTCAGGCCTGGCATCGTGTGCGTGTCGCTCACGGCCTATGGCACGCAAGGCCCGTGGGCGCATCGCCGCGGCTTCGATTCACTCGTGCAGACCGCCATGGGTTTCAACCAGGCCGAAGGCGAAGCGGCCGGTGACGGCAAGCCCAAGCCGCTGCCGATGCAGATCCTCGACGAGGCCACGGGCTACCTGATCGCCCTCGGCGCCGCCGCGGCGCTCTGGCGGCAGCAGCAGGAGGGCGGCAGCTGGCACGTGCAGGTGTCGCTGGCGCAGACGGGGCAATGGCTGCGAGGGCTCGGGCGCCTGCCGGGCGGGCTGTCGATCGCCAGACCCGACCTGAAGCCCTACGTGGAGACCTCGGCCTCGGGCTTCGGCGAACTCACTGCGCTGCGCCACAGCGCGCAGCTGTCGCGCACGCCGGCCGCGTGGCCGCGCCCGTCGATGCCGCCGGGCAGCCATGCGCCGGTCTGGGCCTAGGCCTCGAGCGCGGCGCGCACCTTGTCGCCGAGCCCGCGCAGCCGCTCGACCGGTTCGTTGGAGAACACGAAGCGCAGATACTGTGCGCCGTGCGTCTGGCCCCAGCCCCGCATGGCGGTCGCGCACACGCGCTGCGCCAGCAGGCGCTCCGACAGCGTCTGCCCGTCGATGCCGAAGTCGCTTGTGCGCAGCAGCAGCGACCAGCCGCCGGCCGGAACGCCGACCGGCAAGCCCTTGAGTTCATTGAGCACCGTGTCGCGCCGGCGTTCCAGTTCGGCCACATAGGGCCTGAGCGTGTGTGCCGATTGTTCGAGCGCCGTCGCCACCGCGTCCTGCGCGATGCCCACGGGCACCACCACGTTGGCGAGCGAAACGGCGATGAGGTCGGGCATGTAGCTTTCGGGTGCGACGGTCCAGCCCACGCGCCAGCCGATCATGCGCAGTTCCTTGGCCGACGAGCCGACCGTGATCGTGCGCTCGGCCATGCCGGGCAGGCCGGCAGGATGGATCACCTGGCGCCCGTCGAACAAGAGCCGTTCCATGGCGGTGTCGAGGATGAGCGTCAGGTCTTGCTGCACGCACAGCGCGGCGATGGCGCACCAGTCGTCTTCGTCGAAGTAGCCGCCTGTCGGCATCGAAGGCGACATCAGCAGCATCACACGCACGCGCGGCCCGATGGCGGATCGCAGCGCCGCGCGATCGAGCTTCCATTCGCCGCCGGGCGTGAAGGCGAAGGGCACGTACTTCGGCGTTCCGCCGGCCAGGCGGATGCGGTTGAGCAGGCCCGCGTAGGTCGGATCGGTCACCAGCACTTCGTCGCCCACTTCAACCGTGGCGAGCAGCGCGTTGAGGATGCCCGAGAGGCCGCCCGCGGAGATCACGCAGTTGCGCGCGTCGTAGCCCACGCCTGAGAGTGCCGACACGTGCCGTGCCGCCACCTCGCGCAGGCGCGACTGGCCGACGAAGGGAAGGTAGCTGTTGTCCGAATCCTCCGAAGCCGCACGCACGGTGCGCGCGATGGCTTCGGGGTCCGGCGGAATATCGACGTCGAGGTTTTCGAGCCGGAGAAAGGGCGGACCGTCCGCATCGTCGGCGATGGCGCCCATGCGGTCGACGCCAATGCCTGCGATGTGTTCCAGCCGTGCGGGGCGATGACGTGGCATGCGATCTCCTTGCTTCTGTTCGCCGCATTGTGCGTTTGTGGCGCCGCTGTTCGGGGCGCGATCCCGCCGACGGGGTACGCGGCGAAGCGAATGTCCCCCGGCCTTCGGCCTCCTCCTTTATTTCGCTGCGCAAGGCACTCCATCGACGGGATCGTTATGCGGAGCGGTCGTTGATCGGCTGTACACCAAGAGCGTGCCCAGGTGCACAGGGCATCGGGTGCTCCCCGCAGCGAAATCAAGGAGGAGGCCGAAGGCCGGGGGACATTCGCGGAGGGGAGTACCCGGTGTCCTGTGCACGCGCCCCGAACGCCTGCCCCTCGACAAACGCCCACCGGTCATCATGTGCCCACGGCGCTGTCTGGCAAGAGAAGCCCCCGCTGCCCCGCCGCAGTTTCGCGCAGGAATTCCCACACAGCCTGCATGCGTGCCAGATGTTTGGTCTCCACCGGCATTGACATCCAGAAAGTGCGCGTGAAGCTCGCCTGCCCCGCCAGCACTGGCCGCAGCGCCTTGTCGCGGTCGGCCACGAAGGCCGGCAGCACCGCAATGCCCGCGCCCGCTGCGACGGCTTGATGCTGTGCGAGCACACTCGTGCTCCGCAACGCAAAGGTGTCGGGACGGTGCAGTTCGTCGAGGTACTGCAGCTCCTTGCTGAACAGCAGGTCGTCCACGTAGCTGATGAAGGTATGGCCGCGCAGGTCTTCGCGCGTCTTGATGGGCTTGTGCGCGGCCAGGTACTGCTTCGAGGCATAGAGCCTGAGCGTGTAGTCGGTGAGCTTGGTGACGACCACGGGGCCGCGCGCCGGGCGTTCGAGCGAGATCACGATGTCGGCCTCGCGCCGCGACAGGTGCACCAGCCGCGGCATGGCGAGCAGGTCGATGGTGAGCTTGGGATGCCGCTGCGCGAAGAGCGCGAGCTGCGGCGCCAGCACCACGGTGCCGAAGCCCTCGGTGGCGCCGATGCGGATCAGGCCCGACAGGCCCTCCTGCGAAGCCGGTGCGGTGCTTTCAACCGCCTGGAACGCGCTTTCCATGGCCTCGACCTGCGGTTGCAGCCGTCGGCCCGCCTCGGTGAGCCGGTGGCCGCCCGATTCGCGCGAGAAAAGAGGGGCGCCCACTTCCTTTTCGAGCGCCTGGATGCGGCGCGCCACCGTGGTGTGGTCCACCTCGAGCCGGCGCGCGGCGCTCATCAGCGTGCCCGAGCGGGCCAGTTCCAGAAAGTAGCGAAGGTTGTCCCAGTCCATGTGCTCGCGTTCCGTGGGGTCGGCTCTGCATTTTTGCAAAGCGATGGCGCATATTTGTCTATTGTCATGGCAAATCTGCAAAGCTAGGATGCGGCTTGAACCTGCCACGCAGGCCCCGTATTCACAGGAGACAAAACCCCATGGACGCCACCACCACCCCCAAGACCCAGGTCGCCACCGTCAAGCTCTTGATCGGCGGCAAGTTCGTCGAATCCAAGACCACCGAATGGCGCGACATCGTCAACCCGGCCACGCAGCAGGTGCTGGCCCGCGTGCCCTTTGCCACGCAGGCCGAGCTCGACGCCGCCGTGGCGTCCGCCAAGGACGCCTTCAAGACCTGGCGCAAGACGCCCCTCGGCGCCCGCGCCCGCATCTTCCTGAAGTACCAGCAGCTCATCCGCGAGAACATGGGCGAACTGGCCGCCATCCTCACCGCCGAGCAGGGCAAGACGCTGCCGGACGCCGAGGGCGACGTGTTCCGCGGCCTCGAGGTGGTCGAGCACGCATCGAACATCGGCAACCTGCAGCTCGGCGAGCTGGCCAACAACGTGGCCAACGGCGTCGACACCTACACGCTGATGCAGCCGCTGGGCGTGTGCGCAGGCATCACGCCGTTCAACTTTCCGGCCATGATCCCGCTGTGGATGTTCCCGATGGCCATCGTCACCGGCAACACCTTCGTGCTGAAGCCCTCCGAGCAAGACCCGATGGTCACCATGCGCCTGTGTGAACTGGCGCTCGAAGCCGGCATTCCGCCCGGCGTGCTGAACGTGGTGCATGGCGGCGAAGCCGTGGTCAACGGCATCTGCGACCACAAGGACATCAAGGCTATCAGCTTCGTCGGCTCGACCAAGGTCGGCACGCACGTCTATAACCGCGCCACGCTGGCCGGCAAGCGCGTGCAATGCATGATGGGTGCGAAGAACCACGCCATCGTGATGCCCGACGCCAACAAGGAACAGACGCTCAATGCGCTGGCAGGCGCAAGCTTTGGCGCGGCCGGCCAGCGCTGCATGGCGGTGTCGGTGGCGGTGCTGGTGGGCGAGGCGCGCAACTGGGTGCCCGAACTGATCGCCAAGGCCAGGACGCTGAAGATCGGCGCGGGCACCGATAAGGGCGTGGACGTGGGACCGCTGGTTTCTTGCGCCGCGTTTGAACGCGTCAACGGCCTCATCGAGCGCGGCGTGGCCGATGGCGCCAAGCTCGAGCTCGACGGCCGCAAGCCTACGGTGCCGGGCTACGAGAAGGGCAACTTCGTCGGCCCGACGATCTTCTCGGGCGTGAAGCCCGGCATGACGATCTACGACCAGGAAGTGTTCGGCCCGGTGCTGTGCGTGGCCGATGCCGAGAACATCGACGAGGCCATCGAGCTGATCAACAGCAACCCGAACGGCAACGGCACGGCCATCTTCACGCAGTCGGGCGCCGCGGCGCGCCGCTTCCAGGAAGACATCGACGTGGGCCAGGTCGGCATCAACGTGCCGATCCCGGTGCCGGTGCCGATGTTCTCGTTCACGGGTTCACGCGCGTCGAAGCTCGGCGACCTGGGGCCGTACGGCAAGCAGGTCATCATGTTCTACACGCAGACCAAGACCGTGACGGCACGCTGGTTCGACGACAGCACCGTGTCGCACGGCGTCAACACCACGATCAGTCTCAAGTAAGGGCGAATGGACTTCGAACTTTCCGAAGAGCAACGCGCCTTCGCGCAGAGCGCGCGCGACTTTGCGCAGGCCGAGTTCGCACCGCATGCGGCGCAGTGGGATGCGGAGGCCATCTTTCCGAAAGAGGCCATCGCCAAGGCCGGCGAACTGGGCTTCTGCGGCCTCTATGCGCCCGAACGCATCGGCGGCCTCGGGCTGCCGCGGCTCGACTCGGCGCTGGTGTTCGAGGAGATGGCCGCGGTCGACCCCTCGACCACGGCCTTCATCACGATCCACAACATGGCGACGTGGATGCTCGGCACCTGGGCGACCGATGCGGTGGCCGCGCAATGGGGCGAAGACCTCACGAGCGGGCGCAAGCTCGCGTCGTACTGCCTCACCGAGCCGGGCGCCGGGTCGGACGCGGGCTCGCTCAAGACGCGCGCCGAGCTGCAGGGCGCCGAGTACGTCGTCAACGGCGGCAAGGCCTTCATCTCGGGCGCAGGCGCGACCGACGTGCTGGTGCTGATGGCGCGCACGGGCGGCGGCGGTGCCGGCGGCATCTCGGCCTTCGCGGTGCCGGCCGATGCACCGGGCGTGAGCTACGGCAAGAAGGAGCACAAGATGGGCTGGAACAGCCAGCCCACGCGCGCCATCAACTTCGACAACGTGCGCATCCCGGCCGAGAACCTGCTGGGCAAGGAAGGCGAGGGCTTTCGCATTGCCATGAAGGGGCTGGACGGCGGGCGCATCAACATCGCGACCTGCTCGGTGGGCGCGGCGCAGGGCGCGCTCGATGCGGCCCGCCGCTACCTGCACGAGCGCCAGCAGTTCGGCAAGCCGATCGCGAGCTTTCAGGCCTTGCAGTTCAAGCTGGCCGACATGGCAACCGAGTTGGTGGCTGCACGCCAGATGGTGCGGCTCGCGGCAGCCAAGCTCGACGCGGGCCATGCCGACGCCAGTACCTACTGCGCCATGGCCAAGCGCTTCGCGACCGACGCGGGCTTCAATGTCTGCAACGATGCGCTGCAGCTGCACGGCGGCTACGGCTACCTGAGCGAGTTCCCGCTGGAGCGGCTGGTGCGCGATACCCGCGTGCACCAGATTCTCGAAGGCACCAACGAGATCATGCGCGTGATCGTTGCGCGAAAATTGCTGGAAGGGGACAGCGATATCCGCTGAGGTCCCGCATCCAGAACCTCTTTCTCAAGACATGACCGACTCCGTAGTTCTCTTCGACGAAATCAAGACCGCCGGCGGCCAGCGCTTTGCCACCGCCACGCTCAACGCACCCGCCTCGCTCAATGCGCTGTCGGTGGACATGGTGCGCCTGCTCACGCCCAAGCTGCGCGAATGGGCGAAAGACGACGGCATCGTCGGCGTGCTGCTGCAGGCCGCCGGCGAAAAGGCCTTCTGCGCCGGCGGCGATCTGCGCCAGCTTTATCAGACGCTGCTCGAATGCGGCCCCGCCCGCAACACCTACGCCGAAGACTTCTTCCGTGAGGAGTACGAGCTCGACTACCTGATCCACACCTTTCCCAAGCCCTTCCTCTGCTGGGGCCATGGCATCGTGATGGGCGGCGGCGTGGGGCTGATGTCGGGCTGCTCGCACCGCGTGGTCACGGCGCAGAGCCGCATCGCCATGCCCGAGATCAGCATCGGGCTCTATCCCGACGTGGGCGGCAGCTGGTTCCTGCGCCGCACGCCGGGGCGCACGGGCCTGTTCCTGGCGCTCACGGCCGCCAACCTCAATGCGGCCGACGCCATCTTCTGTGGATTGGCCGACGTGCTGGTGCCGCACGAACGCAAGGGCCAGGTGCTCGAAGCGATTGCGGCCACGCACTGGCGCGGCGAGCAGAAGGCGGACCGCGCCGAGCTTTCGCGCATCCTCGCGCGTGCCGGCGAGGGCGCCGAGCTGCCGCCCTCCAAGGTGCGCGAGCACTACGACACCATCAACGCGCTGATGGCCGGCGACGACCTGCTCGACATCGCGGAGCGCCTGCGCAGCCTGCAGAGCGACGATGCCTGGCTGCAGTCCGCCGCCAAGACCTTTGCCAAGGGCGCGCCGAGTTCGGCCGCGCTGAGCTTCGAACTCTGGCAGCGCGTGCACCGCATGTCGCTGGCCGAGGTGTTCCGGCTCGAATACTGGGCGTCGCTGGGCTTCTGCGCGCACAAGGACTTTGCCGAGGGCATCCGCGCGGTGCTGATCGACAAGGACCGCAATCCGCGCTGGAACCCCGCCACCATCGAGGAGATCACGCCCGCCTTCATCGAAGACCACCTGCGTCCGCGCGGCGAAATGCCCGCGGAGCTGGCTGCGCTGGCCTGAGCCTCTTCTACAAATACAACGGAGACAAGCAAATGAAAATCGCATTCATCGGCCTCGGCAACATGGGCGGCCCCATGGCCCTGAACCTGCGCAAGGCGGGGCACGCGGTCAAGGCCTTCGACCTGTCGGACGAGGCCTGCAAGAAATACGCGGCGGAAGGCCTGCCTATTGCCGCGTCAGCCGCCGAATCGGTGGCCGATGCCGACGTGGTCATCAGCATGCTGCCGGCCAGCGCGCACGTGGAGGGCCTGTTCCTCGGCAGCGGCGGCAAGCCCGGCCTGCTCGACAGCATCCGTGCCGGCACGCTCGTGATCGACAGCAGCACCATCGCGGCCGCCACCTCGCGCAAGGTGGCCGAGGCGGCCGCGGCCAAGGGCATTGCAATGATCGATGCGCCGGTTTCCGGCGGCACGGGCGGCGCGATTGCCGGCACGCTGACCTTCATGGTCGGCGGTGAAACCGACGACCTCGAACGCGCGCGCCCCGTGCTCGAGAAGATGGGCGCCAACATCTTCCACGCGGGCGGCATCGGCGCGGGCCAGACTGCGAAGATCTGCAACAACATGCTGCTCGGCATTTTGATGATCGGCACCTCGGAGGCGCTGGCGCTGGGCGTGGCCAACGGGCTCGATCCCAAGGTGCTGTCAGAAATCATGCGGCGCAGCTCCGGCGGCAACTGGGCACTCGAAAAGTACAACCCGATGCCCGGCGTGATGGAAACGGCGCCCGCATCGAAGAACTACGCGGGCGGCTTCGGCACCGACCTGATGCTCAAGGACCTGGGCCTGGCGCAAGAAAACGCCACGGCCGTGCGGGCCGCGACGCCGCTCGGCGGGCTGGCGCGCAGCCTCTATGCGGCGCACAGCCTCGCGGGCCATGGCGCGCTCGATTTCTCGAGCGTGCTGAAGCTGCTGCAGAAGGCTTCTTCCTAGCCTTCAGATTTCTAGCCAAACAGGGCGTCGCTGGCCCACAGGAGCACCAGCACGCCCACGAACAGCAGCAGGAACACGGCCCATGCGCGCGTGAACGCCTGCGTCTCCGTGATCTCGGCGGGAGCCGTTTCGGGCGGCTTAGGAGCGCTGGGCGTGTGTGGGTTCATTCCCGACTGTACCCCGCGGGCCCGGTTTTGCCGCCGCACGCATCTTCGACATGGCCACCAGCACCCCGGCCGCGACCAGGTTGGCGCCGATGCTGGCGAGGATAGGCAGCAGGTAGCTGCGGCTGATGTCGAACGCAAAGCCCGCTGCGCTCGGGCCGACCAGGGTGCCGAAGGCCACGCTGGTATACAGCACGCCCAGGATCGCGCCGATGCTGCGGCCGCCGAAATAGTCCATGACCAGGGCCGGCAGCAGCGCAACGAAGCCGCCGTAGAAGACGCCGTAGGCAAACGCGAAGAGAGCCAGCCCCCAGAACCCGGCGGACACCGCCCACACGACCAGCGAAAGCGCCATGCCCACGGACATCAGCGGCAGCGCGAGCTGCCGGCCCAGCCGATCGGCCAGCCCGCCAAGGAAAAATCGCCCCGCCGTGCTGCCGATGCCGATGGCGCCCAGCAGCAGCACGGCCGAGCCCGCGGGCACGCCATGGTCGAGCGCGTAGGGCACCAGATGGACGAAGGGAACGAAGAGACCGAACGAACTGATCAGGCACGCCGCATAGAGGCCGGCGAAGCGGCGCGACCTTATTGCGTGTCGCACCGAGGAGCCTGCGGGCACGGCTGACGGTGCGCGCGGCTGCGGTGGATCGCCGTCGGGACCGAGCCCGCGGTCGCGCGGATCGTTCTCGATCAGCAGCGCCATGCCCACGCCCACCAACGCGGCCAGCGCACCGAGCGCGAGATAGGCATGGCGCCATCCCATCGCCTCGATGAGAAGCGACGCCAGCGGCGGCATCACCAGCGTGCCCACGCCGATGCCGCTCACCGCCAGCCCCGAGGCGAATCCGCGGCGCCTGACGAACCAGCGCTGCACTGCGCCCAGCACCGGCACGTAGGACGCGCCGACCCCGAGCCCGACGCCGAGTCCATAGGCGAGGCAGACCTGGTTCAGGCTCCGGGCCTGCCCCGCCGCGGCCAGGCCCAGGCCGACCAGCACCATGCCCGCGACCGCGAGCCGCCGCGAACCCCAGCGGTCCGCGAGCGGGCCGCTGACCACGCCCAGTCCGAAATAGAGAAAGCCTGCGAGCGAGAACACCAGCGACACCGATCCGCGCGAGGCGCCGAAATCGCGCTGCAGCGATTCGAGGAAAGCGCTGAAGGTGTAGGCGCTGCCAAAGCCCACGAGGGTGACGGCGAAGGCGCCTGCTACCACGAGCCAGCCGCGGAAGACGGGTGTGGGGGATCGATTGGACATGATTTGCTCAGAATATCTAATGGCTGGAAAATCGACCTTGGTACAACGCGTTGGCTTTTCTTCATCCGGTGAATTTGGATGATCGTTTCTTGTGCGCAACCAGGCAAACCGGATTTTCTGAAGCATTCGGATCAGATTAACTAAACCATGGAACATCAACTTCCACCGCTCAATGCGCTGCGCGCCTTCGAGGCGACCGCCCGCCACCTGTCGGTAAAGAACGCGGCCGACGAGCTGTGCGTCACCGCCGGTGCCGTGAGCCAGTTGATCAAGTCGCTGGAACTGCATCTGGGCATTCCGCTCTTTCGCCGCGCGAACCGCGGCATCTTTCTGACCGATGCCGGCCAGGCCTATCTGCCGCCGGTGCGCAATGCGTTCCGGCAGATCAGCGACGCCACGCGCCGCATTGCCGTGCCCGCGGAGACCGGCATTCTCACGGTGAGCGCCACGCCGTTCTTCGCGTCCGCTTGGCTAGTGCCGCGCCTCAAGGGTTTTCAGGATGCGCATCCTGATATCGATCTGCAGGTGGTGAGCAGCACTGCGCTGGCTGATTTTTCGCGCGACGGCGTGGACGTTGCCATTCGCCACGGCCTCGGCCGCTACCCGGGCTTGAGCAGCCAGCGCGTGCTGACGGTGGAGATCGTTCCTGTCGCAACGCCGGCCCTGGTGAGGCAGTTCGGCATGCCTGCATTGCCATCCGATCTCAGGCGCTGGCCGCGCGTGAACGATGCCGAGCGCAAGGCCTGGCAACTGTGGTTCCAGGCGCAGGGCATCGAAGACACCGGCCCGGCGCGCGGCCCGTCCTTCGACGATTCTGGCCTGCTGCTGAAGGCGGTGCTCACGGGGCAGGGCGCGGCCTTGCTGCCTTCCGCCGTGGTGGCCGACGATGTTGCAGAAGGCCGGTTGGTCCGGCTTTCGGATGTGAGCTGGCTCGAAGACTTTGCCTACTACCTCGTCTGTCCGGAAAACAGCCGCGACCGGCCCAAGGTCGCGGCCTTCCGCGAATGGATCACTGCCGAGTCCAGCAGAAAAACTGCCAGGCCGCGCAGGAAGATTCCGGTCAAAGCAGCTCGATCCCGGGCAGGCTCTTGAAGCAGCTCTCGCGCGTGATGCGCACGAAGTCGGCCAGCCACGGTTGGCCGGAGGTGCCCTGCGTGCAGGCCATGTAGAGCCGCCCGGTCAGGCCCTTTGCGCCCACGCGCCGCGCTGTCACGTAGCCGCGGTCCAGATAGTTCTGCACCGCCCACAGCGGCAAGGTGGCCACGCCGCGGCCGCTGGCCACCAGTTGCAGCATCGCCACCGTGAGCTCGGTCGTGCGACGGTGGGCGGGCTCCACGCCGGCCGGTGCCAGCACCTGGCGCACGATGTCGAGCATCTCGTCGGGCACGGGGTAGGTGATGAGCGTCTGGTCGGCAAAGTGGCGCGCCGTGAGATGCGGCTTGGCGACGAGCGCATGGTCGTTGGCGAGCAGCGCGACGATCTCGAAGCGGAACAGCGCGTGGTAATCGACGGTTTCGTCGGGGTCTTCTTCGGACACGATCGCCACCTCGGCGCGGTTCTGCATCACCAGCGCGATCGGGTCGGGATGAAAGCCCGAGACGATGTCGAGCTCGATCTCGGGCCAACGCTGTCTGAAGGCGTCCATCGCGGGCATCAGCCAGTCGAAGCAGGTGTGGCACTCGACCACGATGCGCAGCTGCCCGCTGCGGCCCAGGGCAAGCCGTGCCACGTCGCGCTCGGCTTCTTCGACCAGCGGAAGTGCGGTATCGGCCAGCTGCAGCAACCGCAGCCCGGTGGTGCTGAACTGCGGCGGCACCGACTTGCGCTCGAAGAGCTGCGCGCCGTAACGGTCTTCGAGCAGCTTGATCTGGTGCGACAGCGCCGACTGCGTGAGGTTGAGCAATTGCGCCGCGCGCACCAGGCTGCCGGTGTCGCGCAGCGCAACGAGCGTGCGCAGGTGGCGTATTTCGAGGATCGACTGCAACATGAATTCAATTCAAGTGAATGGGCAAAAGGTTTCGTTTGAATCATATGTGCCAAAGCCCGACCATTGTGGATTCTCAAAGTTTCAGCGACCGGAATACCTGCAATGACCACCCGTACCCACATCCTCGGCTTTCCGCGCATGGGCGCCCACCGGGAACTCAAGTTCGCACTCGAAAAGCACTGGCGCGGCGAGATCGACCGCGCCGCTCTGGAAGAAGTTGGCGAACAATTGCGCGAGCGCCACTGGCAGGCCCAGCGCGACGCGGGGCTCGACTACGTGACGGTCGGCGACTTCGCCTGCTACGACCACGTGGCCAACCACATCCAGCTCTTCGGCTGCGAGCCGGAGCGCTTCGGCTTCAAGGGCGACGAGCCCGAGCTGTCGCGCTACTTCAAGATGGCGCGCGGGGTAGAAGACGAGGCTGTCCATGTGCATGACGCCAGCTGCAGCCACGGCGCCGAAGGCACTTTCGCCCTGGAAATGACCAAGTGGTTCGACACCAACTATCACTACCTCGTGCCCGAGTTCACCGCGGCCACGCAGTTCACGCTTGCCTCGACGCGGCTCTTCGACGAAGTGGCACAGGCGCAGCAGGCCGGCCATGCGGTCAAGGCTGTGCTGCTGGGGCCGCTGAGCTTCCTGTACCTCGGCAAGGAGAAGCAGGCCGGCTTCGACCGCCTGTCGCTGCTCGATGCACTGCTGCCCGTCTATGAACAGGTGCTGAACCGCCTCAAGCAGCAGGGCGTGGAATGGGTGCAGATCGACGAACCCATCCTCGGCCTGGACCTGCCCGATGTCTGGCGCAATGCCTTCGAGCGCGCCTACTGGCAGCTGGCCCGCAGCGCGCCCAAGCTGCTGCTGGCCACGTACTTCTCGCCGCTCGCGGACAACCTGCGCCTGGCCTGCCAGCTGCCGGTGGCCGGCCTGCACGTGGACGCCGTGCGCGCGCCGCAGGATCTGACCGGCGTGGCCGACTGGCTCGCGGCGCACAAGGTGCTGTCCGTCGGCATCGTCGATGGCCGCAACATCTGGCGCACCGACCTGGACGCCGCGCTTGCCACGCTGCGCCCGGTGGTCGACAAGAAGCGCGGCGAGCTCTGGATCGCGCCATCGTGTTCGCTGCTGCACGTGCCGTTCAGCCTGGCGGCCGAAAACAAGCTCGACGCAGAGCTCAAGTCCTGGCTCGCCTTCGCCGTCGAAAAGCTGGACGAGCTGCGCGTGCTGCAGGCCGTTCTCGACGGCCGCGAAGACTCGGTCGCGCAAGAACTCGAAACCGCCCGCGCCGCCGCGGCCGCACGGCGCAGCAGCCCGCGCGTGCACCGTGCCGACGTGGCGCTGCGGCTTGCACGCAGCGTGGCCGGCGATGACCGGCGCGCGTCCGCGTTCGGCGAGCGGCAGCGGGTGCAGCGCGCGCGCTTCGCATTCCCCGCGCTGCCGACCACCACCATCGGCTCGTTCCCGCAGACAGCGGAGATCCGCGCCGCACGCGCCGCCTTCAAGCGCGGGGAGCTCGATGCAGCAGGCTACCGCGAGAAGATGCGCGCCGAAATCGCACTGGCCGTGCGCAAGCAGGAAGCGCTGGGCATCGACGTGCTGGTGCACGGCGAGGCCGAGCGCAACGACATGGTCGAGTACTTCGGCGAACAGCTCGACGGCTTTGCCTTCACCGCCAACGGATGGGTGCAGTCGTACGGCTCGCGCTGCGTCAAGCCGCCGGTCATCTTCGGCGACGTGGCGCGCCCTGCGCCGATGACGGTCGAATGGACCGCCTATGCGCAGAGCCTGACGAAGCTGCCGATGAAGGGCATGCTGACCGGCCCCGTCACCATCCTGCAATGGTCCTTCGTGCGCAACGACCAGCCGCGCAGCACCACCTGCGAGCAGATCGCCTGGGCGATCCGCGACGAGGTGGTGGACCTCGAGGGCGCCGGCATCGGCATCATCCAGATCGACGAGCCCGCCATCCGCGAAGGCCTGCCGCTGCGCCGCGCCGGCTGGCCGGCCTACCTGAAGTCCGCTACGCGCGCCTTCCGCATCAGTGCCTCGGGCGTGCGCGACCAGACGCAGGTCCACACCCACATGTGCTATTCGGAATTCAACGACATCCTGCCCGAGATCGCGGCCATGGATGCCGACGTGATCACCATCGAGACCAGCCGCTCCGACATGGAGTTGCTGCGGGGCTTTGGCGGCGAGAACAACGCGGGCGGCTTCCGCTACCCGAACGAGATCGGCCCCGGCGTGTACGACATCCACTCGCCGCGCGTTCCCTCGGTGGACGAGATCGTGCGTCTGATGCGCAAGGCCACGGGCGTGGTGCCGCTCGAGAACCTCTGGATCAACCCCGACTGCGGCCTGAAAACCCGCGGCTGGCCCGAGACGGAGGCGGCGCTGTCGAACATGGTTGCGGCCGCCAAGCTGCTGCGCAGGGAGCTGGCGGCGGCCTGAAGCAGCAGGGAACCCCCGGGGGGCCAATAATGCGACATGGTTGCCCTTTCAGTTTCAGCTAGACGTTTCTTTCTCGCGCCCTTTCTCCTGCTGCTGCTGCCGCTGTTGCTCGCGCCGGCCATGGCCTGGGCGCAAGATCGCGCGCAGGCCTTGATGCAGTTCGAAGGCGTGCAGGCGCGCTATCAGGCCGCGTATGCGCCGGGTGCGGTGTCCCGCGATGCGCGGCAGTTGCTGAGCACAGCGGACCAGGCCATTACCGACAAGGCGTTCGCGGCGCTGGACACCGCCGCCGCGCAGTCGTTCGACGTCAAGGCCTCGATGGCTGCGATCCAGCAGGAGGTGGCCGCGGCTGGCAAGGGAGGTGCCGCACCGGGACCCCAGGTGTTGGAGGCCGTGGCCCGGTTCGCCAGGCTGCGCGCCGACTACGCCGCGATGGACGATGCAGGCAAGGCGGAGTTCTTCAACCGCGAGCGTGCGAAGCCGGCCGACCCCGCGCGCGCGGAACTGCTCGAGCGCATGGCCGTGGCCGACCTGCGCGAGGTCGACTTCTCGAGCCAGCTGCTGCTGAGTTCCGTCGCCAAGCAACTGGCGCGCGGCAACGCCGGCCAGTTCACTTCGCTGCCGGACCGCACGTTCGACATGGCTGTCGACACGCTGTGGTCGCGCGGCATCACCGCGCCGCGCCCGCGCAACCTGCTGACGGTGGCGCGCGAGTTCGAAAAACAGGCCGCGCAGGCGCTGCTCGCCGCCCTGCCCGATGCGGACGTGGCCGCCTTGCTCGCCTGGCGCAACGACCCGCAGGCCGCGGCCGAGCGCCAAGCGCTGGTGGGTGCCTACCGCGCCGAGGTCAAGGGGAGCGGCGCCGTGGCGATCCGGACGCTGGTGCGCGGCTGGCCGCGTTCCTGATGACGGCGGTGCGTGCGGTGGCGTACCTGTCGGGCGCTACGGCATAGGGCATGAAGCGGCTCTGGTTCTCGTCCACGTCGAGCGGCCGGCCCACGAACGGAAAGGCGCGCTGCGGGCAGGCCTCGCGCTCGCACACCTTGCAGCCCGCGCCGATGGGCGTCGGCGCCTCGGGGTCGCGCAGGTCCATGCCCTTGGAGTAGACCAGCCGCGTGGCATGGCTGATGTCACAGCCCAGCCCGATGGAAAAGGTCTTGTTGGGCGAGCCGTAGCCGCGAAAGCCGTGCGACACCGTGCGCGCGATCCACAGGTAGGCGCGGCCGTCGGGCATGCGCGCCAGTTGCGTGAGCACGCGGCCCGGTTGCGCAAAGGCCTCGTACACATTCCACAGCGGGCAGGTGCCGCCGGTCTTCGAAAAGTGGAAGTGCGTGGCCGACTGCCGCTTCGAGATATTGCCCGCGCGGTCGACGCGAATCAGGAAGAAGGGCACGCCGCGCGCCTCGGGCCGCTGCAGCGAACTCAGGCGGTGGCAGATGGTCTCGAAGCCTACGCCGAAGCGCCGCGCGAGCTGGTCGATGTCGTAGTGCAGCTGCTCGGCCGCTTCAAGAAAAATGCCGTAGGGCAAGAGCAGGGCGGCCGCGAAGTAGTTGGCCAGGCCGATGCGCGCGAGCGAACGCGCGGTGTCGCTCGACAGCGTTGCCTCGGCGACCAACTGGTCGATCATGCCGCCGAGTTCGAGAAACGCGAGCTGCGTGGCGAGCTGGAACGCATGCTGGCCCGGCTCCAGGTAGCGTGACAGCCGCAGCACGCGCGTGGCCGGATCGAAGCGGCGTTGCGCGCCGCCTTCGTCGTCTTCCGCCGGAATCACCTGCACCCCATGCGCTTCGAGCAGACGGTGAGCGAGCCGGTCGCCCGGGCTGCCTTCGCGCAGCCGCCATTGCGCGGAGAAAGCCTCGGCGGCGTTGTCGAGCGGGGCGATGTGGTTCTGGTGTGCAAAGAAGAAGTCGCGCACTTCCTCGAAAGGCATCGGCCGCGCCTGCGGCATGCGCGCGAGGTCGCCGCGGCCGTCGCCGAGCTCGGCCGCCAGCGCTTCGAGCCGCTCCATGGCATCGCGGTGCCGCTGGTGCAGCGCCACCAGCGCGCGGCCCACGGCGGGCATCTGCGTGGCCACTTCGCGCAGTTCGGCGAGCGCGACGGCATCGCCGCCCGGGTTGTCGGCCAGCGCCTCGCGCAGGCTGGCAACGAGGCGTGCCTCTTCGTCTTCCGAGAAGGCCTGGATGTCCACCCCCAGCGTGGCATGCAGGCGCAGCAGCACCGGCACGGTGAGCGGGCGCTGGTTCTGCTCGATCTGGTTCAGGTAGCTGGGCGACAGGCCGAGCTGCTGTGCGAGCGCGAGCTGGCTCAGGCCGCGCTCTTCGCGCAGGCTTCGCAGTCGCACGCCCATGAAGGTCTTCTTCATCTTCTAGCTCCATTCGCAAGATTCGCAAATTAATTGCAATGCCTTCGCAATCATTCGCCAATTCAGGTCTTCATTATGGGCACGATGTTGCGTAAATTGCGAATCATGCAAAACGCACGCGGCACTGTCCGGTTGATCGAGGTGGTGTTTCCGGAACACACCAACCACTACGGCACCCTGTTCGGCGGGCAGGCGCTGCAGCTGCTGTCGAAGGCCGCGTTTCTGTCGGGCCGCAGCTTCGTGCGCGGCGACGTGGTGATGGCGCGCTGCAGCGAGGTGCTGTTCCATGCACCGGTGCGGCTGGGCAGCACGCTGGTGCTCGACACGCAGGTGTCGCGCGTGGGCCGCAGCTCGCTCACCGTGCGCGTGGTCGGCAACGTGCAGGACGTGGCCACCGAGGCGCTCACGCGCGTGCTCGACGGCGAATTCGAGATGGTGGCGGTGGACGCCGCCGGACGGCCGGTGCGGCTGGCAAGCCCGCCGCGCCTTCATGAACAGACATTCGAGGAGACCGTATGACACTGACCACAGAGAACGCGCCCACCGCCGGCTTCAGGCCGAAGAAATCCGTCGCGCTTTCGGGCGTGACCGCGGGCAACACCGCGCTGTGCACCGTGGGACGCACCGGCAACGACCTGCACTACCGCGGCTACGACATCCTCGACATTGCCGATGTCTGCGAGTTCGAGGAAATCGCACACCTGCTGGTGCACGGCAAGCTGCCCAGTGCTGCCGAGCTGCGCGCCTACAAGAGCCGCCTGAAAGCCATGCGCGGCCTGCCCGCGAGCGTGAAGGAGGCGCTGGAGCGCCTGCCTGCGAGCGCCCATCCGATGGACGTGATGCGCACGGGCGTCTCGGCGCTGGGCTGCGTGTTGCCCGAGAAGGACGACCATTCGCTGCCGGGCGCGCGCGACATCGCCGACCGGCTGATGGCCTCGCTCGGCTCGATGCTGCTGTACTGGTACCACTGGTCCACGCAGGGCCGGCGCATCGAGGTCGAGACCGACGACGACTCGATCGGCGCCCACTTCCTGCACCTGCTGCATGGCCGCGCGCCATCGGCGAGCTGGGAGCGCGCGATGCACACCTCGCTCAATCTCTATGCCGAGCACGAGTTCAACGCCTCGACTTTCACCGCGCGCGTGGTGGCGGGCACGGGCTCCGACGTGTATTCGGCCATCACCGCCGCCATCGGCGCGTTGCGGGGGCCGAAGCACGGCGGCGCCAACGAGGTGGCCTTCGAAATCCAGAAGCGCTACGACACGCCCGACGAGGCCGAGGCCGACATCCGCCGCCGCGTGGACGCCAAGGAAGTCGTGATCGGCTTCGGCCACCCGGTCTACACCGTCTCGGACCCACGCAACGTGGTCATCAAGCGCGTGGCGAAAAAGCTCTCCGACGAGGCCGGGTCCACGCGTATGTACGACATTGCCGTGCGGATCGAGGCCGTGATGTGGGACGAGAAGAAGATGTTCCCCAACCTCGACTGGTTCAGCGCCGTGAGCTACCACATGCTCGGCGTGCCGACCGCCATGTTCACGCCGCTGTTCGTGATCGCGCGCACCAGCGGCTGGGCCGCGCACATCATCGAGCAGCGGCAGGACAACAAGATCATCCGGCCCAGCGCCAACTACACCGGGCCCGAAGACCTGATCTTCGTGCCCATCTCCGATCGCCGCTGAAAGCATCCGTTCCGCCTACCACCACAGAAAAATCATGTCAGCTCACATCAGCAACGTCCGCCCCGAACCCGACCAGGTGCTGGTCGACATCGTCGACTACGTGCTCGCCCATGAGCAGATCGCCAGCGCGCTCGCTTATGAAACCGCGCGCCACTGCCTGATCGACACGCTAGGCTGCGGCCTCGAAGCGCTCGAGTATCCGGCGTGCACCAAGCTGCTCGGCCCGGTCGTGCCCGGTACGGCGGTGCCGCACGGCGCGAAGGTGCCCGGCACCCCGTACCAGCTCGATCCCATCCAGGCCGCGTTCAACATCGGCACGATGATCCGTTGGCTCGACTTCAACGACACCTGGCTCGCGGCCGAGTGGGGCCATCCGAGCGACAACCTCGGCGGCATCCTGGCCACGGCCGACTGGCTCAGCCGCAATGCGGTGGCCGCCGGGCGCAAGCCGCTCGTGATGCGCGACGTGCTCACCGCGATGATCCAGGCGCACGAGATCCAGGGCTGCCTGGCGCTCGAGAACTCGTTCAACAAGATGGGGCTCGACCACGTGGTGCTCGTGAAGGTGGCCTCGACCGCGGTGGTGGCGCGCCTCATGGGGCTCTCGCGCGACGAGATCGTCAATGCCGTGTCGCTCGCATGGGTCGACGGGCAGAGCCTGCGCACCTACCGTCATGCGCCCAACACCGGCAGCCGCAAGAGCTGGGCCGCGGGCGACGCCACCAGCCGCGCAGTGCGCCTGGCGCTGATCGCCAAGACCGGCGAGATGGGCTACCCCAGCGTGCTCACCGCGAAGACCTGGGGCTTCTACGACGTGCTGTTCAAGGGCCAGCCCTTCGAGTTCCAGCGGCCGTACGGTACCTATGTGATGGAGAACGTGCTGTTCAAGATCAGCTTCCCCGCAGAGTTCCACAGCCAGACGGCCGTGGAGGCAGGCATGGCCCTGCATGCGCAATTGCAGCAGAGCGGAAAGACCGTGGACGACATCAGGAAGGTGAGCATCCGCACGCATGAAGCCTGCATTCGCATCATCGACAAGAAGGGACCGCTCGCCAACCCGGCCGATCGCGACCACTGCATCCAGTACATGGTGGCGGTGCCGATGATCTTCGGCCGCCTCACGGCCGCCGACTATGAAGACGGCGTGGCGAACGACCCGCGCATCGATGTGCTGCGCGGCAAGATCGTGTGCATGGAAGACCCGCGCTTCACGGCCGACTATCACGATCCCGAGAAGCGCAGCATCGCCAATGCGCTGACCGTGGAGTTCAAGGACGGCACCAGCTTTGCAGAGGTGGCGGTCGAATACCCGATCGGCCACAGGCGCCGCCGCGCGGAGGGCATTCCGCTGCTCGAAGCCAAGTTCCGTACCAACCTGGCGCGCCGCTTCGCGCAGAAGCAGCAGCAGGCCATCCTCGATGTGTCGCTCGATGCGAAGAAGCTCGAGGCCATGCCGGTGCACGCGTATGTCGATCTCTATGCCGCCTGATCCCATGCCAATGAACAACGAGTCGCCGAAGAAAACCCTGCGCCGCCTGGCCGAGGCGCGCCGCGGCGTGCTGGTGCCGGGCGCGTTCAATGCGCTGTCGGCCCGCGTGATCGAAGACCTGGGCTTCGAGGCCGTCTACATCACCGGCGCCGGCGTCACCAACATGCACTTCGGCCTGCCCGACCAGGCCTTCATGGGCCTGCACGAAATCGCGGAGCACACCGCGCGCATCCGAGACGCGGTGACGCTGCCGCTGCTGGTCGATGCCGACACCGGCTTTGGCAACGCGCTCAACGTGCGGCATGCGGTGCGCGTGCTCGAGCGGGCCGGGGCCGACTGCATCCAGCTCGAAGACCAGGTCAGCCCCAAGCGCTGCGGCCATTTCGCGGGCAAGGCGGTGATCGACACGGCCGAGATGCTCGGCAAGATCAAGGCCGCGGTCG
The DNA here is from genome assembly GCF_030815975.1 of Variovorax paradoxus. NCBI lineage: Bacteria > Pseudomonadati > Pseudomonadota > Betaproteobacteria > Burkholderiales > Comamonadaceae > Variovorax > Variovorax paradoxus. The sequence goes on from NZ_JAUSXL010000002.1 coordinate 4,154,863, forward strand.
ATGCGCGCACCGATGCCGCGGCGCCTCGACAAGCCGCAGCTCATGAACATGGTGATCGGCGGCAAGACGCCGACCTTCGGCGCCGAAGAGCTCGGTGCGCTCGGCGATGGGCTGGTGCTGTATGCCAATGCCGCGTTGCAGGGCGCAGTGGCTGGCATGCAACGTGCGTTGACCGTGTTGCGCGATACTCGCCGCCTCGACGAAGACCCATCGCTCGTGGTTTCGTTTGCCGAACGGCAACGCCTGGTCGGCAAACCCGGGCTCGACGAGTTAGAGAAAAAATACGCAGGCTGAGCCGAATTTCTTCAAAGAAGTGTGCACTTTGGCTCTCAACTCAAAAAGTTCCCCGTCATTGTTTCAGTTTCATGAACACTGCGATTCGATTGGCTAGGGTTTTCCCTTGTCATTGCGGTGCAAACTTCAGGGCATCCAAAGCCCGATCAAGAAGGAAATTGAAATGAAGACCTCGAACCTCCTCGCCGCCGCCGCTCTCTCCCTGCTCGCCGCTGCCGGCGCCCACGCAGAAACCTACGAAGGCGTGCAACCTCTGAGCGCCGGCTACAGCCGCGCCGACGTGGCGCCCCAGGCCGTTGCTGCCGCCCGCGAAGGCAATGTCTACAGCGACGCAGCTTCGTCCACCGTGGCTCCCGTGCTGGCTGCCTCGGCCGACCGCGCCGCGGTTCGCAGCGAAGCCGTTGCGGCTGCCCATGCGCCTGGCCAGAACCTGCGCCGCGAAGCCTTCGCAGGCAGCGTGATCCCCTCGCAAGCACGCAGCTTCACGCGCCAAGCCGGCCTGTAAAGGCGGGCGGGAGAGAGTCGGCGGCAGCCAGGCTGCATGTTCTCTCTGCAAAGATAAAAGCCGGACGGCGCACCAGGTGCCGTCCGGCTTTTTGCGTTTTCAGCGCTGCTGCGCAGCGTGGTGGCAGAAGCAGTCGGGCGCGTGGTCGTCCACAATGCCGGTGGCCTGCATCCACGCACAGACGATCACCGGCCCCACGAACTTGAAGCCGCGCTTCTTCAGCGCTGCCGATACTTCTTCCGACAGCGGCGTCTTGGCCGGCACCGTGCCCGTCCTGTTGACGATGGGCTTGCCGCCAGCCATGCCCCAGACGAACGCCGAGAAATCTTCGCCCGCCGCCTGCATCGCAAGATAGGCACGGGCGTTGCCGATGGTGGCCTCGATCTTGGCGCGCGAGCGCACGATGCCCGCGTCCAGCATCAACCGGTCGACGTCCGCCGCAGTGAACCGTGCCACCTTTTCGGGCACGAAGCCCTGGAACGACGCGCGAAACGCATCGCGCTTGCGCAGGATCGTGAGCCACGAAAGGCCGGCCTGAAAACCGTCGAGCATGAGCTTTTCCCACAGCGCGCGGCTGTCGCGCTCGGGCACGCCCCATTCGGCATCGTGGTAGGAGGCCAGCAGCGGATCGCTCCGGGCCCAGGTGCAGCGGGGCTTGATCTCTGGGGTCATCTGATTGCGGGTTTCGTTCTTCGGCAAGGGTGGTTCGGACTTTAACCACTGATACTCGAGCCTCATGATCTCAGTTCATTTTCACGGCCAGCGCTTTCAGGTGCGTGCCGCCGCGGTCATCCTTCATGCGGGCTGCGCGCTTCTTCACCGGGCTCCGGGCGACGACTACTGGGCCTTGCCGGGCGGCAGGGTCGAGGTGGGCGAAGAGGCATCGGCGACGATCGTCCGGGAGATGAGGGAGGAGCTTGGCGAAGAAGTCGAATGCGGCCGGCTTCTCCACGTGGCGGAGAATTTTTTCGACCTTGCGGGCCGGCGCAACCATGAGATCGGGTTCTACTTTCTCGTCTCGCTGGCCGAGGACTCGGGCCATCTCGACAAGACGCGAACCTACCGGGGCATCGAAAGCCACCTGGATCTGGAATTTCGCTGGTTCCCCGTCGCGGAGCTTGCGTCCGTCAATCTGAGGCCGACATTTCTCCCGGCCTCGCTGGCGGCCGATCCGCTGGTGTTTTCGCACGCGGTTCAGCGCGAATACCAATGACTGGCGAGCGCTACCTGTTCAATGTGTTCGGCCAGGTCATGGCCATTGAAAGAGCCGGGGACCGCTGGGAGAGCTATTTGATGGGGCCCGATGGCAAGCGCCGCAGGATCCAGCTGGCAATTCCATCCGACCTCACGCGCGGCGAGCTTGCCCAGTATCTCTACGACATCTATCACGAGCAGGCGACGCCGACGAACGGCGATGTCTTCGAGATCTTCCAATGAAAAACAGCCATCGATTGCACAAGTCCCGCCGCGAGGCGCTGCCCTCCGGCGCGCGCGTGGCCGGCCTTTATCACGGCGCCTTCCTGGCCGACGCCTTCGCCATCGACCTGCCGCAGGGCGCCACCCGCGACGTGCTGGCGCTTGCGCGCTTTGCGTTCGAGCGTCCCGCCCCCTGAGTCAACAGGCTGTTGGCGCTGCGCGACGGGCTGGTCGGCGGCTTGGGCCTCAAGACGGCCAGCGCGCTGCGCGCCGCCGGTACCCGGGGCGGTGCGCCGCGCATCGGCTTCTTTCGCATCTACGAGACGCATGCGGACGAGGTCGTGCTCGGCGAGGACGACCGGCACCTGGATTTCCGCGTTTCGGTAATGCGTTCCGTGGCGGGGGATTCGCTCACGGCCGTCACGGTGGTGCACTGCCATAACCTCTTCGGCCGCAACTACATCCGGTTGATCGCGCCGTTCCATCGGCTGGTGGTGCGTTCGGCACTCGAACGCGCGGCGCGCTCGGGCTGGCCCACGGAAGTGGCGGCCTGAACGGAACGCCTCGTTACCGCTTGGAACGTTTGCTTGAACTTTCTCTCCCGGCAGGCGCACAGGGACGGGAAGGCCAGCGGGAGTTGCCAGTGTAGACTGCCAGGTTTTTCGTTCTGGCGGTATGGCGCAAGTTTCACAGCGCACAGTTTTCAACGGCTCGGCGCTTGTTCGCTTGCTCTCTCGACTGACCGACATCGGCGTCCGCGAACCCAGGCAGGCCACCGCGGATCGATTGAGTCAATGGTTCGGCTGGACCGATGCCATCTCGCTGTCCGCGGCGCTCGATGGTGCTTCGGCGGCAGCGCCTTCACGCGTACGAGCTTCCGCGAGCGCCGAGGAGCGCGAATGCGTCCGTGCGCGCGCAGCGTTGGCAAAGGCCGTGGCCGAAGACGGCGCTGTCGCGGCAGCCGTTGACTTCACGCCGTTTCGCCGCCGCCATCTCACGCTGCAACAGGCCATGGAAGCGGGCATCGGCCCGTTGCGCGGCCGTTTGCGGGCGCTGCTGGCGGCCAGGTCGCCCGCCATGGCCCGGCTTGCCGCCGTGGACGTGGTGATGGAGCAGGTGCTGGCTGCGCGCGAGCACAGCTTGCTCGGGGCCGTGCCCGCGCTGCTCGAAAAGCATTTCACGCGCCTGCGCCAGGACAGCCTCGAGGGCCTGGAGACGGCGGGCGAACCCGACAACAGCGAGGCTCAGGCCGGAGAGTGGCTGCATGTGTTCCGCAAGGACATGAAGAACGTGCTGCTCGCCGAACTGGACTTCCGATTTCAACCGATCGAAGGGCTGCTCGAAGCCCTTCGCATGAGGCAACCAGAGTGCCATGAATAGATTTCTTCACTACGCCGTTTTTGCCGCGGGCCTGGCCGTCGTGTGCTGGGTCGGGGCCGGATACGTCGGCTCGCACACCCTGGCGCTCGCCGTCACGATGCTGGTCGGCGCGTTCTACCTGATGGGGGCGCTGGAACTGCATCGCTTCCAGCAGGCCACCTCCACCTTGACGCGTGCCGTGGCGGATCTTTCCGAGCCTCCGGCGAGCCTGGGCGCCTGGCTCGACCGGCTGCATCCGACGCTGCGCAACGCGGTGCGCCTTCGCATCGAAGGCGAGCGCGTGGGCCTGCCGGGCCCGGCACTCACGCCGTACCTGGCCGGACTGCTGGTGCTGCTGGGCATGCTGGGCACCTTCCTCGGCATGGTGGTCACGCTGAACGGCACCGGCATGGCGCTGGAAAGCGCGACCGACCTGCCGGCCATCCGCGCCTCGCTGTCGGCGCCTGTGAAGGGCCTGGGGCTGGCATTCGGCACGTCGGTGGCCGGCGTGGCTGCCTCCGCGATGCTAGGGCTGGCCTCGGCCTTGTGCCGGCGCGAACGGCTGCAAGCGGGCCAGATGCTCGACAGCAGAATCGCAACCACGCTGCGCGCCTACTCGCTGGCCCACCAGCGCGAGGCGTCGTTTCAACTGCTCGAGCAGCAGGCCCACCAGATGCCCCGGCTGGTCGACCAGCTGCAGGCCATGATGGCGGCGATGGAGCGGCAGAGCCAGGCCTTGAATGAGCGCCTCGCCACCGGCCAGGCGCAGTTCCACACCAAGGCCGAGGCCGTGTATGCCGGCCTGGCTTCCTCGGTCGACCAGTCGCTCAAGCAGAGCCTGAGCGAAAGCGCCCGCATCGCCGGCGCGACGATCCAGCCGGTGGTCGAAGCCACCATGGCGGGCATCGCGCGCGAGACGGCCTCCCTGCACGACACGGTGGCGCGCACCGTGCAGCAGCAGCTCGATGGTCTCTCGAGCCGCTTCGAGGCCGCCACCGCGAGCGTGGCAGGCACCTGGCTGGCTGCGCTGGCCGAGCACCAGCGCACCTCCGAGGCGTTGTCCATGGATCTGCGTGCTTCGCATGACCGCTTTGCCGAGACCTTCGAGCAGCGGTCGGCATCGCTGGTGGAGGGCGTGTCCGCACACCTTGAAAAGACGGCAGGCAGCGTGTCGGAGACCTGGGGCAGCGCGCTCGCGCAGCACCAGCGCGTCAGCGAGAAACTGTCGCAGGATGCGCAGCAGTCGCTCGCGGCGGCAGCGGCCGGCTTCGAGCAGCACTCGGCATCGCTCTTGCGCACGGTGGAACAGGCGCATGCCACGCTGCAGGCCGACATCGCATCGCGCGACGAACAGCGGCTGTCGGCCTGGACGCAAGCGCTGGCCGCGGTGTCCGCATCGCTGCAGCAGCAGTGGCAGCAGGCGGGTGCCCACACGGCGGGCCAGCAGCAGCAGCTCTTCGAAGCGCTTGCGCAGACCGCGCGCGATATGTCCACCCAGGCCGAGGCCCACGCGAAGAACACGGTCGGCGAGATTGCCCGGCTGCTGCAGGCCGCATCGGAAGCGCCGCGGGTCGCGGCCGAAGTGGTGGCCGAGCTGCGCCAGAAACTTTCCGACAGCATGGCGCGCGACAACGCGATGCTGGAAGAACGCAGCCGCATCATGGAAACGCTGGGAACCCTGCTCGACGCGGTGAACCACGCCTCCACCGAACAGCGCTCGGCGGTCGATGCGCTGGTGGGTGCATCGGCGGACGTGCTGGACCGCGTGGGCAGCCGCTTCACCGAGAAGGTCGATGAGGAAACCGGAAAGATGGCCGCGGTCGCCGCGCAGATCACCGGCAGCGCCGTCGAAGTGGCCAGCCTTGGCGAGGCCTTCGGCTTTGCGGTGCAGCTGTTCAGCGAATCGAACGACAAGCTGGTGGCCCACCTGCAGCGCGTCGAAGGCGCACTGGGCAAATCGATCGCGCGCAGCGACGAGCAGCTGGCCTACTACGTGGCGCAGGCAAGAGAAGTCATCGACCTGAGCATCATGTCGCAGAAGCAGATCGTCGAAGACCTGCAGCAGATCGCGAGCCGGCAGGCCGCGGTGGGCAGCGAGGCGTGATGCGGGACGATCTCGACGCCGGCCTGGAGCCGAGCGTGCCGGTGTGGGCGGTCTTCGGCGACCTGATGTCGGGGCTGGTGGGGGCCTTCGTGCTGATTCTGGTGGGCGCGCTTGGCATGCAACTGGACCTGGCGGCCAAGCTGCAGGCCGAAGTGCAGCAGCGCCAGGCCGAGACGCAGCGCCGCGAGGCGCTCGAGCAAGCGCTGGCCGGGCCGCTCGCTGCCGGCCGCGTCACGCTGAACAACGGGCGCATCGGCATCAGCGGCAGCGTGCTGTTCGCCTTCAACTCGGCCGACCTGCAGCCCGAGGGCCGGCAAGTGCTCAAGAGCCTGGCCGCGCCGGTGGCCACTTATCTGCGGTCCCGCGACGAGGTGCTGATGGTGAGCGGCTTCACCGACGATCGGCAGATGCGGCAGCCGAAGGACGGCAACCGGCCGTTCGCGGACAACTGGGAGCTCTCGGCCCAGCGAGCCTTGACGGTGACCCGCGCATTGATCGAGGAGGGCGTTCCTTCGTCATCGGTGTTTGCCGCGGCTTTCGGTTCCGAGCAGGCCGTGGCGTCCAATGCCGACGCCGAAGGACGGGCGAAGAACCGGCGTGTCGAGATGGCGCCCACGCCGAGGCAGGCTGGCGCCGGCACCAAGTCTCGTGGGTAGCAGCAGCACGGACCCCGCCGGGGTGCTCGACGCATGGCGCGTGCGGGGCGAGCATCGCCGGGATCCCGTGCGCTTTCGGTTCATCGAGGTGCTCGCCAGGAGGGCCAGTGCCCATGAGGGCGATGCGCGGCGCATCCTCGATGACAGGCTGGCCACGCTGCTTGCGGCGTTTCGCGAAAATCTCGAAAAGGCCCCGTGCGCTGACAGTGCTTCGGCCGTTCCAGATGGCAGCGCGAAACAGGCGGCCCCGCTTCCTCGCGGGCCGCTGGCGGAGCTCGTCGAGCACATGGCGCGGCAGGCGTCGCCGCAAGGCGATGAGAGTGCGGCGGCCGACAATGCCGCATCCGCCACCCCCGAACTCAGGACCCTGCGCTACTTCAGAAGCACCTGGTCGCGGCTCAGCGCCGACCGGCGGCTGACGCAGTCACTGGCCAAGGTGCCGGAGAATGCGGGCCCGCTCAACTCGCATCACCTGGTGCACCGGTCCCTCATGCTGATGCACGAGCTGTCGCCCGAATATCTCAACCGGTTCATGTCGTACGTCGACACCCTGCTGTGGGTCGATCAGCTGAACGGCAGCAATGCCCCGGCGGCCACTGCGAATGCGCCGCGCGCCGAAGGCCAGAAGAAAACGTCGCGCGGCAAATCCGGCTGATTCCCGCTTGTCCCGCTGCTTGCGCAGCGGCTAGCGAAGCCCGTGGGCCCGGATCACCGCCTTGAGCCGCCGCACCTCATGCTGCAGATCGAGAATCAGCGCGGCGGCATCCAGGCCCACGCCAAAGTCGCGCTCGAGCCGGCGCGCCTCGAGCGCGTATTGCAGGTCGGTGCTCGAGAACCGCCAGTGCTCGGGCGGCGCCTCGGCCACGGCAATCTGCACGATGCCCACCTCGACCAGTTGCACCACCCAATCGGTATCGGCACCGCAGGCATGGGCCAGCTCGCTGGCGGCGAGCGGCTGCGACGCACTGATGGCTGTTGTCACGGAAACGGTCGCCATGCTCAGACTCCCAGATGCTGGCGTGGGTTGAACGAAGCGGATGCCTGCGCCAGCTGTTCGTAGGCCTTGCGCGCGGCCTCGCTGTCGGCCGGGGGCAGCGCGATCTCGAGCAGCAGGTACAGGTCGCCGGGCTGCTTGCCGGCCAGGCCGCGGCCCTTGAGCCGCAGCTTGAGGCCGCTGCGCGCGTTGCGCGGCACGGTCACCTCGACCACGCCGCCGGTGGGCACGGGCACCTTCACCTGCGCGCCGAGCGCGGCCTCGGCCGGCGTGACGGGCAAGGTCATGTAGAGGTCGCGCTCCTCGATGCGATAGAGCCTGTGCGGCGCGATGCGCACCTCCAGGTAGAGATCGCCCGCGGGTTCGCCGCCATGGCCGGGCATGCCCTGTCCGGCGAGCCGGATGAACTGCCCCGGATGAACGCCGGGCGGAATCTTGACGCTGAGGGTGCGCGTCTTGAACGTGGGCCGGCCCTGCGCGTCGAGTTCCTGCGCGCGCAGCGTGATCTCGCGCTCGGCGCCGTTGAGCGCATCCTCGAGCGCGATCTCGATGGCCGCATGATGGTCTTCGCCGCGTGCGCGGTAGTTGCGCCTTGCCGCGCCGCGGCGCTCGGCCTCGCCGAACAGCGACGAAAAGAACTCGCTGAATTCGGCATGGTCGGCCGGGCCCTGGTTCGGCCCGCGGTGGAATTCGAAGCCGGCGTCCCAGCCCGGCGGCGGCTGGAAGTCGCCCTCGGGGTGGCCGCCGCGCGCCACGCGGTCGGCCAGCGCATCGTAGGCGGCGCGCTTTTCCTTGTCGCGCAGCACGTCGTTGGCTTCGTTGATGTCGCGCATGCGCTTCTCGGCGTCGGGCTCCTTGCTGACGTCGGGGTGGTACTTGCGCGCGAGCTTGCGGTAGGCCTTGCGCACCTCGTCGTCGGACGCGGTGCGGTCGATGCCCAGGGCGCTGTAGTAGTCCTTGAATTCCATGCTTGTCGGTAGTGTGAACGCCGAACGGTACGCGCGCCGGCCGGTTCAGGCCAGGCTCGAATCGCCGTCGGCATGCCGCAGCAGCGGCGTTACGGTCCAGGTGGGGCCGCTGCGCGAAAAACGCAATGGCTGCGCATTGCCGAGCAGGGCCAGGTCGATGGGCACACCGATCAGCGCGGCCAGCGCGTAAAGCGTGCCCCCGTGGGCCACCACCAGCACCGGCGCGGGCTGCGCCAGCGCGGCGTCCAGCGCCAGCCGCTTGCGGGCCACGAACTGCGCCAGGGTTTCGCCGCCCTCGGGCTCGCAGGCCCAGTCGATCTCGGCCGACGAGGTGCCGATGAGCGCGCCGAAGTTGCGCTCGCGCAAGCCCGCCTGCGGCGTGGGCACGAGGCGCAGCACGGTGGCCACGGCATGCGCCGTGTCGTGCGCGCGGCGGGCGTCGCTGCAGACGATGGTGCGGATCGGCTCGCCCGCCAGCAGCTGGGCGGCGCGTGCGGCCTGCTGCAGGCCGAGCTCGCTCAGCGGCTCGTCCACGGCCTGGAAGATGCGCTGCGCATTGCGGCCGGTCTGGCCGTGGCGCAGGAAGTAGAAATGGTCGCAGGCCGGTGCGAGCGGCTGCCCGGCGGCGATGCGGACCAGCTGGTCGAGGCCGGTGGCCGCGCCGTGGGGGAAGGGTGCCTTTGACATGGGTGGGATGCGGTTCAGCCGAATTTCATGCCCTTGGGGCGCGCCTGCAGGCGGTCGATGTAGGCATCGATCTTGGGCCGGTTCGAGCGCCCGCCGAATGCGCGGTGCCAGATGAACATCGAGCCGATCATCACGTCGGCCGCGGTGAACTGCGCGCCGAAGAGGTAGGGGCCATAGCCCAGCTCGCGTTCCACCGCATCCTTGGCCTGCTCGAAATGGGTCCAGCCGCGCGCGCTGTTGTTGCTGTGCAGCCCGAGCAGGCTGTCGCCCATCGAGGGTTCGAGCTGCGCCGTCGAATAGACCATCAGCGACAGGTAGCGGCCGCGCTCGGGCGAGCCCACGGACGGCGCGAGCCTGGCCTGCGGAAACTTCTCGGCCACGTACATGCAGATGGCCGCGTTCTCGAACACGCGGCTGCGGCCATCGACCAGCGCCGGCAGCTTGCCCGAGGGATTGATCTTCAGGTAATCGGGTTTCTTGTGCGCCTTCTCGCGGATCAGCGTGGGCACGATTTCGTACTCCACGCCGGCTTCGTCGAGCATCCATTTCGCGACCTGCGAGCGGCTCTGTGGATCGAAATACAGCTTCATCATCGGAAGGGCTTCCTTGGAGTGGACAGGCGGTCAGAACTTGGGAATGCGCAGCGTCTTGCTGATCATCAGCGTGCCCGAGAGCGCGAAGAGCAGCGTGAGCGGATGCAGCTGCCACGGCCCGAGCACCCAGGCGCCGCCCCACACCGCGTCGCCGATGCGGCCCTGCCAGGCGGCCCAGGCCAGCACGCCCACCAGCACCACGCTGGTCGGGATGGGCGTGCCTTCGAAGTACTTGACCTTGTCGGCGCCTGCCGAAAGCGCCTCGGCCGTGACGTTGTAGCGCGCGAGCCGGCTCACGCCGCAGCCGACGAAATAGATCAGCAGCACGCAGTCCCAGCCGCCGTCCAGGCCCGCGGCAAAGGCCAGCGCGGCCGGCGCCACGCCAAAGGAGATCACGTCGGCCAGCGAGTCGAGCTCGCGCCCCAGCGCCGAATGCGTTTGCCGCCAGCGCGCGATGCGGCCGTCGAACACGTCGAACACGAAGGCCGCGGGCGCGAGCGCGGCGGCCCAGAGGAACTGCGCCAGCGACTGGCTCGCCATGAAGGCCATCGAAAGGAACACCGCGCCCACGCCGCATGCCGCATTGCCGAGCGTGAATGCATCGGCCAGGTGAAAGCCGCGGATCATCGAGAAATGCTTGCGGACCGGTGCGGGGGAAGGAGTGAGGGCCATGGCGGTGCTTCGGAGTCGGCGGATGCTGCGAACCTTAACGCAAGCGCGGGCACTTGCCTGTAGTCGCCATCCGACTCCGGAAGGGGGCCGGCCGCGCCGAACAAAGGGCGCAGCCTCGCCCGATCAAGCCGGCAGCCGCTCGTCGTAAGCCTTCTCGAGCGCCGCGTGGTTGGTCCAGAACCCCCGCGGCTTGCGGCCGTGCAGCACATCGTCGAGCACGTCGAGGTGGGCGTGCCAGCCGCTGGAGACGCTGAGGGTTTCCTTGCGGTCGGGCAGGCGCCGGTGCGTGAGCACGAGGTGTGTGGCGTCGCCCGCTCGCGTGAACTCGAAAGCGACCTCCGAGGCGGTGGCGCTTTCGCTGCCCCAGCTGATGGTCAGGCGCTTGAGGGGTTCGAACTCGACGATCCGCGACTTCTGGAGGATGGGGCTGCGGCAGGCGCTGAAGCGCTCGGGGGCCACTTCGCCGGACAGCCGGGTGTGGTCGAAGCGCAGCTCGATCACGCTGCCGGGCTCCTCGGCCATGGTGCCGCCGGCCAGCCAGGCGGCGCGCTTGTCGGGGTCGACGAAATAGGCCCACACGCGCTCGACGGGGGCGGGCAGCGTGCGCTCCATGCGCAGGGTGCCGGGTTCGATCAGGGTTCCGAGGCTGTTCTTGGCCATGGCTTGCTCCTTGAAAAAGAAAGGGGACTTCACTTGCGGGATGCGTCGCGCCGCAGTTCCTTCTCCAGCGCGTCCAGGTGGTTGTTCCAGAAGCCTTCGTAATAGCGCAGCCATGCGTTGGCCGATGCGAGCGCTGCCGGCTCCAGCCGGCAGACGTGCGCGCGGCCGTGCACCGTGCGGGAGACCAGGCCGGCGCGCTCCAGCGCCTTGACATGCTTGGATGCGCCCGCGAACGACATGCGGAATGGCGCGCCGAGTTCGCCCACGCTGCATTCGCCCTGGGCCAGCAGCTGCAGCATGGTGCGGCGCGTGCTGTCGGCCAGGGCCTGGAACACGGCGTCGAGCCGTTCGTCGTCTAGTTCAACCATGAGGTTGAATATAGTCTTGCCTCGAGATTTATTCAACCGAAAAGTTGAATGATTTTTCCGGTTACACCCGATACAGGCGAGACGCGGCTGCGCCGCCTGGCGCTGGAGCCTGAGCGATGGCGCTCCTACGATTCGCTTCGTTCCATCCACTCGCAGACAAAAAGACCCATGAAATCATCCGCCAATCGCCGCACCTTCCTGCTTGCCGCGTCCGCCTTGCCCTTGGCCAGCGCCTGTACCGCCTGGTCCGCCAAGGGGCCGCAGGCCACCACGTTTTCGAGTGCCGAAGCGCAGCTCGCGGCGCTCGAAAGCTCCGTGGGCGGGCGGCTCGGCGTGGCCGCCTTCGACACTGCGACCGGCGCGCGCGTGCAGCACCGCGCCACCGAGCGCTTCCCGATGTGCAGCACCTTCAAGATGATGGCCTCCGCCGCCATCCTTGCGCGCAGCACCCGCGAGCCCGGCCTGCTGGAGCGGCGCGTGAGCTACGCGAGGAGCGACATTCTTTCCAACTCGCCCATCACCGAGAAGCACCTGGGCCAGGGCATGACGGTTTCCGCGCTGTGCGCCGCCACCCTCCAGTACAGCGACAACGCCGCGGCCAACCTGCTGGTGAAGATTCTGGGCGGCCCGTCCGCGGTGACCGCCTTCGCGCGCTCCATCGGCGACCAGACCTTCAGGCTCGACCGCTGGGAGACCGAGCTCAACAGCGCCATTCCGGGCGATCCGCGCGACACCACGTCGCCCGAGGCCATGGCCGCGAGCCTGCAGCGGCTGGTGCTGGGCGACGGGCTCGGTGCGGCGCAGCGCAGCCAGCTCGAGGCCTGGCTGCTGGGCAACACCACGGGCGCCACGCGCATCCGCGCGGGCGTGCCGGCCGACTGGAAGGTGGGCGACAAGACCGGCGCCGGCTCCTACGGCACCGTGAACGACATCGCCGTGCTGTGGCCGCCGGCCGGCGCGCCGATGGTGATGGCGGTCTACCTGACCTTTCCCAAGCCGGATGCGCCGGGCCGCAACGACGTCATCGCGTCGGCGGCGCGCATCGCGGTGGGCGCGCTCAGGGGCTGAAGCGCCCCGCGCTCATTCCTCCCTCGTCCACTCCACCTGTGCGCCCAGGCTGCGCAGGTTCTCGGCGAAGCGCGGGTGGGCCCGGCGGATCGGCGCGGCGTTGCGGATTTCGGAGCGGCCTTCGATGCTCGCCGCCACCATGAAGAGCGCGATCGCCACGCGGATGATGTAGGGGCTCTCGACGACGGCCGGCGTGAGCGGGCTGCCGCCGAAGCTGATGAGCCGGTGCGGGTCCGAGGAGAAGACGTGGGCGCCGAACTTCGAGAGCTCGCCGGTCCATCCCAGCGCGCCGTCGTACACCTTGTTCCAGAACATCGCATTGCCCTGGGCGCGCACGCCCAGCGCGATGAAGATCGGAAGCAGGTCGACCGGAAAGTACGGCCACGGCGCCGCTTCCACCTTGGTGAGCACGTTGCTGGTGAAAGGCGTCTGCACCTTGAGCGGGCCGGTGCTGCTGGCGCGCGACCAGCCGTCTGTGTGCGTGACCGTGACGCCGAACTTGGCGAAGGTGCGGTCGATCAGCGGAAAGTTCTCGGGCGCGCTGTTGCGCACGACCACGTCGCCACCCGTGATGGCGCCCAGCGCCAGGAAGGTGGTGATCTCGTGGAAGTCCTCGTCGAAGCGGAACTCCCCGCCGCCCAGCGCGCCGCCGCCGTGCACGGTGAGCCGCGATGTGCCGATGCCGTCGATGCGCACGCCGAGCATCGTCATGAAGCGGCAGAACTCCTGCACATGCGGTTCGGAGGCGGCATTGGTGAGCGTGGAGCTGCCGTTGGCCGCTGCCGCGCACAGCACGAAGTTCTCGGTGGTGGTGACGGAGGCGTAGTCGAGCCAATGCTGCGCGGGCGTCAGCGGCCCGGCGCAGCGCACCAGCAGCGAGCCGCTGGCGCGCTCCACCTCGCCGCCGAAGCGCCGGAACACATCGACGTGCGGATCGATCTCGCGCACGCCCAGCGTGCAGCCCTTGACGTTGTCTTCGAGCCGCGCAATGCCAAAGCGCGCGAGCAGCGGCGGCACCAGCATGATCGACGAGCGCATCTCCTCGGGCAGCCGGTCGCGCGCGGCATCGAACACCGTGTCGCGGTGGTGCAGCTCCAGCGTGCCGGTGGCGTGGTCCATGCGCGCCTCGCTGCCCAGGCTGCGGAAGATGTCGAGGATCTTGCGCACGTCGGTGATGTCGGGCACGCCGTGCAGGCGCAGGGGCTCGCGCGTGAGCAGCGTGGCGCACAGCACGGGCAGCACGGCATTCTTGTTGGCGGAAGGTGTGATGCGGCCACGAAGCGGCGTACCGCCGTGCACGATGAGGCTGGACATGAAGCGGTGCCGGGGGAGGGGCTGATTTATCCGTTCAACTGCTCGGCCACTTCGCGCCGGCCCAGGCCCCGAACGGCTGCCAGGCCTTCGAGCTGGGCCTTGCGCGGCCTTGCCTTGCCTTGCTCCCACTTGTAGATGGTCTGGCCGGTGACGCCCACCAGCTTGCCATAGGCGGCCGCCGAGAGGCCGAGCTTGCCGCGGTGAGCGGCCAGACGGCTGGCGCTGAATCGCCGGTGCGGGCCTGATTCGGCGGCTTCGTCGGCATCGCCTGCGGGAGCGGCGCGCACCACGGTCTTGGTGGTGCGGCGCAGTTCCTTCTCCAGCTTTTCGACCTGCCGGCGCAAGGCGGCGATCGAGGCGCGGTGGAGCGTGGAGGCTTTTCTGAGCGTTTCGATCTCCGCGCGAACTTCCTTTCGGGCGACGCGGGAAATCTCGGATTTCAGGATGGAGGCGATATTTGGCATGGGGCGCATTGTGCACATCTCACGACGCGAAACCGCGCGAGAGGTGGTAACAGGTGCTTACGGCGGGGCCGTGCCCGCTCGCGGTTGTGCATCAAAGCACGAACCAGCCCACGCAGACATAGTGGCTCGCGGTGCCCGCGAGCACGAACAGATGCCAGGTGCCGTGCGCATGCCGAAAGCCCCGCCGGTTGCGATAGAACACCGTGCCCGCGGTGTAGAGCGCGCTGCCCGCCAGGAGCCACGCAAGCCCGCCGCTGTCGAGCCGCGCGGCCAGCGGCGCCGAGGCCAGCACGCCGAGCCAGCCCATGGCGATGTAGAGCGCCAGCGGAGGCTTCGCGCCCGCGCTGTTCGCCTGCAGCAGTTCGCGCGCGATGCCCAAGAACGCCGCGCTCCACACGGCGGCCAGCAGCAGCCAGCCCCACAGCCCGTGCAGCGTGACCAGCGCGAACGGCGTGTAGGTGCCCGCGATCAGCAGGTAGATGGCGCAATGGTCCGCGCGCTCCCAGAAGCGCTTGAGCCGCCCCCGGGTACTGTGGAACAGCGTGGAGGCTGCATACAGCGCCACCGCCGAGAGCGAGAACACCAGCGCGCCGGCAATCCGTGCCGGGTCGCCGGTGGGCAGGGTCTTGGCAAGCAGCAGCGCGGTGGCCGCAAGTGCGAGCACCAGGCCCAGCAGATGGCTGTATCCGTTGAGCCGTTCGCCGGGGTACATCGCGTGGGGTGGTGCAGTCTGGGTAGGTGGCGGCAAGGGCCTGCGGATGCTAGGTGCGCCACGTGACTGCGCGGTGACCACCGCGCCGGCGCCTATGCGGCCGCGCTGCCGAAGCGCTCCGCATAGAGCTGCGCGATCCAGTCGATGAACACCCGCACGCGCGGTGAGAGCTGGCGATGGTGCGGGTACAGCACCGAATAGACCATCGGTGGGCAGGGCGTGTGCGGCAGGATCTCGACCAGCGAGCCCTCGCGCAGCTGGCTCTCCACGCTGAAGCGCGGCACCTGGATGATGCCGCAGCCCTGTTCGGCGCAGCTCTTGTAGATATCGGCGTTGTTGACGCTGATCCAGTCCTTCAGCATGCAGGTTTCGAGCTTGCCGTCCACCATGAACTCGTACGGAAACACCTCGGGCCGCGAGGCCGAGAAGAAATTGACCGCCAGGTGCCGGGCGAGGTCGGACGGCTGCGTGGGCGTGCCGTACGCGGCCAGGTAGCCCGGGCTCGCGCAGGTCACTTGCGGCAGCAGCGCCAGGCGGCGCGTGACCAGCGACGAATCCTTGGGCTCGCCCGCGCGCACCACGCAGTCGACGCCTTCGCGCACCAGGTCCACCAGCCGGTCGCCGCTGCCCATGGCCAGTTCGATGTGCGGATAGCGCTCATGGAATTCGTGGATGCGTGGCAGCACGATTGCCTGGGCGGGCGCGCCATGGATGTCGATGCGCAGGCGCCCGCGCGGATTGACCGCGAGTTCCGACAGCGAAGACTCGGCCTCCTCGAGCTCGCGCAGCAGATGGCGGCAGCGCTCGTAGAAGGCTTGGCCGTCGACGGTTGTGCGCACCTGGCGCGTCGTGCGCTCCAGCAGCCGCACGTGCAGCCTTGCTTCCAGCTCCTTGATGGCATGCGTGGCCGTGGCACGCGGAATGTCGAGTGCGGCCGCGGCCTGGGTGAAGCTGCCCAGATCGACGATGCGGGTGAACAGCTGCATGGCGTCGAAGCGATCCATGGTCTTCTTGATTGTTGAGTCTCATTGAATTGTATTGGCGAGATTCGCATATTTATTCGCCCATGCAGAACAGAGAGACTTCCTCTCGCGCCACCTTTTTCGGCGCTTCCCCGCAACCCCTTCGACCCAGGAGCGCTCCCCATGCAACTGATCTTTCCACGGCTGCGCAGCCTCTATGACCGGCTGGAGCCGCTGAGCCATGCGCTGCTGCGCATCGCGTTCGGCCTGATGCTCATGACCCACGGCATCCCCAAGCTGCTGGGCCGCAGCCACGGCAGCATGGCCGATCCGATGGCCGGCTCGGTCAACCTGATCGCCAACGTGCTGCACCTGCCCGCCGCACCGCTGATCGGCTGGTTCATCGCGCTGCTCGAAGGCGTCGGCGGGCTGATGCTGGCATTGGGTTTCCTGACGCGCATCGTCGCGCCGATGGTGGTGGTGCAGATGCTGGTCATCAGCTACCTGCTGGCACCCACCTTTCCCTGGATCGACCGCGGCTACGAATATCCGCTGATGCTGGTCTTCGTCGCGCTGTGCATCGCGGCGCGCGGCAGCGGCCCTGCGTCGTTCGACGCGCGCCTCGGCCGCGAATTCTGAAGAAGAAAAAAAGGAAGAGCCCCATGAGCCATCCACCCCTGCAGAACGCAGCAGGCGCATTGCCTGCCGTCAACCGCCGCATGTTCATGATGACCACGGCGGCCAGCGCGGGCACCGCGGCTTCGGCCGGCGCAAGTGCGGCCGCGGAAACCGGCCGCGCGGCACCCAACCCCGGCGCGGGGTCCCACGAGACCCGCGTCACCATCAACGGCAGGCTCCACGAACTGAAGCTGGAGCCGCGCGCCTCGCTGCTCGACGTGCTGCGCGAACAGCTCGGCCTCACCGGCGCCAAGAAGGGCTGCGACCACGGCCAGTGCGGTGCCTGCACCGTGCATGTGGACGGCCGCCGCGTGGCCTCGTGCCTCACGCTGGCCGTGAAGACCGACGGCTGCGCCGTGACCACCATCGAGGGCATCGAGTCGGCCGACGGCACGCTGCATCCGATGCAGCAGGCCTTTCTCGACCATGACGCGCTGCAGTGCGGCTATTGCACGCCCGGCCAGATCATGGCGGCCATTGCCTGCGTGCGCGAAGGCCACGCCACCAGCGACGCGCAGATCCGCGAATACATGAGCGGCAACATCTGCAGATGCGGTGCGTACGCGGGCATTCTCGAAGCGATCCGCGAGGCTGCGCCGCATGTGCGGCGCATGGAGGGCAGTCGCCATGCATGACTTCGCCTACCTGCGTCCGCGCAGCACCGGCGAAGCCGTGCAGCTGCTCGCGCAGAACCAGCCCGGCGCGCGCTACTTCGCGGGCGGCACCACGCTGTTCGACCTGATGAAGCTCGGCGTGGAAGCGCCGGCCACGGTGATCGACATCACCCGCATCGAAGGCCTGCGCGAAGTCGACACCGCCAGCCGCGGCGAGCTGCGCATCGGCGCGCTCGCGGCCATGAGCGACGTGGCGGACAACGCCGTGGTGCAGCGCGAATTCCCAGCCCTGTCGGAGTCGCTCTGGAAGGCCGCGTCGCAGCAGCTGCGCAACATGGCAACCGTGGGCGGCAACCTGCTGCAGCGCACGCGCTGCGCCTACTTTCGCGGCGGACCCGAATTCGCCTGCAACAAGCGCGTGCCCGGCAGCGGCTGTTCGGCGGTGGGCGGCCAGAACCGCGGTCATGCGGTGCTGGGCGGCAGCGACGCCTGCGTGGCCGTCTATCCCGGCGACTGGGCCGTTGCGCTGGTGGCCTTCGACGCACTGGTCGACACCGTCAGCCCGCGCGGGGAGCGCACGGTGCCGGTGCGCGAACTGCACCGTGCGCCGGGCGCCACGCCGCATCTGGAAACGGTGCTCGCGGCCGACGAGCTGATCGTGCGCATCCGCGTGCCGCGCAGGGCGATCGGGCGGGGCTCCACGTACCACAAGATCCGCGACCGCGAGTCCTACGCCTTTGCGCTTGCCTCGGCGGCTGTGGCCCTGGAGATCAGGAGCAACCGGGTGGTCGACGCGCGCATTGCGCTCGGCGGTGTGGCAACGCATCCGTGGCGTGCGGCCGAGGCAGAGCGCAGCCTGGTCGGCCAGCCGTTCACGCGCGCGGCCGCGCGGCGGGCCGCCGAACTTGCCTTCGAGGGCGCGAAGCCGCTCGAGCACAACGCGTTCAAGGTGGCGCTCGGCATCGAAACGGTGACCGATGCGCTGATGCTGGCCAGGGAAAGGAGCTGAAGATGGCAACAAATCTCAACACGGCAGTGATGAAGCGCACGCCTCGCGCCGGTGCCGAGCGCGTCGACGCGCGCGACAAGGTGCGCGGCGCCACGCGCTATGCGGCGGACGATGCGCGCGCCGGGCTGCTGCATGCCGCGCTGGTGCCATCGCGCATTGCGCGCGGCGCCGTCACCGCCATCGACACCGCGGCGGCGCAGCGCGTGCGCGGCGTTCGCACGGTGTTCACGCACGAGAACGTCGGCAGCTTCGACACCGGCGGCTTCCTGATGGGAGGCGGCTTCGGTTTCCAGAGCTTCTATCCGCTGCGCTCGCCGCAGATTGCCTACCGCGGGCAGACCGTGGCCATGGTGGTGGCCGACACGCCTGAGGCTGCTCGCGAGGCCGCTGCTTTGGTGGCCGTGACGTACACCGCCATTCCCTTCGTGGCCACCATCGATGCGCCCGGTGCCGAGCCACAGATGCAGTCCGCGCTGCTGCCGCAACCCATGTTCGCCGACCGGCGCGCGGGCGATGCCGAAGCCGCGCTCCAGGATGCCGCCTTCACGGTGGACGCGGCGTACGAGTTGCCGATGCAGCACCAGAACCCGATGGAAATCATCGCGACCGTGGCCGAATGGAGCGCCGACGGCGTGCTCACCATCCGCGAGCCGACCCAGAATGCCGAAGGCGTGCGCCACGGCCTGGCGAAGCAACTGGGCATCGAGCCCGCAAAGGTGCGCGTGCTGTCGCCCACGGTGGGCGGCGGTTTCGGCCAGAAGAATTCGCTGCAGTCGCACACCGCGCTGGTGGCCATTGCGGCGCGCACGCTGGGCCGGCCGGTGAAGCTCGTGCTGTCGCGCAGCCAGCTGTTCCACAACGCGAGCTTCAGGCCGGCGAGCCGCCACCGCGTGCGGCTGGGCGCCGACCGCAGCGGCAAGCTGGTCGCCGCCATCCACGAGATCGACCAGCAGACCTCGCGCCACGACCTGTTTCCATCGAGCGGCACCGAGATCACTTCGCGGCTCTACGGCATCGGCAATTTCCTGGGCCGCGAGCGGCTCGTGCGCACCGACGTGCAGACGCCCGGCTACATGCGCGCGCCGTTCGAGCATCCGGCCGCCTTCGCCTTCGAAAGCGCGGTGGACGAGATGGCCTACGCGCTCGGCCGGGACCCGGTTGCGTTTCGCCTTGCGAACGACGCGGCCGTCGATCCGATCAGCGGCAAGCCTTTTTCGTCGCGCCACCTGGCGGAGTGTCTCGCCAAGGGAAGCAGCGCGTTCGGCTGGGCGCGCCGCACGATGGCGCCGCGCTCGATGCGCGCGCCCGACGGCAGCTTCATCGGATGGGGCGTGGCGGCCGGCGCCTACAAGGCGGCCATTGCACCGGCCGTCGCCAAGGTGCGGCTCGACGCGAGCGGCGCGGTGCGGGTGGCGGTCGGCGGCCACGAGATGGGGCAGGGCATTCGCACGGCCATTGCATTGACGGTGGCGCGCGTGCTTGGCGCGCCGGTGGCCGCGGTCGAGATTCTGGTCGGCGACACCGCCGCCGCGCCGCAGCACCTGACCGCCGGCTCCTGGGGCACGGCCACGGCATTGCCGCCGGTGCAGGAAGCCGCGCAGCGGCTCATGGACGACCTGCGGCAGAACGCGGGTGCGCAGCCTGGTGCGGACGGGGCTACGGCCGTGGCGCTGCTGCGCGCCTCGGGCCGCCCCTTTGCCGAGGCCGAAAGCCGGATGCGCGCGCCGGGCCAGCCCGAACAGGTCTTCGGGCGGCTCACCGGCGGGCTGCCCGCCGCGGCCGGGCCGGTGTATCCCGACTTCGTCGCCTTCAGCTTCATCGCGCACTTTGTCGAGGTGCGCATCGAACCCACCACGCGGCGCATCCGCGTGCCGCGCGTGCTCAGCGTGGCCGACTGCGGCACGGTGGCCAGCCTGCGCACTGCGCGCAGCCAGGTCGAAGGCGGCGTGGTGTGGGGCATCGGCGCCGCGTTGCGCGAGGCGAGCGAGGTGGATGCGCGCTACGGCGGCTTCCTCAACGCGGACCTTGCGGAATACGTGCTGCCCGTGGCGGCGGACATCGGCCGCATCGATGTCGACTTTGTCGGCAAGCCGGACATGCGGCTCAATGCCATGGGCGTGAAAGGCCTGGGCGAAGTGGCCATGGTCGGCGTGGCGCCCGCCATCGTGAATGCGGTGTTCCATGCCACCGGCAAGCGCTTGCGCCGGTTGCCGCTGCGGCTGGAGGACCTGCTTGAAACCTAGGCCTGTGGCTATCTGCCGGTGCCGAACGAGTTGACGTGCACCTCGACGATGTCCACGAACTCCGGCAGTTCGAGCAGGAACTCGGGGTCGCGCGCCAGCGGCGCCACGCGCAGCGGATCGCCGCGCTGCGCGTGCATCGCATGCATGTGCTCGATCGATTGCCAGTAGGAGACGGTCCTGAATTCGGCGGTGTCGCCGTTCAGCTTGCGAAAGTACTGCACGCCCAGGCATTCGGGCTTCTTCGCGATGTCCTGGATGCCGTGCTCGAAGCTGTAGCGCAGGTATTCGTCGGCCCGCGCGATCGGCGTGCGGCCTTGCCACACGCGTCCGATCAAGGGGGTGGCGAGCAGTTTGCATTCGACGGCCATGGGTGCTCCTTTTTCGATGAGGACAAAAAAGACGAACGGCACCCCGCGTGCCGTCGATGTCTTCGAAAAAAGAGTGGTGCGCGCGGCATCGCTGGCACGTAGGAATCCGTCGCCTCCGCCTGCAAGCGGAGGCAGGAGCCGGCGCTCAGGGCGCGAAGGCGCCCTGCAGCGTGCGCGCGAGATCGGCCGCGAGCGCATCGCGCTGCGGCGCGGGGCGCCAGAAGCCGCGCGTGGCCAGGCCCGCCGATTCCCATTCGGGATGGCTGCGCGCCGGCCGCACGGCGCGCACGGCGGCCGCGGTGGCGCGCGTCGGCGCGTCCTGGGTTGCGCTCGTTTCGGCCGCGATGCGCCCGGTGGCCGCGTGCCCGCGCTGCTCCAGTGCGCGCGTGAGCTTCAGCTGCCAGGCCACCAGCGCAAACAGCACGCCGTCTTCCACCGTGAGCTCGTGCACGTTGCGCAGCCTGTTCGCCAGCTTGCGCCCGAACGGCCCCCAGCCTTGCGACACGGCGCCGCCAATGGCGCCGCCCAGCGCGGCGCCCGTGCCCAGCGAAATGCCGGCCAGGGCCAGGTCCGCCACCACGCCCACGGCCGCGCCGATGGCGGCGCCTTTGCCGAGCCGCAGGCCCGCGTCCTTCATGGCTTCGGGGCTGAAGAAATCCAGCGTCCAGCGGCCTTCGATGAGCGGCAGCGGCGCCTCGCCGGCATCGTCCTGGCGAAAGCCGTAGAGCGCGAGCAGGTCGTCGGTGCAGCGCTGCGCCTTGTCGAACACATCCTTCTGCAAGGCCGCGACGAAGGCCTTGCGGCGCGCCGTGTCGGCGAACTCCTCGGTCGGCACCGTGCGGCGCAGCGCCGCGGCATCGACCAGCAGTTCGGCGATGCGCACGCAGGCCGCGCGGCGGCGCCCGGCGGCTTCGGCGGCGAGCCAATCCACCACGGCACGCAGCAGCTCGCGCCGGTCGCGCAGCAATGTCGACAGGTCGCTGTAGAGCTCGCGCTCAGCGCCCACGAAGGGCGCCGCGGCATCGAAGCGCACCTGCACGTGCAGGCCGTAGGCCGACAGCAGTTCCTTCCAGTCGGGCTCGCGGCTGGCCGCATCGCGCACGAAGTTCAGCACCGGCAGCACGGGCCGGGCGCAGGAGTTGAGCAGCTCGATCTCGTCGCGGAACTTGGGCAGCACCGGCTCGCGCACGTCGATGACCAGGAACGCCGCATCGATGTCGAGCATGGTGCGCAGCACCTTGGCCTCCTGCTCGAACACGCCGTGGGCTTCGGGGCCCTGCAGGAACAGGCGGATGCGCCCGGGTGGCGTGGCCTGCGGGTCGAGGCCGGCCAGGTGCTCGCGCAGCGCCACCGCATCCTCGAGGCCCGGCGTGTCGAAGAAGCGCACGGCGGCCTGGCCGTTCACGTCGAGATCGACGGACTCCACATGGCGCGTGGTGCCGGGGCGCTGCGACACTTCGCCGAAGCCGGCGCGCCGCGTCAGCGTGCGCAGCAGCGAGGTCTTGCCCGCGTTGGTGTGGCCGACAACGGCGATGCGGATGGCTGGCTGCTGCTGCGTCATGGGGTGGCGCCGAGGGCTTGCAATGCGTCTTCGAGCCGGGGCGTGGCCGCGACGCGCGGCAGGCCGGTATCGCGCAGCCAGTCGATCCAGCGCTGCGATGCATTTGCGTCGGGTGCGTCCATGGCGGCCGGGGCCAGCCAGAGCCGGCATTCGCCGCAATGGGCCAGCACTTCGCGCAGGAAGCGTTCGGTGCCCCGGTCGGGGCTCGATGCGGCGTGGCACACCAGCAGTACGGCACGCGGACGGGCCTGCGCGAGCTGGTCGAGCAGGGCGCGGCGCGCGGGGGCGCTGCCGTCGATGCGCTGCACGTGCGGGGTTGCATTGGCCGGCAGGCCCTCGGGCGGCCATGCCGTATCCGAAGGCAGCTCGAAGCCGATGACGAACAGGGCATCGCGCAACTCCGAAGGTGCGAGGCCCGCGGGCGCCGAGCCCGGCGCACGCCCCGGATCGGCATCGACGATGGCAGGCGGCGCGAGCGCGGCAAAGCGGGCCGTCAGCTTGCGGTAATACGGCTCGCTCCAGTCGGGCCGCAGCGCGCCGCGGCGGCGGTGCCACACCGCCGCGCTCAGCAGCACCAGCGCCAGGCGCGGCAGCAGCCCGTACACCACGATGCAGCCCGTCAGCCACAGCGCCCAGGTGCGCTGGCCCGCGGCGCCCGGAGAAGGGGAAAGCACGGTTGCGGCATCGGGAACCGGAAAGCCGATCTGCGCCGGCGCCCAGCCGAGCACCTGCACGGCGTGCACGAAGAAGGCCGGGTCGAGGATCGTCGTCTCCCAGCTCAGCGTGTAGCTGCGAAACGCCAGCGCGAACAGCAGCGCGGCCAGCACCGCGGCGAACGAGAGCGACCAGATGCCGTGGCTCACCAGCCCCAGGGCCCAGGGCAGCAGCCTCGCGCGCGCGAGCAGCCCGGTGGCAGAGCGCACCAGCACCGGCGCCTGGCCGCGCTTGCCGCCGGCCACGCGCGCGGTGAGCGAGAGCCAGATCCAGCCCAGCGAGCTTGTGTTGAACGCGCCGAGCGGCAGCCACAGGCCGGCCAGCCAGAGCAGCAGCGTGAGCGCATGCAGGCCGAGCAGGCTCGCCAGCGCCACGATCACGTTGATGTGCCGTTCGCCGCCGCCGACCACGTGGCCCGCGAGGCCCAGGCCGGCCATGACGACGAGCGCGACCAGTCCGAGCAGCACCCATGGCGCCCACTGGCGGGCGCGTGCCAGTTCGGATTGCAGCCCGATGCGCTCACCGAGCAACAGCGCGCGTGCGGTGATGCGTGCCGGTGCGTCGGAAGTGCGGGAGGTGCGGGCGAGGGCGGCGCGCAGGACCTCGGCGTCGTCGAGCGGACCTTTCTCCTCGGTCCATCGGATCGCTTCGGTGATGACCGCGTCCGGAAAGGCAGGTTCGCGCAACGCGGTGTTGGTCAACAGGGTCCCTTCGCAGCAAGTGGGCCCCGCAAGTGCCGGGGCGCGCGAATTATGCCCGGCGCGCTGCGGGCAACCCATGAGAAACGGGGCCGCGCGGACGGCCCCGTTCTTGTTCAGCAGGCGAGTCGAAAACGCGTGCCCGGTTCAGCGCAGGCCGAAGAACGAAAGCACGGCCACGACCACGACGACCAGACCGACGATATAAATGATGGAATTCACGCGAGGACTCCTCGTTGTTGACGACAGCTTCAGCATCGCGCCCGGGGTGTCCGGTTGCTGTCGGCGAGTGGCGGCCCGTGCTGTAGGACTCGCAAAGACCCGCCCGCGCGCTTGCGCCGTGCCACCGTAACGCTTGCTGACAAATAGCCTGCGCTCAGGCCCGCAGGGCTTCGCCGTCCTCTTCTTCCAGCGAGTCGCCCAGGAAGCCGCCGCTCTGGTGCGCCCACAGCCGCGCATAGAGCCCGCCCTGCGCCATCAGCGTGCGGTGGTCGCCTTCTTCCACCACGCGGCCTTCGTCGAGCACGATAAGCCGGTCCATGGCCGCGATGGTCGACAGCCGGTGCGCGATCGCGATCACGGTCTTGCCTTTCCATCAGCCGGTAGAGGCTCTGCTGGATGGCGGCCTCCACCTCGGAGTCGAGTGCGCTGGTGGCCTCGTCGAGCAGCAGGATCGGCGCGTCCTTGAGCATCACGCGCGCAATGGCCACGCGCTGGCGCTGGCCGCCCGAGAGTTTCACGCCGCGCTCGCCCACGTGCGCCTCGTAGCCGCGCCGGGCGCTGGCGTCGCCCAGCGTCTGGATGAAGTCGTGCGCTTCGGCACGCTTGGCGGCCGCCTCGATCTGTTCGTGCGTGGCGTCGGGCCGGCCGTAGGCGATGTTGTCGGCCACCGAGCGGTGCATCAGCGAGGTGTCCTGCGTGACCATGCCGATATGGCTGCGCAGCGAATCCTGCGTCACATGCGCGATGTCCTGGCCGTCGATCAGGATGCGCCCGCTTTCCAGGTCATGGAAGCGCAGCAGCAGATTGACGAGCGTCGACTTGCCCGCGCCCGAGCGGCCGACCAGGCCGATCTTCTCACCGGGCCGCACCACCAGGTTCAGGTCGTCGATGACGCGGCGGCCCGCATCCGCATAGCGGAAGCTCGCGTGCTCGAAGCGCACCTCCCCGCGCGGCACCTCGAGCACGCCGGCATCGGGCGCATCGAGCACGGTGCGCGGGCGCGACAGCGTCTTCATGCCGTCCTGCACGGTGCCGATGTTCTCGAACAGGCTGGTCATCTCCCACATGATCCAGTGCGACATGCCCTGCAGGCGCAGCGCCATCGCGGTGGCTGCGGCCACCGCACCCACGCCCACCGTGCCGTTCGACCAGAGCCACAGCGCGGTGCCGGCCATGCCCGCGGTCAGGCCCATGCTGAGTGTGTGGTTGACGATCTCGAACGCGCTCACCAGCCGCATCTGGCCGTAGCCCGTGTACATGAACTCGCGCATCGCCTCGCGCGCGAAGCCGGCCTCGCGCTGCGTGTGCGAGAACAGCTTGACGGTGGCGATGTTGGTGTAGGCATCGGTCACGCGCCCGGTCATCAGCGCGCGCGCGTCGGCCTGCGCCTTGCCCACCTTGCCCAGCCGCGGCACGAAGTACATCAGCGCACACGCATAGAGCACCAGCCAGACGATGAAGGGCAGCACCAGCTGCACGTCGAGCACGCTCACCAGCACGATGATGGTCACCACGTACACGCCCATCGCCACCACCACGTCGGCCAGCACGAACAGGGTGTCGCGCACCGCGAGCGCGGTCTGCATGACCTTGGCCGTGATGCGGCCCGCGAACTCGTCCTGGTAGAAGGCCATGCTCTGGCCCAGCATCACCCGGTGGAAGTTCCAGCGCAGGCGCATCGGCAGGTTCACTGCCAGCGTCTGGTGCTTGACGATGGTCTGCAGCGCGACCACGCCGATGCTGACCACCAGCAGCACGGCCAGCCACGCCAGCGTGTCGCCGCGCTCGGCCCACAGCCGCGACGGCACCTGGCCGCCGAGCCAGTCGACGATGCGCCCGAGGACCGCGAACAGCAGCGCCTCGAAGCCCGAGATGGCCGCGGTGAGCGCCGCCATGACGGTCATCTTGAGGCGCAGGCCGTGGGTGCAGGCCCACAGGAACGCGAAGAAGCCCGTCGGGGGAGGCGCCGGTTCGGCCGCGGGATAGGGGAGGAGCAGTTTTTCGAAGAAACGGAACAAGGCGTGCGGTCTCCAGGGGAAGCCGCGACTTTAGCCCGGGGTGGCATGTCCTTGCCCCGAAAGGGTGCGTTTTGCCGCCGCGGGCGGCTGGCCGCCCAGCCGCTCGCCGAGAAAGTCGATGAAGCTGCGCAGCTTGGGCGCCATGTACTGGCGGCTGGTGTACACGGCAAACAGCGTGACCGGCGGCGAGGCGTGGTCGGGCAAGAGCCGCACCAGCCGGCCCGCGGCAAGGTCGTCGTCGACCAGCCATTCGGGCAGGAACGCAATGCCCATGTCCGCGCGCACCGCATGCAAGGTGAGCGTGGTGTCGTCCGAACGCAGCGCCGGCGTGAGCCGCAGCGGAAACATCCGCCCGCCCGGCCCCTTGAGCGAGAGATTGTCGAGGTTCACGTAGCTCGGCACGATGGCGCCGAGCCGGCCCAGGTCGGCCGGCAGCGCGGGGTTGCCGCCCATGCGGCGCAGGTAGGCGGGCGTGCCTGCCAGGTGGAAGGGCACGCGGCACAGCGGCCGCGCAATCAGCGCCGGCGAGGGCTCCTGCGTGGCACGCAGCGCGAGGTCGTAGCCATCGGCCGCGAGGTCGACCTTGCGGTTCTCCAGGTGGATGTCGACCAGCACTTCAGGAAAGCGCTCGCGGTAGTCGGCCAGCACGCGCGCGAAGCGCGGCGTGGCACACCACACCGGCGCGCTCACCTTGAGCTGGCCGCGCGGCGCCTCGCTCTTCTGGCCGATGGCGGCCTCGGCGGCATCGAGCAGGTCGAGCGCGCGCCGGCTCTGCTCGTACCAGGCGGTGCCGGCCTCGGTCAGGCTCAGGTGGCGGCTCGAGCGGTGCAGGAGCCGCGCGCCCAGCGATTTTTCGAGCTGCGCCACATGCTTGCTGGCCATCGGCGCAGACATCGACAGGCGCTCGGCCGCGGCCACGAAGCTGCCCGATTCGACGACCTCCCGAAACACGCGCAGGCTGGTCAGGCGGTCCATGGATGGTTTCCTCAGAGGAAATGAATCGATGCATCGTAGCCTGTCGATTTCCTGGTGGGAAATGTCTACAGTCGATGCAACGCTTTCAAGGAGCATCGGCTTGACCCACGACAACACCACTTCGCGCCTGCCCACGTATTTCATCTCGCATGGCGGCGGCCCCTGGCCCTGGATGAGGAAGGAAATGGGCCCCACCTACGACCAGCTGGCCGCGGCGCTGGCCGACATGCCGCGCCAGATCGGCCGCACGCCCGGCGCCATCCTCATGGTGTCGGCCCATTGGGAGGCGCCGGTCTTCACGGTGCAGGGCAGCCCGCGCCCGCCGATGATCTACGACTACGGCGGCTTCCCCGCCCACACCTACGAAGTGCGCTACGACGCACCGGGTTCGCCCGAACTGGCGCAGCGCGTGCAGTCGCTGCTGGCGGCGGCCGGGTTGCCCGCGGCCATCGACCCCGAGCGCGGCTTCGACCATGGCATGTTCTCGCCCATGAAGGCGATGTATCCCGATGCCGGCGTGCCGGTGGTGCAGCTGTCGCTGCGCCGGGGGCTCGATCCGGCGGAGCACCTGGCGCTCGGCCGCGCGCTCGCGCCCTTGCGCGACGAGAACGTGCTCATCGTGGGCAGCGGCCTGAGCTATCACAACCTGCGCAACTTCGGCCCGCAGGCGCATGGCGCGTCCAAGGCCTTCGGCGACTGGCTCGACCACACCGCCGTGCAATCGCCGCCGCAGGAACGCGCGCAGCGGCTGCAGGACTGGGCCTCCGCCCCTTCGGCGCGCATCGCGCATCCGCGCGAGGAGCACCTGATCCCGCTGATGGTGGCGGTCGGCGCGGCCGAGCAGGAGCCCGGCGAACGCATCTATCACGAAGATGCCTTCATGGGCGGGCTCGTGGTGTCGAGCTACCGCTTCGGCGCCGGCGCCAGCTGAAAAGGCCGCGCGTTGGCAGAATCGGGCGATGCCTTCCATTCCCGATTCAGATTCCACTTCAGATTCAGACCGCGAAGCCCGCCTCTTGATCGAACGCATCGCCGCGAGCGGCACGCGCCATGACGTGGTGCATGGCGGCGTTCGCGTCTGCTGGCGCCGCTTCGGCGATGACAACACCCATGCGCCGCTGGTGCTGCTGCACGGCGGCCACGGCAGCTGGATGCACTGGCTGCGCAACGTCGAGGCGCTCTCGGCCGGGCGCACGCTGTGGCTGCCCGACATGCCCGGGTTCAATGATTCCGACGCGCCGCCGCGCGCCGCGCCCGGCGAAGATCCGCTCGGCCCGCTGCTCGATGCGCTGGGCGGATCGCTCGACCAGCTGATCGGCGCGGGCACGCCCATCGATCTGGGCGGCTTCTCCTTCGGCGGGCTCACCGCCGCGCGCTTCGCGGTGCGGCGCGGCGCCATCCGGCGCTTCGCACTCGTGGGCAGCGGCGGCCACGGCACCATGCGGCGCATGGCGGTGGAGATGATCAACTGGCGCGCCGCGCCCAACCGCGCGCAGGAACGCGCCGCGCTGCTGCACAACCTGGCCGCGCTGATGCTGCACGACAAGGCCGCGATCGACCCGGTGGCGTTCGAGATCCACGACATCTCCTGCCACGGCACGCGTTTTCGCAGCAAGGACGTGTCGCAGGCGGGCGGCCTGCAGGCCGCGCTCGACACGCTCGGCGGGCCGCAGCTGCTGCTGTGGGGCGAGTACGACGTCACCGCCGATCCGCGGCCGCTGGTGGCGCAGCTCACGGCCGGCCATCCGCAGCGCGAAGGCGTGGTGATCGATGGGGCAGGGCATTGGGCGCAGTACGAGCGCGCCGATGAATTCAACCGGCGGCTGCTGCGCTTCCTGGGCTGAGCTTGGCAGCCCCGCAGCTTCCCTATGGCCTCGCGAGCCCGAGCGACGTGAAAGCTCGCGGCGGCGCGCCATTCATCGAATCTTAAAAAGCCTAAAGAGTTATTAAAGCCTCAGGGTCAGCATCCGGCGGCGAGGCGGCCATGCCGCTTCGAACCTTCGACTTTTCACCCTGAGGATCCTGATGAAGAAGCAAACCCGCCTTGCCCGAGGCCCCCGTTTCCATGGCCGCTCGACCTTCGCGGCAATCGCCGTGAGCGCCATCTCCGCCACCTGCATGCCACTCGCCTGGGCACAATCCGACGAAGAGAAATTCCAGGCCGGGGGCTCCCAGTGGGGTCTCGGTATCGCGGCGGGCATGGATCGCAAGCCCTACCGCGAATTCGACGACAAGGCGATCGCCATTCCGATGGTCACCTACGAGAACCGGTGGGTCAGCGTTGCGGGCCCGAGCCTCGATCTGAAGCTCCCGTCCGCGGGTCCGGTGTCGTTCCGGCTGCGTGCGCGCTACGCGTCTGACGGTTACGAGGCCGAAGACTCCCCCTACCTGAGCGGCATGGATGAACGCAAGGCCAGCATCTGGCTTGGGGGCGCCGCGATCTGGCGCAACGAGTTCGCCAACCTGTCGGCCGAGCTGCTGGCCGACGCTTCCGGGCACAGCAAGGGCACCCGGTTCAAGCTGCAGGTCGACCGTCGCTTCACCTCGGGTGCCTTCAGCTTCACGCCACGGCTCGCTGTGCATTGGGTCGACCGCAAGTACGTCGACTACTACTACGGCGTGCGCGCAGCGGAATCCCGCTCGGATCGCGCCCGCTACGACGGCGACGCCGCCGCGAACGTCGAACTGGGCCTGCGCGTGGACTACGCCGTGGCGCCGAAGCAGACCCTGTTCCTGGACCTCAGCGGCACCAGCCTCGGCAGCGGTATCAAGAACAGCCCGCTGGTCGGCCGATCGAGCCAGACCGGCGTGCGCGTCGGCTACCTCTACAGATTCTGAAGCGCAGGAGCCTCGGCGGAGCCCAACGCCGGAAACACCACGCGAATGCCGAGGCCGCGGCCGTCGAGCCCGGTCCCGGTCTCGATGGCCGCGCGATGCACCTGGGCGATGCCCGCCACCAGCGACAACCCAATGCCGCTGCCGCGCGACGGCGCGCCGGCCACGCGGTGAAAGCGCTTGAAGATGGCGGTGCGCTCCGACGCGGGCACGCCGGGCCCGTCGTCCGCCACCTCGAGATAGACGCGCCGGTCCTGCGGTGGCGCCGTGCCCGCCTCCTGGCCGCAGCTCACGCGCACCCGCCCGCCCTTGGGCGTGTAGCGCAGTGCGTTGTCGACCAGGTTGCGCAGCAGGATGCCGATCTCGTCGATGTCGCAGCGAATGGTGCAGGGCCGCACGTCGAGCAGGATCGTGCGCACCTGTTGGAGCGCATGGATGTCGAACTCGTGCACCACGTGCATTGCCAGCGCGCCCAGGTCGGCCGGTGCATGCTGCGGTGCATTGGCGCCCGCGTTCAGGCGCGCCAGGTCGAGCAGCTGCTCGGACAGGCGCGTGCTGCGCTCGGCCACGGTGAGCAGCTTGGTCAGCGCCACGTCCTTCTCGGCCGCGGTGGGGGCGCGCAGGGCGATCTGGGCCTGCGCCTGCAGCGCCGAGAGTGGCGTGCGCAACTCGTGGGCCGCGTCGCCGATGAAGCGGCGCTCGCCTTCGACGGCTTCGTCGAGCTGCCGCAGCGCGTGGTTGAAGGAGGCGACCAGCGGATGGAGCTCGCGCGGCAGCAGCGCCGGCGTCAGCGGCGTGAGGTCGAAGCTGCGCCGGTTGCGCATTGCGGCGCCCAGCGCCACCACCGGCTCCAGCGAGCGTCGCACCACGAACCACATCACCGCGCCCACCAGCAGGAGCAGCAGCGTGTTGAGGACCAGCGCGGTCAGCGCCTCTTGCCGCAGTTCGGCGTCCACCACGCTGTGGAGGTTGCCCACCTGCACATACACGCGGCCCATCTTGTCGGAGACGGAATACACGCGCCATCGCTCGCCCGCGATGACGGTCGTGGCCACGCCTTCGGCAAAGTCGGGCCGCAGTGCCGTCTCCGGCGCGCCGGGCGAACGCACGACCAGCCGGCTGCCGTCGAGCCAGACCTGGAAGGCGAGCGCCTCGCTCTCGGACAGCGCTTCGTCGCGCAGCTGCAGGCCGTTGCCCGGCGGCCGCATCCCGCGCAGCCTGTTCTCGCCCGGGATGGTCAGCAAGATGCGCGTGGCGATGGTGCGCAGCTTGTCGTCCCAGATGCTGTTCTTGTTGTGCGTGAGATAGACGAACAGCACTGCGAGCGCCACCGCCCAGCACAGCGCGATGGTCGCCGCGATCACCAGGATCATCCGCCCGTGCAGCGACTTCAGCTTCATGGCCGCGGCTGGCCGACGACGTAGCCGTGCCCGTGCACGGTGCGGATCAGGTCGTCGCCGAGCTTGCGGCGCAACTGATGGATGAAGACGGCGATGGTGTTGCTCTCGACCGCGCTCGCGTTGCCGTAGACGGCGTCCTGCAGATGGTCGCGTGTGATCACGTGGCCGGGCCGCTCGAGCAGCGCCAATAGCGTGCGGTATTCGTGCGCGCTCAGCGTCACCTCGATTCCGGCCTTCGATACCACGCGGCGGCTGCGGTCGACTTCGATGTCGCCGTGCGAGAACACCGGGATCACGCGGCCCTGGCTGCGGCGGATGACCGAACGCACGCGCGCCCAGAGCTCGTCGAACTGGAAGGGTTTGACAAGATAGTCGTCCGCACCCGCGTCGAGCCCATGGATGCGCTCGCTGAGCTGGCCGCGAGCGGTCAGCATCAGCACGGGCGTGGGGTCATAGCGGCTGCGCATCGCGCGCAGCACCGAAAGCCCCGACTCGCCGGGCAACCCGATGTCGAGCAGCACGGCGGCGTAGGCATGGTCGATGAGCGCGAGCCGCGCGGCCGGCGCATTGCGGACGTGGTCGATGGTCCAGCCGCTCTGGCGCGCGCCGTCGCACACCGCCTCTCCCAACATGGCATCGTCTTCGACCAGGAGCAGGTGCATGGAGGTGGTGTGGGGTGTGGCGCGCGGGAAGCAGTGCGAATGATGC
The DNA here is from genome assembly GCF_030815975.1 of Variovorax paradoxus. Taxonomy (NCBI): domain Bacteria; kingdom Pseudomonadati; phylum Pseudomonadota; class Betaproteobacteria; order Burkholderiales; family Comamonadaceae; genus Variovorax; species Variovorax paradoxus. Next base: position 4,186,702 of record NZ_JAUSXL010000002.1, read on the forward strand.
CCCAGAGTTTTTAATATCTCGTTAAGTCACGCGTTGCGGCCGGCGCCCCGCTATTGCTTCACCAGCCCCAGCTTGCGGATCATGTCGCCCCACTGGTCGTAGGTTGCACGCGTGAGCTCGGCCAGTTGCGCGGGGCTCGACGACTCGGCCTCGTAGGCGCCCTGGCGGAAGAAGTCGCGCGTGGCCGGCATCGCCAGCACCTGCGCGAGCGCGCCGTTGAGCTTTGCGACCACCGGCGCGGGCATGCGCGCGGGTCCGTAGAAGCCGAGCCAGCTCGGCATGTCGACCCCGCTCACGCCCTGCTCGGTCATCGTGGGCACGTCGGGCAGCATCGTGCTGCGCTTGGGCGCCGCCACCGCCAGCATGCGGACCTTGCCGGTGGCGGTGTTCTGGATGGCGTTGGGCGCGGCGTCGAAGTAGTACTGCACGCGGCCCGCGAGAAAGTCCTTCGCGGCGTCGGCGCCGCCCTTGTAGGGCACATGCACAACGTCCAGCCCCGCCTGCTGCGCAAAGGCCTCGCCGTAGATGTGCGAGGAGGTGCCGGTGCCGAAGGAGGCGTAGCTCATCTTCCCCGGGTTGGCCTTGATGTAGGCCACCAACTCCTGCACCGTGCGCGCGGGCACGCTCGCATGCACCGTGAGCACCAGCGGCCCGCGCGCGCCGAGTGAAATTGGCGTCAGGTCCTTGAACGGGTCGTAGCGCACCTGCGCCAGCGTCTGCGGGTTCTGCGCCACCACCGAAGAGGGCGCGTACATCATCGTGTAGCCGTCGGGCGCCGCGCGAATCACTTCCTCGGTGGCCAGGATGAAGCTCGCACCCGGCCGGTTCTCCACGATGACCGGCGTCTGCAGCACTTCGCCGAGCTTGTTGGCGACGAAGCGCGCCTGCGCATCCGAGGCACCGCCCGCCGCGAGTCCGAGCACGATGCGGATGCTGCGGCCTTTCTCGGGGAAGGGCGCGGGCTCGGCCGCGAGCGCGGCACACGGCAGCGCGGCCGCGCCGAGCGCGGACACCAGCCCGAGCCAGGCGGCCACGCGCCGGCGGCCGATGGAGGAGGGCGGCCAGGCGTTCATTGCTTGGCCAGCCCGACCTGCTGCACCATCGCGCCCCAGCGCTCGTAGGTCGAGCGCGTGACGCCGGCAAACTCCTCGGGCGTGCTTGCGCCGGCTTCATAGCCGCCGCTGCGGTAGAAGTCGCGCACCTGCGGCATCGCCAGCACCTGCGTGAGCGCGGCGTTGAGTTTCGCGACCACCGGCGCGGGCATGTGGGCCGGCCCGTAGAAGCCGAGCCAGCTCGGCAGGTCGAGTCCCGTCACCCCTTGCTCGGCGAAGGTCGGCACGCCGGGCAGCGCGGCGATGCGCGCGTTCGCGGCAATCGCGAGGATCTTCACCTTGCCCGTGCCCGAGGTGATGACCGCCGACGAGGCCGAATCGAACATGTACTGCACGCGGCCGCCGATCAGGTCTTTGGCCGCGTCGGAACCGCCCTTGTAGGGAATGTGCACCGCGTCGATGCCGGCCTTCTTCACGAAGGCCTCGCCGTAGATGTGCGACGAGGTGCCCGCGCCGAAGGAGGCGTAGCTCACCTTGCCGGGGTTCGCCTTCACGTAGGCGATGAGCTCCTTCACGTTGCGGGCCGGCACGGTGGTGCTCACCGACAGCACCAGCGGCCCGCGGCCGCCCATCGAGATGGCGGTGAAGTCCTTGAACGGGTCGTAGGGCACCTGCGAGAAGGTGTGCGGGTTCTGCGCCATGGTCGAAGACGGCGCGTAGAGCAGGGTATAGCCGTCGGGCAGCGCGCGCGCCACCTCGCTCGCGGCCAGCATGGTGCTGGCGCCGGGCTTGTTGTCGACGATCACGCCGGTGCCCAGCACCTCGCCGAGCTTCTGCGCCACGATGCGCGCCTGCGCATCGGTGCCGCCGCCGGCCGTGAAGCCGACCACGATGCGGATCGGCTTGCCGCCGCGCACGGGAAAGTCTTGCGCCAGGGCCAGGGGCGCCACGCCCAGGAGGGCCGCCGCGCCGAGCGCCGCGCCGAACGCGCGGCGGGTGCCGCAGGGTTTCTTCATCGATGTCTCCGTTTGAAATGTTCTTCTTATATTGGTTTAGAAAATCATAAAAATCCACAACGACTAGGGAATACCCCGAAGAAATGCCTTTTGAAGGCTTTTGTGTTTGACAAAATGAACATTGAAATCAAAATACGATGCAACAGCCCATCCAAGACACCCATCCATGAAAACTGTCGTCCGCACCGACGAGCGCATCCTCTCCTCCGACATCTTCGACCGCGACAGCCGCGTCAAGCGGCCTGACCATGGCAGCTGGGCCGAGCCCGGCAAGAACATTCCGGTCTACCACCGCTGCGGCGTGCTGGTGGTGGGCGGCGGGCCCTCGGGCACCGCGGCCGCCGCCGCCGCCGCGCGCGCCGGCGCAGACGTGGCGCTGCTCGAGCGCTACAACCACCTGGGCGGGCTTTCCACCGGCGGCCTTGTGATCTGGATCGACCGCATGACCGACTGGGAAGGCCAGCTCGTGATCCGCGGCTTTGCCGAAGAGTTGTTCGACCGCCTGCCGGCCGATGCGATTGCCGGCCCGGCGCGCGAGGACTGGGGCTCGCAGGACACGGCCAAGGCCGCCCACTGGTCGCAGCGCACGGCCGCCTACCACGGCGTGGTCACGTGGTCGCCCACCATCGACCCCGAGCGCCTCAAGCTGCTGTCGCAGGAGATCGTGCTGGAGCGCAAGGTCAAGCTCATCTACCACTCGTGGGCGGCCATTCCTATCGTGCAGGACGGCGCGGTGAAGGGCGTGGTGTTCGAAAGCAAGGAAGGCCGCATGGCCATCATGGCCGACGTGGTGGTCGACGCCACCGGCGACGGCGACCTGTTCGCGCGGGCCGGCGCGGCTTTCGTGAACGACATCGAGGAGGCCGACGTGCACCACTGCATGAACACCTCGTGGCTGTTCGGCGGCGTGGACATGAACCGCTGGATCGAGTTCAAGGCCGGCCAGCCCGAGGCGTTCAGCGCCTTCATGGCGCGCGGGCGCGAAGTGTGCGGCCTGTTCGAGCGGCCCTTCGTCTCGTGGCGCAACGACGTGGCCCTGTTCATGGGGCCGCGCCAGTCGGGCTATTCGGCGCTCGACGTGGACGACCTCACGGCCGTGGAAGTGCGCTCGCACCGCGCGATGGCCGCGCACCTGGACTACTTCAAGGCGCATGCGCCGGGCTTCGAGGACGCCTACCTGATGCTGAGCGCACCGCAGATCGGCGTGCGCCATGCGCGGCGCCTCAGCGGCGTGGGCGCGGTGCTGCGCAGCCAGTGGCCCGATGGCGTGGCACTGGCCGACGAGGTGGGCGTGACGCCCGCCGTGTCGCCGAAGTTTCCGAACATCTCCATTCCCTACGGCGCGCTGGTGCCGCAGCAGCTCGACGGCCTCTTGGCCTGCGGGCGACACATCTCGTGCGACCGCAACTCGCACGGCTTCATGCGCGAGATTCCGCAATGCTGGATCACCGGCCAGGCCGCGGGCGTGGCGGCGGCGCTGGCGTCGCAGGGCGGCATCGAACCGCGCTTCGTCGATGTGGGCGCGCTGCAGTCGGCATTGCTCGCGCAGGGCGTGTACCTGCGCGCCGGCGCCGAAGGGCAGGGCGCGCATGCGCGGGCCGCGGCCGAAGCCGGAATCTGAATCGCATGAACCCGGCCGACGCGCTTTCGCCTGCCTCTACATTGCAGAGTCTTGCAAAGGGTTCCTCCATGTCCACTGACAAAAACGACAGCTCTCTTTCCGCATCTGACGCCGAGTCGCGCGCCGACCGTTCGGACACCGTGAGCGCGCTGGAGCGCGGCATCTCGGTGCTGCGCTGCTTCAGCGAGGCGCGCCCCGTGCTCGGCCATGCCGACATCGCGCGCATGACCGGCATCCCGCGGCCGACCGTCAACCGGCTCGTCGCCACGCTGCTCTCGCTGGGCATGCTCAAGGCCGCGCAGGTGGCCGACCGCTTCATGCTCGGGCCGGGCGTGGTGTCGCTGTCGCGCGTGTTCCTTGGCAGCCTCGACGTGCGCGCCGCCGCGCGGCCCAGCATGCAGGCGATGGCCGAAGAGGTGGGCGCCTCGGTCTACCTGGCGATTCGCGACGGCATGGAGATGGTGCTGATCGAGGCCTGCCGGCCGCGCTCGTCGATGCTGTCGGCGCGGCTCGACGTGGGCTCGCGCGCGCCGCTCGCCAATTCGGCCCTGGGCCGCGCCTACCTTTCGGCGCTGCCCGAGGCGCAGCGCAACCAGCTGGTCGATTCGATGCGCCTGTTGCGCGGCCCCGAATGGGACAGCATTGCGCCCGGCATGACGCGCGCCATCGGCGAGGCCAGGCGGCTGGGCTACTGCCTTTCGCTCGGCGAATTCCACCGCGAGATCAATTCGGTGTCGGTGCCGCTCATCGGGCCGGACGGCGAAGTAATGGCGCTCAACGGCGGCGGCGCCGCGTTCGTGTTCACCGAGGAGCGCCTGCGCAACGAACTCGCGCCGCGCCTGCACGACATCGCGCTCACCATTGCGCGCGACATCGGCGGCCACGTGCCCACGCCCTTGCCGGGCTAGCCCGGCCGACCCCACGACACATAAAAACGGAGACACAGGCCATGCACCTGAGCGATGAAGAAAAAGCCATGTACGACGGCCGCGACGGCCCCGCCGTGCAGAAGGCGATGGACCTGCTGATGCGCTACGGCGAAGCGCTTGGCGCCGAGCGGCTGGTGGAGACGCGCAATGTCTGCGCCACCATCACCTCGACCACGCCGTTCCAGCGCGACTTCGCGCTGGCCAAGGGCGGCGGCATGGATGCGGTGTTTTCCGAGTTCAGCCTCGACAGCCAGGAGACCGTCGAGATCCCGAAGTTCAAGGTCTTCACCAGCCACCTGCAGCTGGGCTTCGATCCCGGCCAGCCCGAGCGCATGGGCGTGAGCGAGGAGATCGTCCAGTTCTACAACAAGAGCGAGCGCCATGCGGCGGGCCTGGGCGCGCAGATCATGAACACCTGCACGCCGTACCAGGTCGGCAACATCCCGACGCGCGGCGAGCACTGCGCGTGGATGGAATCGTCGGCGGTGGTGTATTGCAACTCGGTGCTCGGCGCACGCACGAATACCGAAGGGCGCGAGAGCACCGGTGCCGCGATGCTCACGGGCCGCATTCCGTACTGGGGCTACCACCTCGACGAGAACCGCCGCGCTACGCACGTGGTCGAACTCGATGTCGAAGTCGAATCGGTGCAGGACTGGGGCTTGCTCGGCTACTACATCGGCGAGCACGTGCAGGAGCGCGTGCCGGTGGTGCACAGCAAGCGCGGCATCGGCCGCGTGCCCAACCTGCCGCGGCTCAAGCACTTTGGCGCGGCGGCTTCGTCGTCGGGCGGCGTGGAGATGTACCACATCGCCGGCATCACGCCCGAGGCTCTGACGCTCGAGCAGGCGCTGGGCGGACGCGCGCCGGTGGAGGTGCTGCGCTACGGCGAGGCCGAGCGCCGCGCCACCTACGAGAAGATCAACGCCACGGGCAAGGACGCCGAGGTGCAGTACGTGATGCTGGGCTGCCCGCACTACACCATCGAGCAGATCTGGGAGGCCGCGCAGCTCATCGAGGGCCGCAAGGTGCACCCGGACTGCGAGCTCTGGATCTTCACGCCGCGCGCCATCAAGTCGCTGGCCGACCGCAACGGCTACACGAAGATCATCGAGGACGCGGGCGGCATCCTCATGACCGACAGCTGCTCCGCCATGAGCCGCGCCGTGCCCAAGGGCACCAGGACCGTGGCGCTCGATTCGGCCAAGCAGGCGCACTACCTGCCCGCCATCCTCGGCGTGCAGGCGTGGTTCGGCAGCACGGCGGAATGCGTCGATGCGGCGTGCACGGGGCGGTGGAATGGAGGCATGCAATGAGGCTCGCCCCCCAGTCTTCGCGCACTTCGTGTCGCTTCGCCAACCCCCCTACCGGGGGGCAACACCAGCGGCCCGGCAAAGCCGGTTCCGCGGTGTTCCACGATGAGATCCCGCAAGAATGAGCGCGACCATGCACAACATATTTCCTTTGGTCATCCGCGGCCGCAAGGTCGTCGGCGGCATTGCCGAAGGCGAAGCACTGGTCACGCGCGACCGCATCTCGGGCTGGGGCGGCATCGATCCGCGCACGGGCACCGTCATCGAGACGCGGCACGAGCTGCGAGGCCAGAGCTTCGCGGGCAAGGTGCTGGTGTTTCCGGGGGCCAAGGGCTCGTCGGGCTGGTCGGCGATGTTCCACATGACGCGGCTCATGAACTCGGCGCCCGCGGCCTTCCTGTTCAACGAGATGACGACCAAGATGGCGCTCGGCGCCGTGGTCACGCACGCGCCCTCGATGACCGACTTCGAGCGCGATCCGCTCGAATGCATAGCGACCGGCGACTGGGTGCGCGTGGACGCCGACCGCGGCGTGATCGAGATCACCAAAAAGAACAAACCCGGAGACCGCCCATGACCACCCGCCCCCTGCGCAGCAACTTCCCGCGTGGCTCGTACCTCTGGTCGGTGCGCAATGCGCACTGGCGCGCGCTCGGCATCCCGGAAGAGGATTGCGAGAAGCCCAAGATCGCCATCGTCAACAGCTCGTCGGAACTGGCCGCCTGCTTCAGCCACCTCGACAAGGTGGCGGCGGAAATCAAGACCGCGATCCGCGCCGCGGGCGGCGTGCCCTTCGAGATCCGCACCGCAGCGCCCAGCGACTTCATCACCGGCGCGGGCGCACGCGGCGCCTACATGCTCGGCGCGCGCGACCTCGTGACCAACGACATCGAGGTGGCGGTCGAAGGCGCGCAGCTCGACGGCATGGTGTGCCTCACCTCGTGCGACAAGACCGTGCCGGGCCAGCTCATGGCGGCGGCGCGGCTCAACATTCCGACGCTGCTCGTGCCCTGCGGCTACCAGCCCAGCGGCGAATACCGCGGCAGGCACATGGACATCGAGGAGGTGTTCATCGGCGCGATGCACGCGGTCACGGGCCACCTGCCAGTGGAAGAACTCGTGGGCATGAGCCGCGAGGCGATCCGCGGGCCGGGCGTGTGCTCGGGCCTGGGCACGGCCAACTCGATGCACATCGTCTGCGAGGCGCTCGGCATGGCCTTGCCCGGCAGCGCGCCGGTGGCCGCGCTAAGCCCGAAGATGATGGCCGACGTGCGCGCGGCCGGCACGCGCATCGTGCAGATGGTGTGGGACGACCTCAAGCCGCGCGACATTCTCACGCCCGGCGCCTTTGCCAATGCGGTGCGTGCGGTGCTTTCGGTCGGCGGCTCGCTCAACACGGCCAAGCACCTGCAGGCCGTGTCGACCGAGGGGGAGTGCGGCGTCGACGTGTACGGCCTGTTCGAAAGCCTCGGCCTGGCGACGCCCGTGCTGGCCGGTGTGCGGCCGATCGGCGCGCACAGCATCGAAGCCTTCGAGGCGGCGGGCGGTTGCCGCGCGCTGATGAAGCAGCTCGCGCCATTGCTCGACACCGCCGCGCTCACTGTCACGGGCGGCACTGTCGCCGACAACCTGCGCGATGCCGAAGTGGCTGATCCGGAAGTGATCCGCCCCATCGGCCGCCCGGTCGCGCCGCATCCCGCCATCGTGCTGCTGCGCGGCAATCTCGCGCCCGAATCGGGCCTCATCAAGACCGGCATCGTCGAACGCAAGGTGCGCCGCTTCACCGGCCCGGCCGTGTGCTTCTGGACCTCGGACGCGGCCATTGCGGCGCTCAAGAACGGCGAGATCGTGCCGGGCCAGGTGGTCGTGATGCGCGGCGCCGGCGCCTGCGGCGGCCCGGCGATGGGCGGTGGCGCCTCGCGCGTGGTCTTCGCGGTCGATGGCGCGGGGCTCGGCGACCAGGTCGCAATCCTGACCGATGGGCATCTCTCGGGCCTGGTCTGCAAGGGGCTGGTGGTGGCCGAGGTGTCGCCTGAGGCCGCGCTCGGCGGGCCGCTCGGGCTGGTGCGCGATGGCGACACGATCACCATCGACCTCGATGCGCGCCGCCTCGACATTGCATTGACCGATGCGGAACTCGCTGCGCGCCGCGCCGACTGGCAGGCGCCCCCGCCGGCCTTCGATACCGGCTGGCTGCAGCAGTACCGCCGCAACGTGAGCCCGTTGTCGAAGGGCGCCGTGCTCGTGCGCACCGAACGCCCCGAGCCCTAGGCCTTTTTCACCCTGGCCTTCGCCAACCGGTGCGCACCCCCGCGCGCACCCGGTGGCGCAGCCCTGCGCGCGTTCCCGTGTTTTTCAACCAAGAGAAGAAGCAGGAGACAAAAAACCATGAAGAGATTTCTGATGTGCTCGGCGCTGGGATTGGCCACCGGCGGCGTGGCGCAGGCGCAATCCAGCGTCACCGTTTTCGGCGTGATGGACCTCGGTATCCAGTACACCAATGGCGAAGGCGGCGGCTCGGTCAAGGCGCTGTCGAACGGCGGGCTTTCGACCAGCCGGCTCGGATTCCGCGGCACCGAGGACCTGGGCGGCGGCCTGCGCGCGGGCTTCTGGCTCGAAGGCAGCCTGAACCCCGACACCGGCACCGGCCGGCCGAGCAACAGCAACAACCAAGCGAGCGGTGCGGGCACGGCAGGGCCGATCACCTTCGACCGCATGTCCTTCGTGAGCTTGTCGCATGAGAAGTTCGGCGAACTGCGCCTGGGCCGCGACTTCATTCCCACGCACTACAACAGCATCTACTTCGATCCCTTCAACGCCAACGGCGTGGCGCGCGCGGGCAATCTCACGTTCGCGGGTTCGGGCACTGGGCCGCTGCCCACGGCCATCACCGGCAGCAACACCGTGAGCTACTGGCTGCCGGCCGGGCTCGGCGGCTTCTACGGCATGGCGATGATCGGCACCGGCGAGAACGACTCCACCGCGCCGAACCGCGACGACGGCAACTTTGCCGGTGCGCGCTTCGGCTTTGCCTCGGGCGCATTCGACATCGCGGCGGCCGTCACGCGCACACACTTCGACGCCGCCGCTGCCATCGGCAACTACACGCATGCCAACATCGGCGGCACCTGGGATGCGGGCTTTGCGAAATTCTTCGCGCTCTACAACAAGGTGAGCGTGAAGCTCGCCGCCGGCACGGTGCGCAAGAACACGGCCGAGATCGGCGCGCACATTCCGGCCTTCGAGGTCGGCCGCATCCGCGTGAGCTACGCCTACCTGGACGACCGCAGCGACGAGAGCCTGCGCAATGCCAACGGCATGCCGCGCAACCGCGACGACGCGCGCCAGTTCGGCATCGGCTATGTGCACAACCTCTCGAAGCGCACCGCGCTCTACGGTACCTATGCGCGGCTCATGAACGGCGGCCAGGCGCGCTATGTGGTGAGCGGCGGCGTGGCACCGGCCGGCGGGCGCCGCTCGTCGGGCTGGGAGTTCGGTGTGCGGCATCTCTTTTGAGAAGGAGCAACGACATGCGACGCAGAAACCTGACGCTGGCGGCCCTTGCGGCCGGCGGCTCGCTGGCCATGCTGCCGGGCACGGCAGCATGGAGCGCCGAAACCTATCCGGACAAGCCGCTGCGCCTGATCGTGGGCTTTGCGCCCGGCGGTGGCGCCGACGCGCTCACGCGCATCATCGCGGAGGGGCTGTCGAAGCAGCTCGGCCAGCAGGTGATCGTGGAGAACCGACCCGGCGCCGACGGCGTGCTGGCGGCGCAGGCCACCTCATCGGCCAAGCCGGACGGCTACACGCTGCTGATGGGCACCAACACTGCGATGGTGGCGGCGCCCACGCTGCGGCCGACGCCGCCCTACGACCCGTTCAAGGCCTTCACGCCGATCAGCTCGGCCGGGCAGTTCTCGATGTTCCTGGTGGTGCCGGCCAGCCTGCCGGTGAAGAGCGTGAACGAGCTGCTGGCCATGGTGGCCGCCAAGCCGGGCGCCTACAACTCGGCCTCGAGCAACAGCGCGTCGGAGCTGGCCATGCTGCAGCTGCTGGGCAACCGCAAGGTGGTCAACGCGCGCTACAAGGGCGACATGCAGGCCATGACCGACCTGCTGGGCGGCCAGATCCACATGATGTTCACCACCGGCACGCTGGCGCCGGGCTTCGTGAAGGAGGGGCGCATCCGCGCGCTGGTCACGCTGCTGCCGCAGCGCAGCGCCTTGCTGCCCGAGGTGCCCACGGGCGGCGAGCTCGGGCTGGGCAAGCTCACCATCACGCCGTGGGCCGGCTTCTTCGGGCCGCCGGGGCTGCCGCAGGCCATCACCGGCAAGCTCTCGCAGGAGCTGCAGAACACGCTCAAGCGGCCCGAGGTGCATGCGCAGCTGGTGCAGCAGGGCTTCGAGGGCTACGGCATGAGCCCCGCGAAGTTCGCCGAATTCTTCCGCGCGCAGTACGAGGCCTTCGGCGCGACCGTGCGGGAGCACAACGTCAAGTTCGAATAGCCGCGGCTATCGCGGCTCAGAGTCCGATCGATGCCGCGTTGCGGCGCCAGAACGCCGCATCCGGGAACGCGCCCGCGCCGGCCGCGGCGTTGTCGGCCATGTGCTCGGCGCGGCTGGTGCCGGGAATCGTGCAGGTCACGGCCGGGTGGCTCAGCACGAACTTCAGCAGCACCTGCGCCCAGCTCGTGCAGCCGATCTCGCCGGCCCAGGCGGGCAGCGGCTTGCCGCGCAGCCGGCGCAAGAGGCCGCCGCCGCCCAACGGCATGTTGACGATCACCGCCACGCCGCGCTCGGCCGCGAGCGGCAGCAGGCGCTGTTCGGCCTCGCGCGCGTCGAGCGAATAGTTGATCTGCAGGAAGTCGAGCTTCTCGGCGCGCAGCACCGCTTCCACCTCGCCATAGGCCGAGGCGGTGTAGTGCGTGATGCCGATGTAGCGCACGCGGCCCTTGTCCTTCCAGCCGCGCAGCGTGGCGAGGTGGGTCTTCCAGTCCATCAGGTTGTGCACCTGCATCAGGTCCATGCGCTGGGTGCGCAGCCGCGCGAACGACTGCTCCATCTGCGCGATGCCGGCCTCGCGGCCCGAGGTCCAGACCTTGGTGGCGAGAAAGGCCTTGTTCTCGCGCGGCCTCGAGGCGGCGGCCAGCAGCTCGCCGGTGGTTTCCTCGGAGCGGCCGTACATCGGCGAGCTGTCGATCACCGTGCCGCCGGCGGCGAACAGGGCGTCGAGCACGCCGGGCAGGCGCTTGTATTCGTCGCTGCCGGGGCGCTGGTCGAAGCCGATCCAGGTGCCGCAGCCGACCACCGGCAAGGCTTCCTGCGTGGAGGGGATGGGGCGGGTGTTCATGGTCATCGAGGGCCTGCCTTGTTGCTGGGCGAAGGAGGGGAGCGCGGCACCGGCGCAGAGTGCGGCGCCGAGGCGCAGCAACCGGGCGCGGGTGAGGGCGGGGAGGTGGGGCTCGTTCGTGGAGGGCGTCACGAACGAAATTCTGCGCCAGAGAAGGCTTTTTTCGGGGTGTGTGCACAGGCCACCGGGTACTCCCCTCCGCGAATGTCCCCCGCCTTCGGCTCCTCCTTTATTTCGCTGCGGGGAGCACCCGATGCCCTGTGCACCTGGGCACTCCGCTGGTGTACAGCCGATCAACGACGGCTCTGTGCAACGCTCCCGTCGATGGGGTGCCTTGCGCAGCGAAATCAAGGAGGAGCCCGAAGGGCGGGGGACATTCGCGGAGCAAGGTGCCCCGTCGGCGGGAGCGCGCCCTGAACAGCAGCGCCCTGAACAGCAGCGCCCCGAACAGCACCGCCCCAAAACAAGCGCCTGGCGCAGGTACCGCCCGCCGGCCTCGACGAGCATCGGCAGCTCGGAGAAGGCTGAGACACCGCTCCTTCCTCGGGTAATCGCTATTTGGTTGCGGCCCAGGAAATACTGTATAAAAATACAGTTAACACTCCAATTATGGGCCTTCCTTTCCTCGACTCCTTTTCCGCTGCCGCAGGCCGTGGCGTCTGGCATGCCGACGAGCTTGGCCTGGCCGACGCACAGGTCGTCGCCACCGGCCACGCCGCGCTCGATGCGGAGCTGCCGGGCGGCGGCTGGCCGGTGGGCGCCATGACGGAGCTGCTGCAGACCGCGCCCCAAGCGCATGTCTGGCGGCTGCTGCTGCCCGCCCTGGCGCAGGCGGTGCAGGCGCGCGGCGGGCCGGTGGTGCTGGTCGGCGCGCCCTACGAGCCCTGCGGGCCGTCGCTCGCGGCGCAGGGGCTGCCGGTGGAAGCGCTGATGTGGGTCCGAAGCGAGGCGCCGGCCGCGCGGCTGTGGGCCTGCGAGCAGGCGCTGCGCTGCGCCGACGTGGCCGCCGTGCTGGCTTGGCTGCCGCAGGCCCGGGTGGGCGAGTTGCGGCGGCTGCAACTGGCGGCTGCCCAGCATGACGTGCTGCTTTTCGTGTGCCGGCCGGCATCGGCCGCGCAGGGGGCATCGCCGGCGCGGCTGCGTCTTCAGGTGGAAAGCTGCGAGGCCGATGGCTCGCAGATCGAATTGCGCATCCTGAAGCGCCGCGGCCCGCCGCTGGCCGCGCCGGTGATGCTGCCCGCGCGCAACGAGCGCATGAGCGCGCTGCTGGCCGCCGCCCGGCTGCGCCGCAAGCTGCGCCTGCAGCAGCAGGGAACGGTGCCGGTCGGCGAAGCGGCAGCGTCGGCCACGGTGGTGCACATCGACGCATGGAAGGGAGGCCCCAATGCACTGGATCGCATTGCAGTGGTCGCCTGAAACCGATTCGCCCGAAGCGCCGACCCTGCCCACTCCCGAGGCGCTGGGCTGGTGGGCGCTGCACTACACACCGCACGTCGCCTGGCAGGACGAGGCGCTGATGCTCGAGGTTTCGGCCTGCGAGCGCCTGTGGGGCGGGCGGCTGCAGTTGATGCGCCAACTGCTGGCCGACAACCCGGCGCCGGACGTCCGCATGCTGGGTGCGCAGGGCGCCACGAGCCTGATCGCGCTGGCGCGGCTGCGCCTGTTCGAGCGCGACGAGAACCGGCCCAGGGACATTCCGGCCGGCCTGCCGCTGGAGACGCTGACGGCTGCGCACAACCACCTCGACCTGCTCGCGCGCCTGGGCTGCCGCACCTGGGGCGAGGTGGCCGCCTTGCCGCGCGGCGGCCTCACGCGGCGTTTCGGCGCGGGCTTGCGCGAGGCCCTCGACATCGCCTGGGGCCTCTCCCCCGAAAGCCACAGCTGGCTCACGCTGCCCGACGTGTTCGAGCAGAAGCTGGAGCTGCCCGCGCTGGCCGAGACCGCGCCCGAGCTCATGTGGTCGGCCAACCGCCTGCTCACGGCGCTGCAGATCTGGCTGCGCGTGCGCCAGCGCGGCGCGTGTGCGCTCGAGCTGCAGTGGACGCTCGACCTCAAGCGCTTCAACGGCGTGAACCTGCCGCCGCACCAGCAGGTCACCGTGCGCACGGCCGAGCCCACGCAGGACATGGCGCACCTGCGCCGCCTGCTGTCCGAGAAGCTGGCCCTTGCCACGCTCGCTGCGCCCGCGAGCTGGCTGCGGCTGCGCACGCTCGAAACCGATCCGTGGGCCGGCGCCAGCACCAGCTTCCTGCCCGAGGACAACCGCAAGGGCGACAAGCTGCACGAGATGGTCGAGCGGCTCAGCGTGCGGCTCGGCGCGCAGCAGGTGGTGGTGCCCGCGGCGCAGGCCGACCACCGGCCCGAGCACAAGCAGGCCTGGCGCCCCGCGCTGCAGCAGGACAAGGCGCCAACGGACAAGGTCCGCAAGCAAGCGAAGGCCGCGGCTTCGCAGCCCGATGCCATCTACCCGCCGTGGCTGCTGCCCGAACCGCTGCTGCTCGAAATGGAGGGCGAGCGCCCGTGCTACCGCGGCCCGCTGCGCAAGCTGGTCGGGCCACAGCGCGTCGAGGCGGGCTGGTGGGGCGGCAAGGAGGACGGCGGCCAGCCCGCGATGCGCGACTACTACGTGGCGGAAAGCCCCGAGGCCGGCCTGGTGTGGATCTTTCGCGAGCGGCCCTCGGCGCGCTTTTCTCCGGGCGAAGTGCGTTGGTACCTGCAGGGGTTCTATGCCTGACCTGAGCGACAAGCAGCTGCGCGGGCGCAACTCGGCCAAGGTGCATGCGCTGCCGCGGCGGGAGCGGTCCAGCCAGAAGGTGCCAGCGCTGCCGCGCCTGCCCGACTATGCCGAGCTGCACTGCCTCACCAACTTCAGCTTCCAGCGCGGCGCATCGACACCCGAGGAGTTGGTCGAGCGTGCCTACCAGCTCGGCTACACAGCCCTGGCCATCACCGACGAATGCTCGGTGGCGGGCATCGTGCGCGCGCATGTCTGCCTGCGCGAACTGCCGGCCAAGCTCGACGAATACGAGCGCGAGCATCCCGACGAACCGTCAATCCCGCGCAACCCCGCTTTCCGGCTGCTGTTCGGCAGCGAGTTCCGCTTCGAGCGCTTCAGGCTGGTGGTGATCGCGAACGGCACCGAGGGCTGGGGCAACCTGTGCGAGTTCATCACCGCCGCGCGCAACACCGAGCTGCCCAAGGGCGAGTACCGCGTGAGCTGGGAGGCGAGCGACGTGGCCTCGCTGCAGGACTGCCAGGTTCTTTTCGTGCCGCACCGGGAGCCGGGCGGCGCCGTGGACGCGGCCACGCTGCATGAAGACCTTCTGGCCGCCAGGGCGCTCTACGCAGGCAACCTGTGGCTGGCCGTGGAAATGCTCAACGAGCTCGACGACGACCTCTGGTTCATCTCGCTGATGCAGGCCGGCGAGCAGGCGGGCGTCCCGCTGGTGGCAGCCGGCGACGTGCACATGCATGCGCGTTCGAGCAAGCCGCTGCACGACGTGCTGACGGCTGTGCGCGAAGGCAGGACCGTGGCCGAATGCGGCTTTGCGCTGCAGTCGAATGCCGAGCGGCATCTGCGGCAGCGGGTGCGGTTGGCCGAGCTGTATCTGCCCCAGATGCTGTCGAACACGCTGGTGGTGGCCGAACGCTGCCGGTTCGATCCCGAGGTGATCCGCGAGAACTACAAGTACCCGCTCGAAACCGTGGGAACCAGGGAGACGCCGGCCGAGACGCTGGTGCGCAAGACGTGGGAGGGGGCGCAAGTGCGTTTTCCGGACGGCGTTCCCGACAAGGTGCGTGCGCAGGTGCAGAAGGAGCTCGCGCTGATCGTCGAGATGAAGTACGAGATGTTCTTCCTCACGGTGGAAGACATCGTGCGCTTTGCGCGTTCGCAGCACATCCTTTGCCAGGGGCGCGGCTCCTCGGCCAATTCGGCGGTCTGCTATTGCCTGGGCATCACCGCGATCAATCCCGAAAAAGGCCACCTGCTGTTCGAGCGCTTCCTGAGCCGCCATCGCCATGAGCCGCCCGACATCGACGTCGACTTCGAGCACCAGCGGCGCGAGGAGGTCATCCAGTACATCTACGAGAAGTACGGCCGCGATCGCGCCGCCATCGCGGCCGTCGTCATCTGCTACCGCGCACGCAGCGCCTTGCGCGACGTGGGCAAGGCCATGGGCATCGACGAGCGGCTGATCGACGAATTCGCCAAGGACCACTACTGGTTCGACGACACCGTGCTGGGCGAGCAGTTGTTCAAGGCGGCCGCGCGCGTCGGCGTGGAGGAAGACGAACTCAAGCTGGTGCAATGGATCGAGATGACGCGGCGGCTCAAGGGCTTTCCGCGCCACCTGAGCCAGCACGTGGGCGGCTTCGTGCTCACGCACACCAGGCTCACGCGGCTGGTGCCGGTCGAGAAGGCCTCCATGAAAGACCGCTCCGTCATCCAGTGGGAGAAGGACGACCTCGAAGCCATGGGCATGCTCAAGGTCGACGTGCTCGCGCTCGGCATGCTCAGCGCGATACGGCGCGGGCTCGACCACATGAACCGCTGGCGGAACTCGATGGTGGAAATGCACCACATCCCCAACGATGACCAGCAAGTGTTCGACATGATCTGCGATGCCGACACCATCGGCGTGTTCCAGATCGAGAGCCGGGCGCAGATGTCGATGCTGCCGCGCCTGAAGCCGCGCTGCTACGAAGACCTGGTGATCGAGGTCGCCATCGTGCGGCCCGGGCCCATCCAGGGCGGCATGGTGCATCCCTACCTCAAGCAGCGCGAGCGGGTGGCCAAGCGCTTGCCGATCCATTACGAGAAGGAAGAACTGAAGCCCGCGCTGGAGCGCACGCTGGGCATTCCGATCTTCCAGGAGCAGGTGATGCAGATCGCGATGATCGCGGCCAAGTTCACGGCCGACGAGGCCGACCAGCTGCGCCGCGCCATGGCGGCATGGAAGCGCAAGGGCGGCCTCGAGAAGTTCCACGACAAGCTCGTGAAGGGCATGACCGACAACCACTACAAGGCCGAGTTCGCCGAGGCCATCTTCAAGCAGATCCTCGGCTTCGGCGACTACGGCTTTCCCGAAAGCCACGCCGCGAGCTTTGCGCTGCTGGTCACCGTGAGCAGCTGGCTCAAGAACTACGAGCCCGCCTGCTTCCTTGCGGCGCTGCTCGACTCGCAGCCCATGGGCTTCTACAGCCCTTCGCAGCTGGTGCAGGACGCGCGAAGGCATGGCGTCGAAGTGCGGCCGGTCGATGTCACGTGCAGCGACATGGACACCACGCTCGAAGCCCGCGCCCCCGATGCGCCGCGCATGCCCACGGGCACCGATGCGCGCTACGCCGATCGCCTCGGCAACGAGAACCAGCCCGCGGTGCGGCTCGGCCTGAACCGCATTTCGAGCCTCAGCAAGGAGGGCGCCAAGCGCCTGCTCGAAGCGCGCGCGCAAGCACCCTTCACCAGCACCGAAGACCTCGCGCTGCGCGCCGAGCTCGACGGCAAGGACATGGCCGCGCTGGCCGCGGCCGATGCGCTGATGTCGCTCTCGGGCCATCGGCGCCAGCAGGTGTGGGACGCCACCGCGCAGCACCGCTCGCCGGCCCTGCTCAAGGGCGTGCCGATCAACGAACAGGTGCTGCTGCTGCCCGCGGCGCCCGAGGGCGAGGAGATCGTCGGCGACTACGCCGCGCTCGGCCTCACGCTGCGCCGCCATCCGCTCGCGCTGCTGCGCCCGCGCCTCGCGCGCATGAAGCTCATGAGCGCGGAGCAGCTGCGTGCGCTGCCCAGCGGCCAGACCGTGCGCGCCTGCGGCATCGTCAAGGGCCGCCAGCGCCCGGGAACCGCCAACGGCACCATCTTTGTCACGCTCGAGGACGAGACCGGAAACGTCAACGTGATCGTCTGGAGCCATGTGATCGAGGCCTGGCGCGAGCCGCTGCTCAAGTCGCACCTGCTCGCGGTGCAGGGCACCTGGCAGCGCGACGACGACAGCGGCGGCAAGGTGCAGCACCTGATCGCCACCGGCTTCAAGGACCTGACGCCGCTCATGGGCCGGCTGGCGCAGAGCAACACCAGCCGCGACTTCCATTGATGGCATCGAATGCAACCGATCGTTCAATGTCTCGCGCACACCACGACTTTTCGCTAACCTGTTTCCTCCATGTCCGCACTCGCCCTTGCTCCCATCGTTGTCGCGCATATAGGCCCGCCGCCGCCCGCGCCCGACGTGCCCATACCCGTGCCGCCGCCACCGCCGCCCGGTCCCCCGCCCGAAGGCGATCCGCCGCCGGTCGAGCCGCCGTTCACCGACCCCGGCTTTCCGCCGCCCGTGATCGATCCTCCGCCGCCCATGCAAAAGGCTGGCGAGGTGCCGTTCGGAAAGCTGCATGCGCGGCGGCTGCGCGAGATCTACCGTTCGGCGGGCTGGCCCTGCTGCGATGCCATCGAGGTCGAGCTGCTCGCGGGCGGGTTCCTCGAACGCCTGCGCACGCCGCATGGCCACGAGACCCTGCGCGTGACCGATGCCGGCATTGCGCGCATTGCCACCACGCTCACCATCAACCGCGCGGCGCTCTCGCCGCATGAGGCGCTGGTCGAGCGCGTGGCGCGCGAGATGACGCGCGGCGGCCGCATTGCCTGGCGCGGCCTCGGCCTGCGGGCGCGCCTGCCGCCGCTCGAAGAGGGCGGCAAGCCGCGCTGGTGCATCGCGAGGCCCGACGTGTTCTCGATCCGGAACACCAGCGTCGAGGCGTATGCGCATCCCGTCGTGCACGAGGTGAAGGTGAGCCGCGCCGATCTGCTGGGCGACCTGCGCAAGCCCGACAAGCGCGCGGCCTATCTCGAGCTGGGCGGCGAATGCTGGTACGTGCTGGGCAACGATGCGCGCGGCCGCTGCATCGCATCGCCCGACGAAATTCCGCCCGAGTGCGGCGTGCTCGTGCTCGAAGGCGAACGGCTGGTGGTGGCGCGCGCCGCCGTGCACCGCGCCTTCGATCGCATTCCGTTCGGCGTATGGCTCGCGCTGGCCAAGGCCCAGCCCATCGCGGGCTTCGACGACGATGCGCAGGACATGCTCGGCGAGCCTGGAGCGGACGACAGCGCCTAGGCAAGCCGGCGTCCTGCACCACGCCAGCCTCTTCTCTCTTTCTGCTCAATCGGCCGGCGGCCACCAGTGTTCGGCCGTCGTGCGAATGACGCGCGCCGCATGGATGCGGAGGTCGCCGTCGCGCTCCTGTGCGCAGGCCACGCGAAAGGGCCAGGTCGAGATCCGCCCCGCGGGCTGGCGCGGCTGCGAGCGCCGCAGCGGCGAAAAAAACAGGATGCGCGCAGAGGGCGCCGGCGGGCTGGCGGTGGTCATGGTGTCGCCTTGAATGTTGCTCTTGGAGACGAGTAATTCTAGAGGAAACACTGTATGAAAGAACAGTATTTTTGCGGCGCTGCGGGGCGCTGGCTCAGGTGTCGAACAGCGGGCGCGCGGCCCTCGGCATGTCCGGGCCGCTGCGCAGGTTGCGCTCGATGAATTCGCGGGCAATGGCATCCACGTCGGCCGGCGCCGGCGTGTCGAAGGACATGCGGTACTTCAGCAGCCGGCCGTTGCGCGCCGTGAGAAAGGTGAACGACTCGTAAGCCTTGCGCGTGACGGCGTGCACGATGCGAAAGCTCGCGCGGCGAAAGTCCTGCCCCTCGATCCGCAGGTCGCTGACGGGGCCGACCTCCACTTCTGCATAGAGGCCCCTTGCGCCCGCGAGCCGGACCTCTTCCACGGAAGAATTGAATTGCGCCTCGAAGCGCGGATCGTCGACCCCGGCCTGCCAGTGGCCCTGCTTCAGGTCGTACAGGTAGACGTCGATCCAGCCCACGCGGCTCTCGTAGCGGTGGCTGATGCCCAGGCCCGGCAGCCGCGCCTCGTGCCAGGTCGAGCGCATGTACTGCCACGTCACCGTGCCGGCAGCCGGCGCTGCCGGCACGGGCGTGGTTGCGGGCGTGACGGAGGGCGCGGCGCAGCCCGAGAGCAGGGCGGCGATCAGCAGGGCAGGCCAGAGCTTCGTCATGGAGGCCCTGCCCGCGCCCGTCAGTCGAGCCGAACTTCGAAATAGGCTTCGTCGGCCTCGCCGAGCGCGCGAAAGCCCGCCGTCTTGGCGGCTTCGTAGGCCTTGGCCCAGCTTGCCGCCAATGCGATGTCGTCCTTGGTGAGTTCGTCGGCGCTCGATTCGCTGGCGTTCTCGAAGGCCTTCAACGCCGGCCCCACGCCGTCGCCCAGCAGCTTGTCGAGCTCGCGGCGAAAGCGCGCCTCGGCCGCGGAAATGACATCGGCCGGTGCATCGGGGAAATCGATCAGGTTCACTGTGTAGCTCATGGGGGCGGATGCTACGTGATGGCTGCGTCAGGCTGCGGGCTCGGGGCCATCTGCGGCGTGGCATCGGCCTCGGCGGGCAGGGAGGAATCGAGCGACGGCAGCACCGCCGCATCGCCGCGCGTCTTGATCGAAGGGCAGCGGCCATAGGTGTCGTCGAAGCGCACGATGTCGTCCTCGCCCAGGTAGCCGCCGGTCTGCACCTCGATCACTTCGAGCATTGTCTTGCCCGGGTTCTCCAGCCGGTGGATGGCGCCCAGCGGCAGGTAGATGGATTCGTTCTCGCGCACCAGCGTGGACCTGCCCGTCGCAGGTGGCCTTGGCCGTGCCCTGGACCACGATCCAGTGCTCGGCGCGGTGGTGATGCATCTGCAGCGAGAGCTTGGCGCCGGGCTTCACGGTGAGCCGCTTCACCTGGAAGCGCTCGCCGAAGTCGAGCTTGTCGTAGGCCCCCCAGGGCCGCACCACGCGCCGGTGTTCCGTTGCCTCGGCCTGGCCTTCAGTGGCGAGCATCCGCACCACGTCGCCGACCTGCTCGGCGCAGTCGGCGCCCGCCACCAACACCGCGTCGGGGGTGTCCACGATGATCAGGTGGCTGGTGCCCAGCGCCACCACGCGGCGGTGTGGTGCGTGGATGAAGGTGTCGCTCGAGCGCAGGGCGCTGGCCTTGCCGCTCAGGCGGTTGCCGGTGCCGTCCGCCGGATGCAGCGTGGCTACCGCGTTCCAGCTGCCGACATCGCTCCAGTTGCCAGTGAACTTCACGACCGAGATGCCCGGGTGCTTTTCGAGTACCGCGTAGTCGATGCTGTCGCTGCGGCAGGCCTCGAAGGCCTCGCGGTCCAGCCGGTCGAAGCTGCCGTCGGCCGTGATGGCGGCGGTGGCGCGTTCGCAGGCCTGCAGGATGTCGGGCGCATGCGTGCGCAGCGCCGCAACGAGGATGTCGGCGCGTGCCAGGAAGATGCCGGCGTTCCAGCAATAGCCGCCGTGCAGGATGAGCGACTCGGCCACGGCCGCCGTCGGCTTTTCCACGAAACGCACCACGGCATGGCTGTGGCCGTCGGCCGAGGGCGCGCCGGCCTCGATGTAGCCATAGGCCGTGCTGGCGAAGCTGGGCGCCACGCCGAAGGTCACGATCTGCCCGGCCAGCGCTGCCTCGACGCCGCTGCGCACCGTCTGCGCGAACAGCGCCGTGTCGGGAATGTGATGGTCGGCCGGCGCGAACAGCAGCAGGTCGTCCGGCCCCGCGCGCAGCGCCGCGGCGGCCATGGCGGCGGCCGTGTTCCGCCCCACCGGCTCCAGGATCTGGCGGCCGGTGGCACCGGCCTTGTCGACCGCTTCGCGCACCAGGAATCGATGGTCTTCCGATGCCACGCAGGTGATGTTGCTGTTCAGGCTGCACAGGCGCTCCAGCGTCAGCTGCAGCAGGCTCTTGTCGCCGATCAGTGGTGCGAACTGCTTGGGCAGGGTCTTGCGCGAAAGCGGCCACAGGCGCGTGCCGTTGCCGCCGCACAGCACGACGGGATGGATGGTGGGGGTGGTCATGGCGTCATCCTCTTGAAGTGGGGGTGCTTCGGTCAGAGCTGGCCGGTGTGGGTGGCCAGGCTCACCGCCTGCGCGCGCGAATGCACATGCAGCTTCTTGTAGATGTTCTTGATGTGGGCGTTGACGGTCTGCCCCGAGATCCCGAGCCTCATGCTGATCTCCTTGGAAACGCAGCCGCGCGCCACGAAGCGCAGCACCTCGCGTTCGCGCGCGGTCAACGTCGCCTCGCGCAGCGGCGCCTCCGCGGCCGGCCGCTCGCCGTTGACTTGCAGGTTCATGCGCGTGAGCAGCCGGCGCGTGAGCTTGGGCGTGATGGCCGCCCCGCCGTTGACCACCTGCAGCACGGCCTCGGCAAAGCTCTGCAGCCAGGCGTGCTTGAGCAGGTAGCCGGTGGCGCCGAGCTCGAACGCATGCATCACGTGGGCGTCGTCCTCCAGCGCGGAGATCACGATGATTTCGCAGTAGCGGTGCAGCTTGCGCGCCTCGCGGATCAGATCGAAGCCCGATCCGTCGCCAAGCCGCAGGTCGACCATCAGCACGTCGAACTCATGGGTCGCGAGCAGGCGCCGGCCGTCGCGCACGCTGTTGCCTTGGCCTTCGAGCTGGATGCGCATGTCCGACAGCAGTTCCTGGGCGATCACGCGCCGCATGAACTCGTCGTCGTCGATGAGCAGCACGCGCACCGGCGCGTCTTCCTGTCCGGTGAGGAAGTGCGGCCACAGCGGTTCGGGCGGTGGACAGAGGCCCGGCGGGCTGGCTTTCCGGCGCTCCGGCAGGCGGCCGGGATCCGGCGTGTCGGAAGGAGGAGTGGTGTCGGACATGTGGATCCCCAGGTTGGAGTTGGAGGAAGTGGATGTCGGTGGTGGCGTGCGGAGTCAGTCGGCCAGGCAGCGCAGCAGCTCGCGCTCCAGCCGCTGCAGGATGGCGTTCTGGTCCAGCTGCGTTTCGGCGAACGAACGGCCGGCCGCGCCCATGGCTTCGCGTTGCGGGCGCGACGTGGCGAGCTGCGCGATGGCCTCGGCCAGCGCATCGGCGTCGCCGGGCGCAACCACCAGGCCGCGGCCCGACACCACGTTGCTCAGCTCGGTGCCCGCGTGGGCCGTGACGATCACGGCCTTGCCGCTCGCGAGCATGCCGCCCAGCTTCGACGGCATCACCAGGTCCGCGGCGTCGGCGCGCTGCGGCAGCACGTGAATGTCGGCCATTCCCAGCAGTTCGTTGAGCCGCTCGGCCGGCTGCAGGTCGAGAAAGTGCACGTGGTCCAGGCCGGCGCATGCGGCCTTCAGCGGCTCGCGGCTCGGCCCGTTGCCGCAGAGCACGAAGTGAATGTGCCTTGCGGCCGCGAGCCGGCCCGCCGCGTCGGCCAAGAGCTCGATGCCCTGCTTGTTGCCCAGGCTGCCCGCATAGAGCACCACGACCGCATCGTCCGCAATGCCGAGCATGGCCCGGTAGCCGTTCGCGCCGTCCGGGTGCGGGCGAATCGAGCGCACGTCCACCCAGTTGGGAAGCAGCACCAGCCGGGTCTCGTCGATGCCCTTGTTCCTGGCCTTGTCGAGCATCGCGGCGGAAATGGTCGACACCCGGCTGAAGCGGCTCAGCAGCCAGCGCTCCGCCGAGAGCGCGAAGCGCCGCACCCGCGCGCCGCGCACCAGGCCCAGGTCGAAGGCGGCGTCCACCTCGTAGTCCTGGATGTGCAGCCACGACTTGATGCCGAGCATGCGCGAGAAGAAGAGCACGGCCGGCGCGCAGAAAAGAGGCGGCTCCACGACAAACACCAGGTCCGGCTTCCAGCGCATCTGCCCGAAGAGCAGCGGCATGCTCGACAGCATGAAGGAGAACAGATGCGCCATGCGCGCCAGCGCGCGCGGCCGCGCCGGCACCCAGGTGGGCGCGCGCCAGACCGTGATGCCGTTCCAGTCCGTCTTGCGGTAGGCCCAGGCCGAGTGCCCTTCGAACGGCGCCCAGTGCGGAAAGAACGGCGGCGAGGCGATCACCCGGACCTCGTGGCCCTTGGCATGCAGCCACTGGGCCATCTCGCCCGAGTACTTGCCGATGCCGACAAGCTCGGGTGTGAAGTTCATCGAATAGAGCAGGATTTTCATGAAGGCCTCGGGAAGGAACCGCGAACCAGCCGCGCCAGCGGAAAGAAGCCGAGCAGCGCACGCATCCGCACCTCGTAGAGCAGCAGGTCGGAAACGGCGGCAATGAAGAACACGTAGTGCGGCTTGCCGGGAAAGATCGACACCACGGCGCCGTACGACAGCAGCCGCAGCAGCACTTCGGCCAGCGCCCACCATCCGAGCGAGCCCATCGAGGCCCTGAGCGCGAGCAGCATCTCGTGGTGGACCGTGTAGGTGCGCAGCAGGAAGTAGGGCGCCATGCACAGGAAGATCTCGAGCGCCTCGCGCCCGACCTTCAGCAGCGGCGCGGCGGCCGCGATCACCACGGCAAGCCCGGCGAAGAGTGCGCAGCCCAGCAGGAACGAGTGCTTCGCCAGCCGCAGCTCCGAGCCGTCTGAACTCGCGGCATCGGTGTCCAGCATGGGGCGCGTCTTGGTGTAGAGAAAGGCCTGGACGAACTGCGACGGGGCCTCCGCCAGCAGGAAGGCGATCTTGAAGGCGCCCACATACCCGAGCGGCATGAAGAAGGCCACCACCAGCAGGTCCGACTTGCGAAGCAGGAACATCAGCAGCGAATAGACGGTGGCGCTGCCCTGCGACGCCAGCGCGAGGGCGGCGCGTCCGGCCGGCGGGCCCGCGACCCAGCGCGTCTGCATGCAGGCCGCGCCCACCAGCACGAAGGCCAGCAGGTTGATGAGCAGCAGCTGCGTCGCGCGCAGCTCGGCGCCCCACGCGGCGAAGGCCGCCACGCCGATGACCAGGATGGTCGAGCGGATGCCTCCCTCCAGGTTGAGCAGGCCGGCACGGCCCAGCCCCCGGCTGTACGACAGGCGCAGGCTCATGAACGAGAACACCGCGAGCGTCGCCATCAGCAGCGCGAAGGGCGCGCCAACCACCGGCAGGTGCTGGATGCGCAGCACGGCGGCGCTCAGCAGCGCGGCCAATGGAAGCCCGATGGCCAGCGTGCGGACCACGTCGCCGCGGCGCACGCCCGGCGGCACGGTGGCGGCATGGCGCGCGAACAGCAGCGGGCTGCCCAGCACGGCCACCACCAGCGCCACTTCCATCACCGACTGGTAGATCGAGTATTCGCCGAAGTCCGATGGCGAGACATTCGCGGCCATCAGGAACAGCGCCGCGAAGCCCGCGAGGTACACATAGAGGCGCGAAGCCAGCGCCCCCACGCCATGAAGCCGTACCGCGCGCATGCCGGCGAGTTCGACGGTGCGGTGAAGGATGTTCATGGCCGTGAGTGCCTGGGTGCGGGAGGCGGCGTCATTTCGGCCCGGCCGCGCCGGCAAAGCGCGCGCCGCCCGCGGGGCGCTGCGCCAGCTGGCGCATGCCGAAGGCCCAGTTCTTGGCCCGGCGCCCGAGCCGCAGCGCGGCCGTGAGCAGCGCGACGGTGCGCACCCGGCCGTGCAGCACGTGCGCCATCGCGATCTTGGCGCTGCCCTGGAAGTGCAGGGCCAGCACGTTCACCAGCTCGCCTGCGGGTGTGACCAGGCAGGGCTGGCCGTCGACGAACACGAGGCGCTTGGCGCCGCCGCGGCCCTGGAATTCGTTCGCGAGCAGGTTGTGCCCGCCGTTGATGTTGTGGTCGATCACGCGCCCGCCGAACACCCGGTTGATGGGCGCCGCATTGCCGCTCGCATGGGCCCACAGGTGCAGCAGGGTCATGTCCGACACGCCGCCGCGCACGCCCCTGGCGGCAAAGCGCGCCGCGATCGCGCGCAGCCTCCTGCGGCCGGTGGGCGTTGCGTAGGTGTTGAGCAGGAACGCGACGAACTGCTGCAGGCCCGCCGCGGTCCAGTAGCTGACGTGCGGTGAGATCTGGCAGGGGTCCCAGCTGCCGCTCGGGCGCATGTACGAGCCCGAGAAATCCGCCTTTCCGGCCACGCGCCGGATGTGCGCGCCGACGCCCCGGAACAGCAGCACGTCGCTGTCGATAAGCACGAACTCGCGGTGCTCGGGGTGGGCGCGCAGATATTCCGACAGCAGGAAGTAGCGCCTAAAGCAGATCTTCTCGAACTCCGGCGGATTGCTCGACAGGTGCACGTAGGTGCGGCACAGGCGTTCGTAGCCGGGCCCGGCATCGGTACCCGCGAGCACGATGAGCGGTTCCTGCGCACGCGCCGCGGATTCGCGGCACATCAGCAAGGACTTGTTCTGGCGGTCTTCCACCACGATGAAGGCAAGGGTGTTGTTCATGGTCATGTGTCAGGGCCGGGGCGCCGTGGCGTTGCGGACCAACGCCACGTGCGCGGGAAGAAATCGGAAGTCGGCATCCAGCGGCAGGTCGAGCGTGAAGAGCCCGCCGCGCGCATTCGCCTGCGCAATCCAGCTGCGCACCTGGGCGGCCGTGAAGCGCGGCGGCGTCGGCTGGCCCCACGAGGCGCCGAGCGGCGTCAACAGATGGAACTTCAGCTCCGACGGCGGCCCGCCGAATTGCGCGGGCGGCTGCATGAACTCGCCGGCCATCAGGTTCTGGCAGGGCGCGGCCTTGGCGCTGGAGCGCGCCGGACCCTCGCCGGCATTGAAGGCCAGCCACCGGTCGGGGGCGCCGCTGCGCGCCGCGGCGCAGAGCGCATCCCAGCCGGCGGGCGAGATGCCCCGGGTGTTGTAGACGCCATCGAACCACCAGCCCCTGGCGAGCGCGCCATAGTGCTGCGACCAGTCGCGGATCACCGCGGTCCAGGCAGCGACGAAGTGCGCGGGCGGCGGCTCCTGCTCGGAGATGTCGCCGAGGCACTGCATCAGCTCGGGGTCGTCCTGCGGCGCGCGAAACGGCAGGTACAGCACCAGGGCAATGCCGCGGCTGTGCAGCGCGCGGCCGATCTCCAGCGGCAGGTCGCGCGGCGGCCGGTTCGCGGCGCTGCGCGGGCACAGCGCTTCGAGCGCCGCATTCGGCGCAATGTACTGGCCGTTGTTCTGCCCGAGCGTCAGGATGAGGTGGGATGCGCGCATCTGCGCGAGCGATGCGGCAAACGCATCGACGTCGAAGCGGGCGGCATCGGCGATCGACTGCTTGTCGGGCAGGTAGTGCACCATCACGCCGAAGCCCGCCGTGGCTGCTGCCGGCGCTGCGCAGGCCGCGCCGAGCAGCCCTGCCGCGAGCCAACGTCGAAGGGCGCGTGCGGTGCGTGTCATTGCATGGCCCCGGCAAGCGAGACGTCCTCGCGCTTGAGCATGAGATAGCGCCTGGCCACCGCGCCGGGTGCGCAGGCTTCGGCATGCAGCCAGGGCGGTTGCGTGTTCCGGTGTTCGTCCAGGTAGCGCGACAGCTGGCCCAGGTCGCAGGGCTCGCTGCCGATGAAGAAGCCATAGCCGCCGAACAGCTCCCGGTGCACCGGAATGTCCGAGAGCAGCAGCGGCACGCCCAGCGTGGCGGCTTCGGCGGCCGAGAGATTGAAGCCCTCGAAGGCGGACAGCGAGATGAAGGCCGTCGCGCCGCAGTACAGCCGCGTCAGTTCCTGGCGCGAAACCAGCCCGCGGTGCCGCACACAGCTGCCGAGCTCGGGCGCCATGCTGGCGACCATTCTTTTGACATCGGCCGCGCCGTTGCCCGTGATGTCGAGCCAGTCGACCAGCCCCTCGCGCTTCATGCGCTCGAAGAGCTTCAGCGTGCCGCCAAAATTCTTGTGCGGGTAGTAGTGGTAGGACGCGATCAGGTAGCGCTCGCCGGCGGGCGGCTCGCGGGACGGTTCGGCCGCACCGGCCACACCCGCTGCGCGCTTGGCCTCCACCGGATTGAAGATGACCGTCGGATGCTCGCAGCGTCCGAAGTGCCGCTCGAAGTCCTGCTGGCTGCTCTTGCTGATGAACACCACGTCGGCCGCGCTGTGCGCGACGCGCCTGAGATTCCAGTCGAGCCACAGGCGCTTGGCGCGGCTGAAGTACGCAGGGTAGTGCCGGTACTGCAGATCGTGGACGATCACGATCGAATCCCGATGGCGCCCGAAAAGCGCGAACGGCAGGAAGTAGTTCGGGAACAGCGAGAACACCCGCTCGCCCGATACCAGCGCCCGCAGGCAGTGGTAGTTGTAGAGCAGTATCTCGACCAGGAACCGGCTGATGCGCAGGCGCCGCGCGGCGGCGAAGAGGCGCGGATGCAGTTCGCTGGCCGGCTGGATGTGGTCGCCCTTGCACAGGCGCATCCTGCGCAGCAGGAGGTCGGACACGTTCAGCACGCCGCCCGCGCCGCGGTTGAGGCGGATCGTGTCGTAGAACAGGTACTTGTACATGGTGAACCTCACAGCGTGCCGGAGGCGTACGGCGCCGCACCGCGGCGTGCCGGACGGAAGCGCGAACTCAGCAGCCCGGCGAACAGCGCCGCAATCAGCCCAGATGCCGCGAACGGCCCCCAGCCGAGGATCGGCCCGCGCATGAATGGCACATAGGCGGCCAGCAGCACCAGCGCGCACAGATAGCTGCCGGACAGCGCGGCGCGCGGATCGACCATCCTGTCCAGCACCCGGAAGCCGGCCGAGATCGCAAGGCCGAACATCACGGGCCCGGCCAGCCCGAAGTCGAAGTACGCGGTGGTGAAGGGCGGCAGCGACAGGTTGGCCTGCGAGAAGTTGCCCAGGATGGCCGGCCATCCGAGCGGATCGAAGTCCGGAAACAGCTTCAGGTCGCGCGGCAGGAAGAACGAGAAAGCCGACAGCAGGTAGCGCCCCCATCCGAGCTCGGGCTCGGATGCGCGCTCGATGATTCCGGCCACGACGTACATCGCGTCGAAGTCCTGGCTGTAGGGAAAGGTGGCGAGCGATTCGCCCCAGAAAGTGCCGCGCGACACCAGGTTGAGCACCGGGCCAAGGCCCGCGATGGCGCCGAAGATCAGCAAGGCCAGCGTCCAGCGCCAGCCCCGGCCGAAGACATGGATGAAAAGAGGCAGCAGCCCGATCAGCAGTACTTGCCGCGCCGTGTTGACGGGGTTCGCCGCGAAGGCCGCCATGGCCAGCGAAAGGCCCGCGGCGCACCATGACCAGAACGTGCCGCGGCGCATGGCATGGATCGTCAGGGCCACGAAGCAGATCAGCACGATGAGCTTGGGCAGCGTCGAATAGACGATGTAGTCGACGGGCACGTTGTCGTCGGCCCCCGGAATGCCGCGCGCGATGAAGTTCAGGTCGGGGCGGATGAACAGCGAGGCAAACGCCGAGATCGCGCCGCTCAGGAGCAGCAGCGCCGGGTGGGCCACGCCGGCCGACTGAACCTGAGGGCCCGCGTCGGTGCGCACCGGCGCCGACGCATCGGGCAGGCCAAAGCGGGCCGCCTCGACACCCGCCATGTACAGCAGCAGCAGCGTGAGCGCCTGCATGTGCGCGACCGGGCCGATCACCCCCGTGTCCCAGAACGAGACGTCAGCGGCGATCTGCATTGCCGGTGCCAGCGAGAAGTAGGTCAGGACCGTGGCGTAGTGGATCAGCAGGAAGACGCTGGCCCTCGGCGCGCCGAGCATCGACAGCTGGACCAGCGACAGCGCGCACACCGCCGCATAGCCCCATGACGGCTCGATCGAGCCGCACAGGAACGCAATGGCGATGCCTGACCAGAAGGAGAGCGCTCTCATGGGGGGCCTTGTGCTTGTTCTTGCGTGGGACGGTGCGGGCTCAGGCGTGCGCCAGCTCCTGGGCCGGCTGCAGCGACTTCTGGTAGTCCGCATAGGTGCGGCGCAGGCCCTCGGCCAGCGATACCGTGGGGTGCCATCCGAGGGCGGCGGCGCACGATATGTCGAGCAGCTTTCTCGGCGCGCCGTCCGGGCGCGAGGGGTCGAACCGGATCCTGCCCCGGTAGCCCACGACCTCACCGACCAGTTGCGCCAGTTCGCCGATCGACAGGTCATCGCCCATGCCCAGGTTGATGTGGGCGCACATCGGCGTGGTGTGCTGCTCGTAGCCCGCGCGGCTCAGGCCCATCACGGTGGTGCAGCCTTCGGCCATGTCGTCGACGTAGAGGAACTCGCGCCTGGCCTGGCCGGTGCCCCAGATCAGCACCTCGGGCGCGTCGCTGGTCTTGGCAAGGTGGAAGCGGCGGATCAGCGCCGGCACCACATGGCTGTTCTCGATGTGGTAGTTGTCTCCGGGGCCGTACAGGTTGCAAGGCATCACGCTGCGGTAGTCGATGCCGTGCGAGGCGCCGTACTGGCGGTTGTAGCTCTCGCACAGCTTGATGCCGGCGATCTTGGCGATGGCGTAGGGCTCGTTGGTCGGCTCGAGCTGGCCGCCGAGCAGCGCATCTTCGCGGATCGGCTGCTCGGTCAACCGCGGATAGATGCAGCTCGAGCCGAGGAACAGCAGGCGCTTGACGTTCGCGAGGAACGCCTGGTGCGTGACATTGGCGGCAATCAGCAGGTTCTGGTAGATGAACTCCGCCGGATAGGTCATGTTGGCGTGGATGCCGCCGACCTTCGCTGCCGCCAGGTACACCTGGTCGACGCGCTCGGTGGCGAAGAAACGGCGAACGGCATCCTGGTCGAGAAGATCGAGTTCCTCGTGGCTGCGCGTGACGACCTCGTGCCCGAGGCTGCCCAGACGCTTCACGAGAGACTGCCCCACCATGCCGCGGTGACCAGCAACGTAGATACGCATATGTTCTTTCGGTTAAAGGTTGAGGTTGATGTGACGGGAGGGAAATGCAGATGCGGGCCGGCGGGCCCTAGCGGGAGCCGCGCGCGCCGGCCACCACGAGAAAGGTCTTCAGCAGGATCGCGATGTCCTGGCGGATCGAAAGGGTGGCGACATAGTCCGCATCCATCGCCGCGCGGCGCCGGTAGCTGACCTCGTTGCGCCCGCTCACCTGCCACAGCCCGGTGATGCCGGGCCGCACGGCGCAGTAGCTGCTCCAATAGACGCCGTACAGCTCCTTCTGGGCAAACATGCAGGGCCTCGGGCCGACCACGCTCATGTCGCCCTTGAGCACGTTCCAGAACTGGGGCAGTTCGTCCAGGCTGTACTTGCGCAGCACCGCGCCGAAGCGCGTGATGCGCGGATCGCGGTCGAGCTTCTGGTACATCTCCCACTGCCGGCGGGCTGCTTCGTTGCCGCGCAGGTAGCGCTCCAGCACAGCGTCGGCATCGGGCACCATCGTGCGGAACTTGTAGAAGCTGAAGACGCGCCCGTCCCGGCCGTAGCGCGGCTGCTTGTAGATGCCCGGCTTGCCGGAAGTCAGCAGCACGCCGATCCAGACCAGCGCGAACGCCCATCCGAGCAGAAGGAAGAAGCCGCCGGCCAGCAGCACGTCCACGACCCGCTTGGTGCCCATCAGCAGCCGTGAATTGCCGGGCGAATGGACGGCGGCATTCGATCGCAGCGTGTTCATGATGCGGCGCTCGCACGGGCAGGTTGGGGAAGCTCGGCCACTGCGCTCGGGTATTCGTGCACCCGCGGCTGGTAGCCGCCGTAGCGGTAGGCCAGCTTGCCGTAGTAGCGCCGGCGCGTGTCCAGCGCATTCAGGACCACGCCCTGGAACTGCGCGCCGGCATGCCGCAGCTGGTGCGCGCTTTCCGACAGATCGCCCAGCTCGTTGTCCCCGGCGCGGGCGACCATCAGCAGCGTGCCCATGCAGGTCGCCATCTCGGCGGTCTCCGAGGCCAGCAGCATCGGCGGCGTGTCCACGATCACCACGTCATAGCGTGCCGATGCCTTCTCGAGCACCCTGGCAAAGGCGTCGCTCGCCAGAAGCGCGCTGGGGTCGGTGGGCAGCGCGCCCGTGGTCATCACGTCCAGGTGCGCGAGCAAGCCCGTGTGGACGGCGTTCTGGAATTCGATGGAGCCCTGGATCAGCTCCGACAGGCCGCCGCGGCGCTTCAGCCCGAACATGGCGGCCAGGCTGCTGCGCCGCAGATCGGCATCGATCAGCAGCACGCGCCGGCCGGTCGAGGCGAGCACGGCCGCGAGGTTGGCCGACACGAAGGTCTTGCCCGCGCCCGGCGTGGCGCTCGAAATCATGATCCGGTTGTTCGATGCCTTGGGCATGGCGAACTTCAGCGCGGTGCGCAGCCGCCGCAATCCCTCCAGCGACGGGTCGTTCGGATGCTGCGCGGCCAGCAGGTGCACGCCGGGCTTGCCGTTGCGGACGGCGCGGTCGAGCAGGTGCTGGCGCACGCTGAGCGTCACGGTGCTGTAGACGTTCAGGGCCCGTGTGGGTCTCGATCTCGGCCGGGCTGGCGATGGTCTTGCGCCACGACCTGCGCAGGAACGCCGAGCCTGCGCCAAACGACAGGCCCGCGATCAGCGCGATCCCCATGACGATCGAGGCCTTGGGCCGGATCGGCTTTTCCGGAAGCAGCGCCTGGTCGAGCACGCGCACGTTGCCGATGCGTCCCTCCTTCGCGAGGCGCATCTGCAGCGAACTGTTGAGCAGCGACACGTACAGGTCGGTATTGACCTTGATGTCGCGCTGCATGCGCAGCGAGTTCTGCTGCAGCATCGGCATGCGGCGGATGCGCTGCTCCACGCCCCCCATGGCCTTCCTGAGCGACGCGATCTGTGCGTCGATGGTCATCACGCTCGGGTCCCTGGCCGTGAAGCGCTCGGACAGCTCGATGCGCTTTTGCGTCGCATCGAACAGCTTCGTCTGCAGCTCCAGGTTCTGCGACAGCGCGTTGCGCGCCTCGTCGTCCAGGCTGACGGTTCCGTTCTGGTTGCGGTACTGGTTGTAGATTTCCTCGGACTGCTCGAGCTGCTGCTTGAACTTGGGCAGCTCGCTGCCCAGGAAGTTGAGGGCGCGCTGTGCCTGGGCCGTCTTCTGGTCGATGTTCACGCGCACGTAAAGCTGCGCCACTTCGTTGAGCAGGTTGGCCAGCTGCATCCGGTTGCCATCGCGCCAGCTCACCTCCACAACCGACGACTGCTTGCCCTTCTCGATCACGCGCAGGTCGCGCTGCAGCTCGAGCAGCACCAGTTGCTTGGACTGGCGCACCAGCTCGAAGGCCGCGCCGGGCAGGCCCGACATCGAGCCCACCAGCAGATGGATCGGGCCGAGCGGGGTCTGCGCATCGAGCGGCGTGCCGACGGCGCCGGTGATCGGCTTGTCCAGCTTGGGGTGGGTCAGTGTGTACGCGCCGTTGGCGCCCGCGGTCAGCAGGAAGCGCTTGCCTTCCAGATCCGCCGGCACGTCCATCTGCGCGACCACGATCTGCTCGTTGCCGCTCACATAGCCCGACATGCCCGCGAAGCCCGGTTCGGAGAGCGTCTTGGCGCGCCGCGCCAGCCAGGCGCCGACGAGCGGCACGTACATCGGCTGCGCCTCGATGTAGAGCTTGGTGTTCTCGATCGCCTGGTCGAGCACCAGGCGCGACTTGAGGATCTCGGCCTCGCCCGCGGTGGGCGTCTTGGCGTTGAGCGCATTGCTCGCCGAGTCGCCCACCAGCGTGCCGCCCGAGCGGTCCGCGTCCTCGACCTGGATCAGCACGTTGGCCTCGTACACGCGCGGCCCGAACATGGCGTAGCCCGCGCCCAGGAGCAGCGCGACAGCGGTGATGCCCGCGATCTTCCATCGGCTGTCCAGCAGCAGGTCGACATGTTCCCTGAGCCTGGAAGGAGGGGTGTCGGAAGCCGCGGCATCGGGGGCCGAGGGAGCGGGAAGTGCAGGTTGCCAGTGCGCATTCATGAGGATCACCTTTGTGTGTTGCCTGGACGGGGGTGGCGAAGCGTCAGCGGCGGCTGGTGGTGCCGCCGAGGTTCACGATCTGCGCGGCGGGAAGGATCAGGCTGATCACCCGGTTCCAGCGCGCCAGCGGCACCGGGTCGATGTAGACCACGTCGCGCGGCTGCAGCTCGAAGCGGTCGGCAAGCGCCAGCGCCACCGGGTTCTTCGCGTCGAGGTGGTAGACCTCGGGCACGTCGCCGCTCGAATTGCGCACCACGTAGATCTGGTCGGTCGCCGCGGTCAGCAGTGCCGGGCCGCCCGCGTCGCCCAGCGCCTCGTTCAGGCTCAGCCGGCCGTCGCGCATCGTCAGGGCGGTGGGGCGCAGGATCTCGCCCATCACGTAGATGCGGCTGTCGTCCCGGGTGCCCACGTTCACGATGTCGCCGTTCTGCAGCGGGATGCGGGTCGGGTCCAGGCCCAGGCGCCGAAGCAGCGGCAGGTCGATCACCATGGTGCGTTCCGCGCGCGTCAGGGTCACGCGCGAACGGTCCCCGGCCGGGGTGATGCTGCCGGCGCGGTTGATGGCCTCGGCGAGCGTCATCGGCACGTCGGTGAAGATCTGCAGGCCTGGCGTGCGGACCTCGCCTTCCACATAGACGCGCCGGCTGCGGAACGACTGGATCCGGACGCTCACGAGCGGATCCTTGACGA
Source organism: Variovorax paradoxus (assembly GCF_030815975.1). NCBI lineage: Bacteria > Pseudomonadati > Pseudomonadota > Betaproteobacteria > Burkholderiales > Comamonadaceae > Variovorax > Variovorax paradoxus. The sequence continues at coordinate 4,220,303 of NZ_JAUSXL010000002.1, forward strand.
AGGGCGCGATCTTGCGCGAGATCATTTCGGCGGCGGACCTCTCCGTCATGCCATCGATCCTGGTGCGGCCGATATAGGGAAAGCTGATCTCGCCTTCGCCATCGACGATGAAGCCTGGCGCGACGCTCACCCCGGTCGGGTCCGACTGCTGCGAGATGACCGCGCCCGCATTGGGCATCAGTTCAGGATGGCGATAGACCACGATGCCGATCACGTCGCCCGGCGCGATCGTGTAGGCCGGCGCCTTGCCGAACAGCTGCCGCACCTCCGGCGGCAGCGCCGCGGGGTTGCGCGCCGCCATCGTGCGGATCAGCTCGGGCGTGATGGAGACGATCTTCGGCTCGTCCTTCGCATCGCCGCTCGTGCGCAAGGCGCCCCAGTTCCCGCTGTCGGGCGGGCCGAAGCCCGGGACCCCGCAGCCGCCCAGGCACAGCGGCAGCAGCAGCAGGACGGCCGATCGGATGCGGGTTCGGGCACGGGCGGGGACGGCGCGGGCGATGCGCGAGGAACTGGCTGGATCGAGGTGTGCCATGGGGTGTCCTTTCTTCCTGGGGAATCGGTTCACTGCGGGACGTAGGCGTCGTGCTTGGGGCGCTCCACGACGGGTGCGAGCGGGTTCGGGCTGGTGCTGGTGCTGGTGCTGGTGCTGGTGCTGGTGCCGGGGCTGCGGCGCTCCGGGCTGGTGCCGACCGCGCAGGCGGCCACCCAGCCGCCGACGGAGCGCAGGAACAGCTGCTGTCCTCGCACCGTGCACAGCGTGTGGTCGGCGTCGCGCATGAATTCGTACTGCACGGCCTGCGCGAACGGCTCGCTGCGGAACGGGCCGAGCTGGTCGCGGTCGTGGTCGCAGACATGCAGCGAGCCTGAATAGAGCAGCTGCACCGCCACCTTGCGCTCGACCAGCCGCCTCATGGTGGCGCCGAACCACACGGCGTTGACCTCGGGCGGCTTGCGTTCCGCGAAGAAGCCGGGCAGCGGCTTGGTCGAATGGCTGGGCAGCAGGTGGCGCTGCAGCCAGCGCTTGGCCTTGCCCGCGAACGACGGATGCGCGGGTGCCGCCAGTGCGCGCCGCAGCGTGCGTTCCCAGCGCGAGCGCCGATCCGGAAAGGCGTAGCCGTCGAACAGCGAGAGCGCCACCACGCGCGTGTCCGTCGCGGCCGTGGTCATGGCGTGCTCCACGCCCGAGCACATGCCCACGATCGCGAACTTGCGGATGCCCAGCATGCCTTCGAGAAGGTCCATGCCGGCGCGCAGGTCGCGCACCGCGCGGGTCTGCAGGTCGGACGACGAGTCGGAGGCGTCGCTGTCCCCCAGGCCGCCGAGGTCGAAGCGCAGGCTGCTCACGCCGCGCGCGGCCAGCACGTGCGCCAGCTTCACGTTGATGCGGCGCGGCCCGACCCGGTGGTTGGCGCCCATGTTGAGCATCAGGCAGGCGACATCGGCCGGCGCCCGGTACATGGGAATGGTGATCATGCCCATCAGTGCGTTTCCCGGTCCGAACTGGACGGGGTATTGCGTCATGTCATTCATGGAGGGCACCCTGCAAGCGGTTGAGCGCATCGGCCGGAACCATGGCGCTGTTGGGATAGGGATCGGAGGTCCAGTCGAGCCGGTGCTGGAAATAGGCGAGCCGCACCGGCATGTGGCGCGACTGCTGCTCGGCCGCCCATTGCGCGGTGTGTTCGTCGTCGGGCCCTGTCAGCACCAGCGTGTCGTGCAGGGCCGTGAGCGGCAGGGATTCGGGAACCAGCGCACCGAGCTGCGTGCGCAGCGTGGGCGACAGCAAGGTGCCCAGCGCTTCTTCGGGCAGCGCGCCGGGATCGTTCGCGAGGCTCCGGCGCCAGACCAGGTCCGGAATGCAGAAGGTCGTATCGATGGCCACGACATGGTGCTCCCGCAGCAGGCGCGCATAGCGTCGGCCGTCGATCACCGGCTCCCACAGCACGAGCCGCGACGGGTCGCAGCGCCCGTTGCGCGCCGCCAGCACGGCCAGGGTTGCGCCAAGCCGTGCGCCGACCCAGACGATGCGGCCTCCCGGAACCCTGCGGCGCAACTCTTCGTGGGCCGAGCACAGGTCGCGGCGCCAGCCGTCGAGTTCTCCTTCGCTTTCATCGCCGGGCGAGTCGCCCGCGCCGTGAAAGTCGAAACGCAGGGTGGCAATGCCCGAGCGCGCGAGGCGCTCGGCCAGGACCTTGAAGAAGCGATGGGTCCGCAGGCCCTCCTGGCCGAAGGGCGGGCACACGAGCACCGTGGTGGTTCCGGGCCGCCCATCGCCGGCGGCATGGAACACGCCGAAGAGCTGGCGCGAGGCCGGTCCGAACATGAAGGGGTGTGCGTTCATTGCGGCACCCTTGGCGCTGCGCGCCTTTCCGCCGGGCGGGAGCGGCCGCAGGGTTGTGCCGCGAAGCCCGGCACGCTGGCGCGCACATGCGTCTGCCGCCATTCCGCGATCGCTCCCACGCTGTCCACGCGCAATGGCGCGGGCTGCAGCACGAGCCACAGGATGCGGCCGGCCACCGGCACTTCCACACTCCGGCAGTCGGGCTCCAGCCCCACCTCGAAGCGCTCCGTCGGCACGATCAGGCCGAGGCCGATGGCCTTGAGGCAGGCCTCCTTGCGCGTCCAGCAAGTCAGGAAGGCGTGGTCGCGCTCGATGGCGGGCAAGGCCGCGAGCGCTTCGTTCTCGCTGTCCGTGAAATGCTGCGCGGCAAGCGCGAGCGCATCGGGCACCGGGCGCAACACCTCGACGTCGACTCCCAGCGGACCGCGTTCGCCGATGGCGAGCAGTCCCAGCCCCAGGCTGTGGCTCAGCGAGAACCGCACCCGCGGCCAGCCCGAGAGCGAAGGCTTGCCGAATGCGCTGCGGGTGAAGCGCAGCGCCTCGGGGCGCTCGCCGGTGCGCGCAGCCAGCGCATGGCGCAGCGCGACATGCGCCGCCACGAAGTGCTGCCGGTCGGCCGCGAACCGGAACTGTGCGGCGCGTTCACGCTCTTCTTCGCAGAGGAGCCGTTCCGCCTCGGGGCCGGGGCTGTCGTCCAGTTCGAGATAGCGGCAGACCGGCGCCTCGACGGAGCTCAGGGAGAAAGCTGCGGAGCCCATGATGGATCACTCCTTGCGCAGCCAGCTGCCGAAGGCGCGGCTCAGCAGGCCCTCGCCATGCGCCGCGCTCTTCAGGTTGCCGAGCGGCAGCTTGCCGAGATCCGCGAGCTCGGCGTCCTCCGCGGCCTGGTGCGCGGACGAGGCGATCTGCCCGAGGTTCTCGAACAGGTAGCGGCGCGAATTCACGTGGTAGCCCAGCGTCTTCTCGGCCTGCTGGATCGCACGCAGCACGAGCAGCGAATCTCCGCCGAGGTCGAAGAAGTTGTCGCTCGAGCGGATGTCGTTGACATCGATCCCGATCACGGAGGCCCAGATCTGCGCGAGCCGCGCATGCTCGGGGTTCAGGATGGTGTCCTGCGCCCTGGCCGCGCCGGCCGGCGCATCCACCGGCGCCGCAGCCCTGAGCGAATCGACGGCGGCGAGCTTGTGCAGGTAGGCGGCGCTGGCGGAGCCTTCTTCGCTCGCAAGCTCGGCCAGCGAGGCCTCGGGATGATCGGCCACCCGCTGCAGCAGTTCGAGATAGCGGTCGCGCAGCTGCGCCCCGGTCTCGCGCAGGTAGATGTCCGCGTTGTAGATCAGCGCGCCTTCCAGCCCGTGCGGCTTGTCCATCAGCCACACGCCGATGTCGTCGGTGGCGCCACGCTGCATCAGGTGCAGTTGCCGCGTCTGCAGGCTGCCGAGCCGGCGCGCGCGGTCGCGTGCGTCCTGGAACGAGAACATCGCCTGGTAAGGCCCGACCGCCCTGATGCGCGAGCCCAGCGAGGGCTCCGCCATCAGGCGCTCGAACGGCACCTGCTGGTAGTTCATCAGCGCGAGCAGCTCGCGCTTCACATAGCGCATGAAGTCCGCGAGCGGCTGTTGCAGGCCGACCTGCAGCGACACCGGCAGCACGTTGGTGAAGAAGCCCATCACGTCCTCGGTCTCGGGCTGCTGCCGGCCGCGCACCGGGTTCGCGATGACGATCGCCTCGGAACCTACGATGCGGCTCATGGCGAGCGCGTAGACGCCGAAGGTCAGCATGCTGAGCGTCACGTCCATGTCGCGCGCGACCTTGCGCAGCTGCTGCGTGGTGGCCAGATCGACGCGGATCCAGTGGGCGCCGCCCTGGCCGCTCTTGCCCGCGCGGCGCGGCATGTCGGTGTTGGGCAGGCGCGGCATCGGCGCGCTCGAGAAGCGCTTGAGCCAGAAGTCGAGCTGGTCCTGGAACGACGGCTCCCTCATCCAGCCGGCCAGCCATTCCGCATAGTCGCCCTGCGTGGTGGCGATCGGCGCCAGGCCGTGGGGCCGCCCGCGCTCGGCCGCGTCGTAGATGGCGGAGAGCTCGCGCTGCAGCAGGTCGAAGGACCAGCCGTCCCAGATCAGGTGGTGCGGCACGAACACGAACACATGCTCATGCACGTCGAGCTGGAACACCGCGGCATGCAGCATCGGCGCACGGTGGATGTCGATCGGCCGGTCGGCGAGCTCCTGCATGCGCTCGGCCAGCTCGGCTTCGCGCTGGTCGGCCGGCAGGTCGCGCAGGTCGATGAAGGGCAGCGAGAATTCCACCGACTCCGAAATCAGCTGGGCCGGCTGGCCCGTGTGCGGATCGGTGCCCATGCGGGTGCGCATCGCGGGCTGGCGGCGGATGATTTCCTTGAACGCGGCCTCGAAGCGCTCCGCATCGAAGACGCCGGTCAGGCGCTGGGCCGCGGGCGCGTTGTAGACCGAGCGGTCCGGGTGCAGGTCTTCCATGAAGCGGATGCGCTCCTGCGATGGCGTCAGCGGTGCCGTCTTGCGATCGATGCGGCAGGGCAGCGGTGCCTGCGCACCGGCGCCCGCGTTCTGCAGGCCCTCGACCACGGCGGCCAGCTTTTCGGCCGTGGGCGCCTCGAACAGCGAGCGCAGCGGCAGCGTGATCTGGAATTCGCGGCTCAAGAGCGTGGTCAGGCGCGAGGCCAGCAGCGAATGGCCGCCCATCGTGAAGAAGTCGTCGCGCATGTCCAGGCCCGGCAGGCTCAGCACCTTTTCCATGGTGGCGAGCACCTTGCGTTCGCATTCGGTGCGCGGGCCGGCGCCGCGCCGCGCCTCGTCGCGCGACACCGCCTGCGGCGCGGGCAGCGAGACGCGGTCGACCTTGCCGTTGGGCAGCGTGGGCAGCGCGTTCAGTGCCACCACGTGCTGCGGCAGCATGAAGGCCGGCAGGTGCTCGCGCAGGTGCGCCATCAGCACGTCGAGCTCGAAGTCGACGCCCGGGGTCAGCGCAAGGTAGGCCACCAGCCGGACATCGCCGGGGCTGTCTTCGCGCGCCACCACCACGCAGCGCGACACGCCGGCCACTTCGCAGCAGCGCGCCTCGATCTCGCCGGGCTCGATGCGGTAGCCCCGTACCTTGAGCTGGAAGTCGAGCCGGCCCAGGTGCTCGATGAGCCCGTCGTTGCGCCAGCGGCCGCGGTCGCCGGTGCGGTACACCGTCTTCGGGCTGCCGAAGATGCGGGCGGCGACGAAGCGCTCGGCCGTGAGTTCGGGACGGTCGATGTAGCCCAGCGCCAGGCCATCGCCCGCGATGCAGATCTCGCCCGGCACGCCGATCGGGCAGGGCTGCAGGTCGGCATCGAGGATCCAGATCTCGGTGTTGTCGACCGGGTGCCCGATCGACACGCCGCGCGAGGCGACGATGTCCGGCCGCACCAGCCAGGCCGTGGAGTACACGGTGGTCTCGGTCGGCCCGTAGCCGTTCCAGAACTCGTCCATGCGCTCGCACAGCGCGAACGCCATGCTGGGGCGCAGCGGCTCGCCGCCGGTCCAGCCGCGGAAGCCGGGCGCGCCGGGCCACTGGGCGTCGAGCAGCAGCTGCCACATGCCGGGCGTGGCCTGCAGGAAGGTGATGCGCTCTTCCTTGAGCAGCCGGCACAGGCGGTTGCCGTCCATGGCCACCTCGCGCTGCACCATCACGATCTCGGAGCCCCCCGACAGCGGCAGCAGCAGGTCCGGCACCGCCATGTCGAAGGACAGGGTGGTCACCGCGGCGATCCGGTCGTTCGCGCTCAGGCCCGATTTGCGCTGCATCCACTGCAGCAGGACCACCACCGAGTGGTGCCGCGCGCACACGCCCTTTGGCACGCCGGTGGAGCCGGAGGTGTAGATCACGTAGGCGCCGTCGTCGGGGCCGGCATCGTCGCCGCTCGGCGGCAGCGGCTCGCCGCTTTCCTGCTGCCAGGCGCTGTGCCGGTCGATCTCGAACACCCGCTCGGCCGCGTCGGCGCGCCAGTTGCGAGGCGCCGCCGCGATGTCCGACGAGGTCAGCAGCAGGCAGAGCCCGGCGTCCTTGGCGTAGTGCTCGAGCCGTGCCTGCGGAAACCCGGGATCGAGCGGCACATAGGCCGCGCCCGCCTTGAGCACGGCCACCAGCGCGGTGACCATCTCGATGCTGCGCTCCAGGCACAGCCCCACGCGCTCGCCGCGGCGAACGCCGCGCGCGCGCAGCGCCCGCGCCAGGCGGTTGGACTCGGCGTCGAGCTCGGCATAGCTGCAGACCCGCGCACCGTCGCGCACCGCGGGACGCTCGGGCTGCAGCGGCACGCGTGCCAGGAAGCGCGCCAGCGCATGCGGCGCGCTCTCCAGCGGCGTGTGCGGCGGCTGCAGCGCGATCAATTCCTTCGCGGCCTCGGCCGACAGCACCTCGAGCCGGCCGACCGTCTCGCCCGGGTTGCGCACGGCCGAGCGAAGCACGCACTCGAAGATGTCGAGCCAGCGCTGCACGGTGGCCTCGTCGAACAGGTCGGTGTTGTACTGCGCCTCGATCTGCAGTCCGCCCTCGAGCGGGCGAAGGTTCAGGAAGAGTTCGAAGTTCTCGTACTGGCGCGCAATCGTGTCCTGCGCCACCTCGATGCCCGGGAAGGTCTGCGCGCTGCTCGCAACGTCGGGGTCGACGTTGAACGCCACGCTCACCAGCGGCAGCCGGCTTGGGTCGCGCTGCAGCGACAGCTTGCCCAGCAGCGCGCCATAGGTGAGCGCCTGGTGCTCGAAGGCGTCGAGCACCGTGGTGCTGCATTCGCTCAGCAGGGCATCGAAGCGAAGCTGCCCGTGGACGGCCACGCGCAGCGGCAGCAGGTTCACGCAGTGGCCCACCAGGCCGGGCATGTCGCGCGCGACCTGGCCCGACGCCGGAATGCCCACCACGATGTCGTCCTGCCCCGTGAGCCGGTGCAGCGTGCTGACGAAGCCGCTGAACAGGCCCGCGAACAGGCTGGCGCCGGTCTTCGCGCTCACGGAGCGCAAGGCGCTCACCAGGCGGCGGTCGAGCAGGCGCTCGGTGCGCTGCGAATGGAAAGTGCGCGCGGCGGGGCGCGGATGGTCCACCGGCAGTTCGAGCACCGGCAGGGTGCCGCCGGCGAAGCGCTCCAGCCAGTAGTCCACGTGCGGCTGCATGTCGGGGTGTGCGGCTTCGGCGGCTTCCTGCGCGGCAAAGTCGGCATAGGTGGGCGCGGCCTTCAGCGGCTGTCCGTTACCGGCCTCCTCGGCATAGAGATGGCCGAGCTGCTCGGTGATGACCATCCAGGACCATCCGTCGCACACCACGTGGTGGGCCGACATGACGAGTTCATGCTCGGCCTCGCCCAGCCTGTAGAGCACCGCCCGGAACAGCGGACCGTGCTCCAGCGCGAAGGGCGTGCACACTGCGTCGTCGTGCGCGGCCTTCAGCGCCTGCGTGCGGGCTTCGGGCAAGAGGCCGCTGAGGTCCTGCTGCTCGAGCAGGCCCTCGCCGGGCCGGCCGACCAGCATGCAGCTGCCGTCCGGCGAGATGGTGGCGCGCAGCGCCTGGTGGCGCTCGACCAGCCGGGCCACGGCACGTGCCATGGCCTCCGTGTCCAGCGGTCCGCGCAAGTGCAGCAGCACCGATTCGTTGTAGGCCAGCGAGGCCTCGGTGCTCATGGTCGCGCCGAGCCAGATCTCGCGCTGCGATTCGGTCGTCGGTATGACGCATTCGATGAGGCCGCCGGCGGCGGCGGCGGGGCGAAGAACGGCGTTCATGCTGCGGCCTTTCCGTTGATGAGATGGGTGTTGGGGCTCGCGGTGTCGGGCACGTACCAGAAGGGCTGGCCGTCGACGTCGCGGGCGAGGACGGAGCCGTCTTCCTCGCAGCGCTTGCGGTAGTCGAAACCCGTGACCACCGTCGCGCGGCGCGGCAGGAAGCCCGATTCCTGCATCTCGGCCACCGACTCCTTGAAGACGCGCTGGATGGTGGCGATGTCCTCGGCGCTGTGCGCGCTGGTCAGGAAGCAGGGGAAGTTGTCCAGGATGTGCACGCCGCGGCTGCGCATCATGGCGAACAGCAGGTCCTGCAGCGGATGGTCTTCGAGCCAGCTCACGCGCCAGAGCGAGGCGAACTGGCGGATCGCGATGGGCGCGCCCACCTCGAGGCACCAGGCGCTGAGCTCGTCGGCCATGGCGGCGGTGCTTCCCGTGAGGCCGGTCTGCAGCGACGGGCCGGCTTCCTTCAGGTGCGTGAGCGAGGCCTTGGCCGCGGCCAGCGCGAGCGGGTGCCGCACGAAGGTGCCGGCGAAGTAGGTCACGCCGACGCCCGGGATCGAGTCGTCGCCGTATTGCCAGGCGCCGCCGTCGAGCGCGTCCATGAAGGCCCGCTTGCCGGCGATCACGCCCACCGGAAAGCCGCCGCCGATCACCTTGCCGTAGGTGGCAAGGTCGGCGCGCACGCCGAACAGTTCCTGCGCGCCGCCGAGGCCGACGCGAAAGCCCGTGATGACCTCGTCGAAGATGAAGCAGGTGCCGCTCTTCTCCGTGATGGCGCGCACTTCCTGCAGGAACTCGCGCGGCTGGAAGTCGGGCCGGCGGCTCTGCACCGGCTCGGCCAGCACGGCGGCCAGGTCGTCGGCGTTCTCGCGGATGAAGGCCAGCGCCTCCGCCGTGCCGTAGTCCAGCACGCGGATGTCGCCGAACATGCCGCTCATCACGCCCGGCGCGGCCGACAGGCCCTTGCCGCCCTTGCCGGCGCGCACCAGCACCTCGTCGAAGGTGCCGTGGTAGGAGCCGGTGAACACGACCACGGTGCTGCGCCCGGTCACCGTGCGGGCGATGCGCAGCGCGGCCATCACCGCTTCGGAGCCGGTGTTGCACAGCGCGGCGCGGTCGCAGCCCGTGAGTTCGCAGATGAGGCCGGTAACCTCGGCGGCCAGCGGATGCTGCGGGCCGATCTCGTAGCCCGCGTCGAGCTGCCGGCGCACCGCTTCCTGCACGAAGTCGGGCTGCCAGCCGAACATGTTCATGCCAAAGCCGTTGAGCGCGTCGACGTATTCGTTGCCGTCCAGGTCCCAGAGCTTGGAGCCCTTCGAGCGCTCGACGACGATCTGGTAGGTGATCTCCTTGGTCAGCGGGCGGAAGCCGTTGACCACGCGCGGGTCGGCCATGTGCGGGCGGTTGGCTTCGGTGAACTGCTTGCTCTTTTGCGTGCGCTCCACGTAGCGCCGCACGAAGGCCGCGAGCCGGGCCTTCTGCCGGCCGCTCGGCTCGGCGGTGCGCTGGGTGTGAATGCGCGCGATGGCGCCGAAGGCCTTGGCGACGTCGTAGCGCTGCGGCTCCCTGGCCGGGGCGGGTTCGTCGGTGGAGGGTTGCGCCGCGATGGCGGCGGTGGCAGCGGCAGCGGCCGGCGCGGCGGGCACGACCATCGGCATCTCCATGCCCGCGCCCGAGAGCAGCGCGAGCTGGCGCCGCATCAATTCCATCTGCTGCGCAACCAGCTGCACGATCGGCCCGCTGCCGATGTCGCCGCCCACGGCCGGTGCGGTCACGCCGGGCAGGAACGCGGCCGGCGGCTGCGCGGCGGCCGCCTGCACCGGCGCGGCCATCGGCAGTGGCAGCGGCACCGCAGCGGTGGATGCCGGCGCGGCCGCAACCACGGGCTCGGGCGGCAGGCTTTCGCGCAGGAATGCGGACAGGCTGTCGAAGCTGCGGTAGTTCTCCATGAGCTGGCGAAAGCTCAGGTTCACCTTGAAGCGTTTCTTGATCTGCGTGGCAACCTGGGTCAGCGTGAGCGAATCCAGGCCCAGCTCGCCGAAGGCGGCGTGGCCTTCGGCCTGCATCATGTCGATGCCGGAGATGTCCTCGAACAAGGATCGCAAGCGCGCATCCATGGACTCGGTGGGCGCAGTGGAAGCAGGTGAAGGAAGTGGCGGGGGCGCTGCAGCTGTCACGATCGGCTCCAAGGAGGGGGGTGGAACGAAGAGCGCGGGCGTGGGTGGATCAACGGGCAGCAGGGCCGGCGGCGAAACCGGCGACGCAACCGGCGACGCCATGGCCGGGCTCGCCGCGGCCGCTGCGATGTCGACCCAGAAACGCTTGCGTTCGAAGGGGTAGGTGGGCAGGCGCACGCGCTGTGCGCCGATGCGAACGGCGAGCCGGGACAGCTCGACGTCGGCGCCGCATGTCCAGAGGCGGGCCAGCGCGAGGCGCAGCGTGCGGGCCTCGTCGGCCGGCTCGCCGTGCAGCAGCGGCATCACTTCGGCCGCGCCGTGCTGGCGCACCAGCGTGGCCAGCGTGTTGCGGGGGCCCACTTCCACGAAGAGCGGGCGCGCCGCCTGCGCCATGGCGCTGCGCACGGCGGGCGAGAACTGGACGGTGCTGCGCAGGTGGCGGGCCCAGTAGGCGGCGCTGGTGGCCTCGGCGTCCTCGAGCAGGCGGCCCGTGAGCGTGGAGAAGATCGGCACCGTCGGCGGGTGCAGCGCCACTTCGCCGACCAGCGCTTCGAAAGGCGCGACGGCGGCATCCATCATGGCGGAATGGAAGGCGTGCGAGGTCTGCAGCTGGCGGCTTGCGATGTCTTCCTCCTGCAGCGAGGCGCGCAGGGTTTCGATCGCGTCGAAAGGCCCGGCCACCACGCAGGCCGTGGGGCCGTTGTCCGCCGCGAGCGAGAGCAGCGGGCCGAGCCGCGCCGAGAGTTCGGCCGCGCCCAGGCGCACCGACAGCATCGCGCCCGCGGGCTGCGCCTGCATGAGCGCGCCGCGGCGTGCCACCAGGCGGGCGGCGTCTTCCAGCCGCATCACGCCGGCGAGCACCGCGGCCACGAACTCGCCCACGCTGTGGCCGATGAGCGCGTGCGGGCGCACGCCCAGCGAGAGCAGCCGGCGGGCCAGCGCGTATTCGATGGCGAAGATGGCGGGCTGCGTGACGGCGGTGGGCACCAGCGCCTGCGGGTCGTCGCCGAACATCCGCTCGCGCAGGTCGAAATCCAGCGCGCTGCCGAAGGCCTTCAGGCAGGTGTCGAAAGCTGCCGCGAACACCGGGTCGCCGGCATGCAGCATCTTTCCCATGCCGGCGTACTGCGCGCCCTGGCCCGGGAACATCAACACCGGCTGCGGCGCGCGCGCATCGACGCGGCCGCTGGCGCGCCACGGGCTGTCGCCCGCGCGCAGCGCGGCCACGGCTTGCGCGGCATCGCCGGCCACCACCGCGCGGCGGAAGGCATGGGCCTTGCGGCCGACGCCCAGCGTGTAGGCGACATCGGCCAGCGGCAGGCCGGGCGTTGCGTCCAGGTGCGCGGCCAGCTGCTCCGTGGCCACGGCCAGCGCGGCTTCCGAACGGGCCGAGAGCGGCAGCACCTGCGGCCCTGCGGCGCTGGCCGAGGCGGGCCGTGCGGGTGCTTCCTCGATGATGACGTGCGCGTTGGTTCCTCCCACACCGAACGAGCTGACGCCGGCGCGCCGCGGCTCGCCGGCGCGCGGCCACGGCTGCAGGCTGCCGGTCACGTAGAAAGGTGTGCGCGCGAAGTCGATCGCCGGGTTCGGCGCGCTGAAGTGCGCGGTCGGTGGAATTGCTTCGTGGTGCAGCGAGAGCGCCGCCTTGATCAGGCCTGCGGCTCCCGCGGCCGTCACCATGTGGCCCACGTTGCTCTTGAGCGAACCGAGCGTGCAGTAGCCCAGCGCGCCGGTGTGCTCGCCATAGGCGCAGGCCAGCGCCTCGACCTCGACCGGGTCGCCCATCGGCGTGGCGGTGCCGTGCGCCTCGACGTACGAGATGCTGCGCGCGTCCACGTTGGCCGCCGCCAGCGCTGCGCGGATCACGGCGGCCTGCCCGTCCACGCTGGGCGCGGTGAAGCTGGCCTTGGTGCCGCCGTCGTTGTTGACGCAGGCGCTGCGCAGCACCGCATAGATGGTGTCGCCGTCGGCCTGCGCGTCGGCCAGGCGCTTGAGCAGCACCACCGCGGCGCCGTCGCTGAAGACCGTGCCCTGGGCCTGCGCGTCGAAGCTGCGCGTGCGCCCGTCGGGCGAGAGCATCGAGCCTTCCTGGTACAGGTAGCCGCTGCGCGGCGGGCAGGTGACGGAGGCGCCGCCGGCCAGCGCCATGTAGCACTGGCCGGTGCGCAGCGCATGGAAGGCATGGGCCACGGCCACCAGCGAAGTCGAGCAGGCGGTATGGATGCTCACCGCCGGCCCCGTGAGGTTGAGCCGGTTGGCCACGCGCGTGGTGATGTAGTCCTTCTCGTTGGCCAGCATCACCTGGAACTCGCCCACCGCTTCGACCAAGTCGGGCCGGGTGGCGACGTGGCGCTGGAAGTAGCTGGCGTTGTACATGCCGGCATACACGCCCACCGGGCCGGGCGCGGCGTCGGGCACATAGCCCGCGCGCTCCAGGCATTCCCAGCAGATCTCGAGGAACACGCGCTGCTGCGGGTCCATCAGCGCGGCGTCCTTCGGGCCGATGCCGAAGAAGGCGGCGTCGAAGTTCTCGATGCCTTCGATCACGCCGCGGGCGCGCACGTAGGCCGGGTCATTGCGCAAGGCTTCGCTCACGCCGGCATCGAGCGTGTCGTCATCGAAGAAGCTGATGGTGTCGCGGCCGGCCACCAGGTTGTCCCAGAACTGCTCGACATCGGCGGCGCCCGGAAAGCGGCCCGCGGTGGCGATCAGTGCAATGGCCTCCGACAGGTCGGAATCGGGCGCAGCGTGCGGCTGCGGTGCGCGCGGTGCGGCGGCGGGCGCCGGTGCCGCATCGGCGGCGGGTTCCAACTGCGCCGCCATGGCGCTCGGCGTCGGATGGCGGAAAAAGAGATTGGTCGACAGCGGCTGCGTACTGTCGCGTTGCAATTCCGCCAGCACCTGCAGCACGCGCATCGAGTCGCCGCCCAGGTCGAAGAAGTTGTCGTTGCGTCCGGCCTTCTCGATGTGCAGCGCGCGGGCGAAGGCTTCGCACACGCGCTGCTCGGCGGCGTTGCGCGCTTCCTCGAAGGGCTGCACGAGATCGGGGCGCTCGGCCGCCGGTTCGGGCAGCGCCCGGCGGTCGAGCTTGCCGTTGGGCGTGACCGGAAGCTGCGCGAGCCAGACCTGTGCGGAGGGCAGCAGCGCCGCGGGCAGGCGCGCGGCGAGGTGCGCGCGCAGCGCATCCCACGAGAGCCTGTGCGAGCGCGCGACCAGGTAGGCCACCAGGCGCAGCTGGCCATCGGCGTCGGGCCGCGCATCGACGGCGCAGGCCTGGATGGCGGGGTGCGCGAGGATGGCCGCCTCGACCTCGCCGGTCTCGATGCGGTGGCCATGGATCTTGACCTGGCCGTCGCGGCGGCCGATGAATTCGATGGTGCCGTCGGGCAGCCAGCGCGCGAGGTCGCCCGTGCGGTAGAGGCGCTCGCCCGGTGCGCCGAACGGATCGGGCACGAAGCGTTCTTCGGTCAATTGGGGTTGACGCAGGTAGCCGCGTGCCAGCCCGTGCCCGCCGATGCACAGCTCGCCCACCAGGCCGGTCGGCAGCAGGTCCAGCGAGGGGCTCAGCACGCGCAGCACGGTGTCCTTGATCGGCCGGCCGAGCGGCACCGAGCGCAGGTCGGCAGGCAGCGCGGCGGGAATGCGGCAGGTGGCCGCGAAGGTGGTGCATTCGGTCGGCCCGTAGCCGTTGCTGAGCGCAAGCGCCGGGAGCGCGGCCAGTGCGCGCCGCACGTGCGGCACCGAGAGCGCCTCGCCGCCGGTGACGAGATGCCGCAGGCCCGAGAGGTGCGCCGGGTCGTCGTCGATCACCGCGTTGAACAGCGCGGCCGTGAGCCAGGCGGTGTGCACCTGGTGGCGCGCGATGGTGCGGGCCAGGCCAGCGCCCGTGGGCACGCGCTCGCCATGCACCACGCAGCAGCCGCCGTTGAGCAGCGGACCCCAGATCTCGAAGGTGGCGGCGTCGAAGCCCAGCGGCGCGGCGTGCAGCACGCTGCGGCCCGGGGCCAGGTCCGCATAGTCGACGCCGACCACCAGGCGCAGGATCGCGCGGTGGCAGATCTCGATGCCCTTGGGCGTGCCCGTGGAGCCCGAGGTGTACATCACGTACGCCACCGATTCGCCATCGATGGCGGGAGCGCTCCAGGGCGCGAGTTCGGTCTCGTCGTCTTCATCGAGCAGCAGCAGCGCCCGGGACGCGGGAACGAGATGGCCCTGCGCCGACATGGTGACCACCTGCCGCGCATTCGCCTCGTCGAGCATGTAGGCGATCCGTTCTGGCGGGAAGTCCGTCGGCACCGGCACATAGGCCGCGCCCGCCTTGAGGATGCCGAGCTGCGCCACCACGGCCTCGATCGACCGCTCGAGCACCAGCCCCACGTTGTGGCCCGCCCGCACGCCCTGGTGCTGCAGGCGGTGCGCGAGCCGATCGGAGCGGCGTTCGAGTTCGCCGTAGCTCATCTGCGCGTCGCCTTGCGCGAGCGCAATGGCGTCGGGCGCGGCCGCGGCATGGCGGGCGAACATGCCGGCCACGGTGAGGGTCCGGTCAAGGGGAGCGGGCGCCGTGTTCCAGTCGGCGAGCTGGTGCTCGCGGTCGGCGGAAGGCAGGGTGCGGATGTCGCCGAGAGGGCTGTCGGCCCGGTCGAGCACATCGGCGGCGGTGTCGGCGATGGCCGCGAGCAGCTGCTGCGCCGATGCCGCGTCCAGAAGGCTTGCTGCCGCACTGGCATGGAGGCGCGGCGAGTCCGATGCGGTGCTCAGCCAGAGAAGGAGGGGGGCCTGGACCTCGCCGGCGCCGATGTCGCCGCGCAGCCAGAGAACGCTCGGCTCCGGCGAGCCTGCGGCGGAGGCCTGGCGCCGCTCCTGGTCGAGCGAGGCCAGCCAGTCGCGGGCCGATTGGGCCGGATCGAAGGCCGCGGCGACGGCCGTTCGATCGGTGGCCGGCGCGTTCGTCGACGCTTCGTGCAACACCGGCTGCCGCTCGCCGAGCCAGCGCGCCTGGAGCAGCAGCCACGCCGCCGCGAAGAGGGTGTCTGGCAACTGGCCGGTCGTGCCGAGCCATTGCTTCCAGCGCTGTGCGTTCTGCTCCCCGAGTGCCACCGAGCTTTGGATCCGTTCGTCCGGCGCTTCCGAATTGGGGCGCGAAACAATCAGATCATCCAGTGAAAATCGGGGGGGCGCGAATTGCGCCGGATCGGCTAATTGAATTTTCATGGAGAAAATGAAATAAATAATGCATGCAATAAATTTGGGTACGGAAACCAGCAATTAGCCAATCAAGAGATTAGTACGTTAGTTTCTATTTCGGGGCAATCCTAGAGGCTTTGCTGAGAGCGGTGTTGACCAAAGTTTGTTGGGTTACATTCCAGAATCATTCGTTACATGTTCGTACTACCTCATATCGCTCGAACAGGGTAGCTAGCGGCTATTTCCACCGGCTTTCCTCGATTCGCCCGATCTGCGGTGAAGGGCGTTTGCTCGGAAAGCATTGGCCCAGGGAAGTCACTGTAGAAATTGCGCCGCAGTCGCGCATGAGCAATGCGCCCCCTCTAGAGGGAGACAAGCGCCCCCGCCCGCACCGCTTGCGACCATGACAAAGCGCCTGCCGAAAACATGGCAAACCGCTGCTGCGCAAGCCGAATAGGTCTGCAAAATGGGGAGGCGAGGTAGAGGCGAAACAGGGGAGTGCCGGCTGCCCGGTAGCGCCTGCGCCGGTTACCGCAGCTTGTTGACCGGAAGCTGATTTGGCGGGGCTGCGAAGCGCAACGGATGTAATCGCTACCCGCCCAAGGCAAGGTAGCTATTAATTGCCTTGGCTTTGGGTGAATATGAAGATATCCACGGGGAAGCCCCGGGATTGTGTAACCCCGGGGTGGTTGCCTGCCTCATTGGCCGAACGGAGTCAGGCCCAGTTTTTTGTAAACTTAATAAATCAATAGGATTTGCGGCATTCTGATTGCAATTCGGAACCTGTAGCTCCGCAGCAAGTCCGAAAAGTGCCTTTTTTTAACGGCGCGATGCGAAGAAGTTCTTTCGCGCGGCACCCGAATCGCTAGGATTCGGGCTTCGCATTTCTCCGCGCAGCGCCGAACGGTTGCCCAGGCGCTGCGGGGTGGTGGTCTTTCAGCCAAAGAGAGGAAACCAGCTCATGCTTCCCAACCTGCTGCCCTTGCGTCACCGCGTCGAAGCCTATCGGCGCAAATTCCTGGTCAACGAGACCGAGAACCTCTTCATGGGCTCCTTCGAGAGCTTTGCCGCCGCGGAGGCCGGCGCACCGGAGTCGAAGGCCGTGGGCTACAGCAACGCCAAGGGGGCCGGCGAGCTCTACAGCCACCAGATCTACTTCTACGACTATCCCGGCCTTTTCTGGCTCGCGAGATCGTTCGACGAGGGCATGCGGCGCGTGTTCGACCTGGGCGGCCACGTGGGAATCAAGTACTACGCGTTCCGCCGTGTCCTGCCTTACCCCGACGGCCTGCGCTGGACGGTCTGCGACGTGCCCGGGGTGGTGCAAACGGGGAAGGAACTGGCCGTGCAGCGCGAGGCCACCGCGCAGCTGGACTTCACCACCGACTACGCCGACGCCAGCGGCTGCGACCTGCTGTATGCCTCGGGCAGTCTGCAGTACCTGCCGCAGCGCATCGCGCAGACCCTGGCAACGCTCGCCGAGAAGCCGAAGCGCATCGTGCTGAACACGACGGCCGTCCACCCCGAACGCACGATCTACACCATCAACAGCATCGGCATCGCGTTCTGTCCCTACCGCATCCAGCATGTCGAGGAATTGTGGGCCGAGCTCAGGGACGCCGGCTACAAGCGCCGCGATGCCTGGCGCAACGAAGGCAAGCCCATCGAGGTGCCGTTCGTCGATGGCGGCGACAAGCCGTACTACGCGGGCTGCTGCTTCGATCTGGCAGGATAGTAGGTACCTAGGTACCATCTGGCACTCGGCACCGTGGTTACGCCAGCCTCGGCAGCCCGAGTCCCCCCCCGGCCCTCCCTCTGGAGGGCTTCCTCGCTTTAGTGCTTAAGTTGGCGCCTTTGCTACACCGCGGCTGGCTTGCGTCCGACAAGCCGACGCGCCAGGGAAATACTTTTTTCGAATCTCACGCAAAGGAACATTTGCAACAACAACAGCAATCGAGGGATCCGCATGCCTCTGACTTTCCTGATGAGCCTTCAACACGCCGCGCTGCCCAAGAAAGTGGTGACTCCCGAAGATGTTCGACATGTGTCGATCCTCAAGGCGACCGGCCTGATCGAAGCAGAAATAGCGCCGGCGCTGGATGACTCCGGCAAATACAAGAATGCGCGCAATGCCATCGTGATGCGCATCACCAAGGATGGCATCGCCGAGATCAACAGGATGCGGACGGAGGAGAGCCGGTCGAAGCTCGCACGGCGCTTGTGAGTGGCGCGGAAGCCGCGCGGATCCGGCCGGGCTTGTGGAGCGGGTGATGGGAATCGAACCCACGCTATTTGCTTGGGAAGCAAAAGTTCTACCATTGAACTACACCCGCAGCAGCCGCGGATTCTACCGTCAGTCCGCAGAGGTTTGGCACCGGTCGACGGTTGCGGTTATGCCGCGAAAGTTACCTTCGAAAAACCGACGGGTCGTTCTGTCCCCTCACTGCCGCGAGGCACTTGCTCGCAGCTTCCATCGTTTCCCGCATCAGCTGTTGATCCAGCGCGTCGGGCGGAGGGCCCTGGTCGCGGAAATAGGCGATCTGCTTCCTGTGCAGGTCGCACGCCGCTTCGCGGGAACGTTGCTCCAGCTCCTTCCACAACCTCAGATACATGACGGTGGTGGGTACATGCTCCATCGCGGACGAGCCGGCGGGGGGGCTGCTGCCGGTCGCATCCGCGCGCGCTCCCGCCCATGCCGGCCCCGGCGGCGCATCCGCAGCATCGGCTTGTGCGCCGACGCCGGTCGCAAACCAGCGATAGGTGTTCTTTCTCCTGCAGACGGGCCCCGTGGTCCGCACGAACAGGTAACCCGCTGTCGCGTTTCCCGTTTCATCGACCGGTATGCCGGCGGCCCGAAGCGCTTCGACCCTCTCGCCGACGCTCAAGTAGAAAGACAACTGCAACGTGACCGTCGCGTTGTGAATGACCTGTTGGACCATTTCTCCGCTCACATTGGTTGGCAAAGGGCGGAGCATCCCCTTGCCGAACCCGCAAGTGAAGGCGCTCAGGAGGTCAAAAGTGTGAACTCTTTCACAGATTGCAAAAAAAGTTTGCAGTCGGGCCCCTGTCAGCGCAGGAACACGTGTTCCATGAACTGCCTGATGGGGTACTGCACCACGGCCTGCACGCCGGCCGGCAGTTCCAGCGGCCGCATCAGCATCTTGAGCGTGGCGCCCGGGCTCAGGTGGGTGCGCACGGTGCTGTTCATGCGCGTGCTCAACTGCTGGACATAGGCGGTGTCGGCGGCGCGCTCGGGGGCGCGGGCGCGCACCACGTGGCGGATGGCGCAGTCGGCGTCCTCGCTCTTGAGTTCCAGAGTGCGCCGGCCGATGGTGCCCAGCACGCGGAAACGGCCCAGCCCTTCCTGCTGCCGGTAACGCCGAAAAAAACGGTAGAAGTGCTTGTAGTGGCTGACCTCGTCGGCCGCAATGCGGCTCGCCAGGTCGCGCAGCACCGGCTCGGCCGTGCTGCGCGCCAGGGCTCGGTAGTAGCTGGCGGTGCCGGTCTCGATCACGCAGCGCGCGGCCATCTCCAACCCCCGCGTCGGGGCGAGGAGTTCTACCTTGCAATAGGTGGCGTATTCCTCCAGAAAGCCGCGGTAGGCGCCTTCCCAGTCGAACTCGGGCCAGACGTGGGACACATAGGCGCGCAGGGCCCTGCCATGCTGCAGTTCCTCGGCTTCCCATTGGCGGGTGAGCCAGCCGGTGACTTCGTCGTCGCCGCGGAAGAAGTCGACCAGGTTCTGGGTGTACAGGTCCGAGCCGCTTTCGACGAACGAGGCGCAGGCAACGAGGTAGAAAAGGTTGTCGTCCTGGCGGACCTCCGCGCGCGCGATGCGGGAGAAATCCAGATCCTCGATCTTCCAGTGCGCCGCCTCATGGCCTGCCATGCATGCTCCTTGATTCAGGTTGAAATGAATGGGACGAAGCCGGGCGCATTTGGTTCTGCGCGCTAATTCCCATATTAGCTTTGGCGTCCGCGCGGCACCGGGCGGGGGCGCGGCCCGGTGGCCAAACCTATAATCGATTGTTCAAGCAAATCAAGCAGTCAGGTCGGTTCGACGCCGTGGGTTCGACGAGAGGGTCGCCATTGCCAGGCCGCCCTCGACAGAAGACGAAATCCAAAGATGAGCCAGCCCACAATCACGGTCGCGGACATCCGCAAGACCTTTCTCGATTTCTTCGCTTCCAAGGGCCACACGGTGGTGGCCTCGAGCTCGCTGGTGCCGGGCAACGACCCGACGCTCATGTTCACCAACTCGGGCATGGTGCAGTTCAAGGACGTGTTCCTCGGCGAAGACAAGCGCCCCTACGTGCGCGCCGCCTCGGTCCAGGCCTGCCTGCGCGCCGGCGGCAAGCACAACGACCTCGAGAACGTGGGCTACACCGCGCGCCACCACACCTTCTTCGAGATGCTGGGCAACTGGAGCTTCGGCGATTATTTCAAGCGCGAATCGCTCACCTGGGCCTTCGAGCTGCTCACCAAGGTCTACAAGCTGCCGGCCGAAAAGCTCTGGGCCACGGTCTACATCGAGGACGACGAGGCCTACGACATCTGGACCAAGGAAATCGGCCTGCCGCCCGAGCGCGTGGTGCGCATCGGCGACAACAAGGGCGGGCGCTACATGTCCGACAACTTCTGGATGATGGCGGACACCGGCCCCTGCGGCCCGTGCTCCGAGATCTTCTACGACCACGGCCCCGAGATCCCCGGCGGCCCGCCCGGCTCGCCCGACGAAGACGGCGACCGCTACATCGAGATCTGGAACAACGTGTTCATGCAGTTCGACATGCAGCCCGACGGCTCGGTCAGGAAGCTGCCCGCACCCTGCGTGGACACCGGCATGGGCCTGGAGCGCCTGGCCGCGATCCTGCAGCACGTGCACAGCAACTACGAGATCGACATCTTCGATGCGCTCATCAAGGCCGCTGCGCGCGAAACCGGCGAGAAAGACCTGGGCAACAACTCGCTGCGCGTGATTGCCGACCACATCCGCGCCACCTCGTTCCTGGTGGCCGACGGCGTCATTCCGTCGAACGAAGGCCGCGGCTACGTGCAGCGCCGCATCGTGCGCCGCGCCATCCGCCACGGCTACAAGCTGGGCCAGAAGAAGCCGTTCTTCCACAAGCTGGTGCCCGACCTCGTCAAGCTGATGGGCGATGCCTATCCGAAGCTCAAGGTCGACGAAAAGCGCATCACCGAAATCCTGAAGGCCGAGGAAGAGCGCTTCTTCGAGACGCTGGCCAACGGCATGGAAATTCTCGACGCGGCCCTGGCCGGCGATGCGAAGACGCTGCCGGGCGAAGTCGCTTTCAAGCTGCACGACACCTACGGCTTTCCGCTCGACCTGTCGGCCGACGTGTGCCGCGAGCGCGGCGTGAGCGTCGACGAAGCCGGCTTCAACGCCGCGATGGAAAAGCAGAAGGCCGCGGGCCGCGCTGCCGGCAAGTTCAAGATGGACCGCAACGTCGAATATGGCGGCGCGGGCAACGTCTTCACCGGCTACGAACACCTGGAAGAAAACGCCAGGGTCGTGGCGCTGTACTTCGAAGGCGCGGCCGTGCAGCAATTGAAGGAAGGCCAGCCCGGCATCGTGGTGCTAGACACCACGCCGTTCTATGCCGAGAGCGGCGGCCAGGTGGGCGACCAGGGCGTGCTGGTGGCCGAAGGCGTGCAGTTCGGCGTGGAAGACACGCAGAAGATCAAGGCCGACGTGTTCGGCCACCACGGCACGCAGACCCAGGGCACGCTGAAGGTGGGCGACACGGTCAAGGCCGCGGTCGACACCGCGCGCCGCGCCGCCACCATGCGCAACCACTCGGTCACGCACCTGATGCACAAGGTCCTGCGCGAAGTGCTGGGCACGCACGTGCAGCAGAAGGGCTCGCTGGTCGATGCCGACAAGACGCGCTTCGACTTCGCGCACAACGCGGCCGTCACGCATGACCAGATCCTGGAGATCGAGAAGCGCGTGAACGCCGAGATCCTGGCCAACACCGAAACGCATGCGCGCGTGATGGACATGGAGTCGGCCCAGAAGACCGGCGCCATGATGCTGTTCGGCGAGAAATACGGCGAGAGCGTGCGCGTGCTCGACATCGGCAGCAGCCGCGAACTCTGCGGCGGCACCCACGTGGGCCGCACCGGCGACATCGGCCTGTTCAAGATCGTGAGCGAAGGCGGCGTGGCCGCCGGCGTGCGCCGCATCGAGGCCGTCACGGGCGCCAATGCGCTCGGCTATTTGCAAGACCTCGAAGCCACGGTGCAGAGCGTGGCCGCCACGCTCAAGTCGCCCGCGGCCGAGCTGCAGGGCCGCCTCGTGCAGGTGCTGGAGCAGGTGAGGGCGCTGGAGCGCGAGGTGGGTTCGCTCAAGGGCAAGCTCGCATCGTCCAAGGGCGACGAGCTGCTGGCGCAGGCGGTCGACGTCAACGGCATCAAGGTGCTGGCCGCCAAGCTCGACGGCGCCGACGCCAAGACGCTGCGCGACACCATGGACAAGCTCAAGGACAAGCTCAAGACGGCCGTGGTCGTGCTGGCCGCGGTCGACGGCGCCAAGGTGCAGGTGGCCGCGGGCGTCACGAGCGACACGGTCGGCAAGGTCAAGGCCGGCGAGCTGGTCAACTTCGTCGCGCAGCAGGTGGGCGGCAAGGGCGGCGGCAAGGCCGACATGGCCATGGCCGGCGGCACCGATGCCGCGGGCCTGCCCGCAGCGCTCCAATCGGTGCAGGCCTGGGTGGCGGAACGCACCTGATGGCCCAAGCCGAGGTGCCCGACCGGCCTCCCGGCGAAGTGCTGGTGATGGGGGCGGGCACCATCGGCTGCTTTGTGGGCGGCAGCCTGGCGGCGGCCGGTGTGCCGGTCACCTTCGTCGGCCGTCCGCGCGTGCTGCAGGGTTTGGCGGAACACGGCCTGGCGCTCACCGACCTGGAAGGCGGCGCGCATCGCCTGCCGGCCGCGAGCCTTCGCCTGAGCGAGCAGGTGCCCGTGGGCGCGATGCCGGCGCTGGTGCTCCTGTGCGTGAAGAGCGGCGCCACGGCCGCGGCGGCCGCCGAGCTGGCCTTTGCGCTGCCCGCGGGCACGCTGGTCGTCTCGCTGCAGAACGGCATCTCGAACTGCGCCGCGGCTGCGCGCGTGGGGCCCACGCTCCAGGTGCTGCCGGGCATGGTGCCGTATAACGTGGCCGAGATCGGGCCCGGTGCCTTCCACCGCGGAACGGCCGGCCGCCTGGCGGCGCAGGACGATGCGGCGCTGCGGCCCTGGCTGCCGGTGTTCGAGCGCGCGGGCGTGCCGCTCGACCTTTACCCTGACCTGCTGCCCGTGCAGTGGGGCAAGCTGCTGCTCAACCTCAACAACCCGGTCAATGCGCTGTCGGGCCTGCCGCTGCGCGACGAACTGCTGCAGCGCGGCTACCGGCGCTGCTTCGCGGCGCTGATCGACGAAGCGCTCGGCGTGCTGGGCAGCGCCGGCATTGCGCCGGCGCAGGTGGCGGCGGTGCCGGCGCAGCGGCTGTCTGCGGTGCTGCGGCTGCCCGACTGGCTGTTTCGCATCGTCGCGGCGCGCATGCTGCGCATCGACGCCAAGGCCCGCTCGAGCATGGCCGACGACCTGACGCTCGGGCGCCGCACCGAAATCGATGCGCTCAGCGGCGAGGTCGTGCGGCTTGCGCAGGACCAGGACCTGGAGGCGCCGCGCAACGCAAGGATGTTCGCGCTGCTCGAAGAATGGCCGGCGCAGCCCCGGCGCTGGACGGCACGGCAATTGCAAGACGCACTGGGCCTGTAGCGCGGACGCTGTACCCTCTCGGGCCATCGGTGCGTGTGGTTTCAAGGGAGTGTTCTCATGCAGGTTCTGATCCTCGGCAGCGGTGTCATCGGCACCTCGGTGGCGTACTACCTGGCGCGCGCCGGCCACGATGTGACGGTGCTCGAGCGCCAGCCCGCTCCCGCGCTCGAAACGAGCTTCGGCAACGCGGGCGAGGTGTCGCCGGGCTACTCCGCGCCATGGGCCGGGCCCGGCGTGCCGCTCAAGGCCATCAAGTGGATGCTCATGCAGCACAGCCCGCTGGTGATCAAGCCCATGCTCGATCCGGCCATGTGGCGCTGGGGCCTGGCGATGCTGTGCAATTGCACGCAGGCGCGCTACGAGCTCAACAAGGGCCGGATGGTCCGGCTTGCCGAGTACAGCCGCGACTGCCTGAAGGCGCTGCGCGCCGACACCGGCATCCGGTATGACGAACGCGCGCTCGGCACCCTGCAGCTCTTTCGGACCCAGAAGCAGCTCGACGGCATTGCCAAGGACGTGGAAGTGCTCCAGGCCTCCGGCGTGCCCTACCAGGTGCTCGACCGCGAAGGCTGCGTGCAGTACGAGCCGGCGCTCGCGGCGGTCAAGAACAAGTTCGTCGGCGGGCTGCGCCTGCCGGGCGACGAGACCGGCGACTGCTTCAAGTTCACGCAGGCGCTGGCTGTGCTGGCCGAGGCGGCCGGTGCGAAGTTCCGCTTCGGCGTGGCCATTCAGGCCATCGAGCACGGTGCCAGCGGCGTCATTGCCGTGAACACCGATGCCGGCCGCTTCACCGCAGACCGCTACGTGGCGGCGCTGGGCAGCTACACGCCCGCCATGGTCAAGCCGCTGGGCATCGACCTGCCGGTGTATCCGGTCAAGGGCTTCTCGATCACCGTGCCCATCTCCGATGCCAGTGGCGCGCCGGAATCCACCGTGATGGACGAGACCTTCAAGGTGGCTGTCACCCGGCTCGGCGACCGCATCCGCGTGGGCGGCACCGCGCAGCTCTCGGGCTTCGACCTGCGGCTCGATGCGAAGCGGCGCGACACGCTCGAGCACGTGGTGACCGACCTCTTTCCGAAGGGCGGCAATGTGGGCGACGCTTCCTTCTGGACCGGCCTGCGTCCCATGACGCCCGACGGCACGCCGGTGATCGGCGCCACGCGGATTCCGAACCTGATGCTGAGCACCGGCCACGGCACGCTCGGCTGGACCATGGCGGCCGGCACGGGCCGCGTGATGGCCGACCTGATCGACGGCAGGAGCCCCGCCATCGACATGGAAGGGCTGACGGTGGCGCGCTACGGCGCGTGAGCCGGGCAGCGCGGCGCGACACGGGGCAGAGCCCCGGCCCAATCCGAAACCGTTTGAGAACCCTCCGCCAACAAGGCGGCGGGCTGGATCGCGCGTGGTCTGTTTTAAGGGTTTATACCTAGATTGACGAAGCCATTCGTACTCGGTATTCTTCGTCTCGTTCCATTAATAAATCATTGTTTCATTAGTGAAACAAGCAGATCATCCCCAGAACACCATGCCATCCACACGCCGCCAAGCCATTGCAGCCGCCGTCGCACTGGGCGCCGCCTGCGCCACCGGGCTCGCCCGGGCCGACAGCTATCCGAGCAAGCCGATCACGCTGGTTGTCGCCTATCCGGCCGGCGGCGACACCGACGCGCTGGCGCGGCTCTTTGCCGAGAAGCTGTCGGCGCGTGTGAACCAGCCCGTGGTGATCGACAACCGCCCCGGCGCCAGCGGCCTCATCGGCAGCGCCTATGTGTCGAAGGCGCCGCCCGACGGCTACACGCTGCTGCTCGCGCCCAGCACGTTCTCGATTGCGCAACTGGTGCTCAAGACGGGCGGCGCTTCGGGCTATGACGTGCTGAACGGCTTCACGCCCATCGTGCAGACCGGCAGCCTGCCGCTGTTCCTGGTGGCGAGCAGCGCCAGCGGCATGACGGGCGTGAAGGACCTGGTGGCCGCGGCCAAGGCCGGCAAGCCGCTGACCTATGCGAGCCCGGGCAGCGGCTCGCCGATGCACATCCTGGGCGAGATGTTCAACCGCGCCGCGGGCGTGAACCTGGGGCACGTGCCCTACAAGGGCGTGGCGCCCGCGGTCAACGACGTGCTGGGCGGCCACGTGCCGGCCACCTTCATCACGCTGGGCCCGGTGGCGCCGTACCTCGCCAACGGCAAGATGCTGCCGCTCGCGGTGGCATCGCGCGAACGCTCGGCTCTCGCGCCCAAGGTGCCGACGCTGCTGGAGCTCGGCTACAAGGACGTGGAAGTGACGGCCTGGAACGGGCTCTGGGGCCCGCGCAACCTGCCGTCCGAGATCGTGAAGACGCTCAACGGCCACTTCAACGAGATCCTGAAGATGCCCGACATCGTCTCGCGCATGGCCGTTCTCGGCACCACGCCCGTGGGCGGCAGCGCCGACGCGCTGGGCAAGATCAACGCCGCGGACTTCGAGCGCTTCGGCAAGGTCATCAAGGAGCTCGGCATCCAGGCCGACTGAAAAAGCATGACCGAACTCATGGCCGTTCCCGATCCATCGAGCCTGCAGGCCCTGCTGGCCGAACTGCCCGCCAACCTGCTGGCAGGCCGCCGCATCCTCGTGACCGGCGGCGCGCGCGGGCTTGGGCTTGCCTTTGCGCAGTGCATCGCGGCGGCCGGTGCGCAGGTGGTGCTGGCCGACATCCTCGGCGAACTGGCCGAGAGCGAAGCCAAGGCGCTGCGAGATGCCGGCCACCAGGCGCATGCGCTGGCCGTCGACCTGTCGGACCCGGCCTCGATCGAAGCCTGCGCGGCAGAGGCGGTTCGCCTGCTTGGCGGGCTCGACGGCCTCGTCAACAACGCAGCCATCACCAACTCGGGCGGACGCGATGCGCACCAGCTCGAGATCGACACCTGGGACCGCGTGATGAACGTCAACGTGCGCGGCACCTGGCTCATGGGCCGGGCCTGCCGGCCCGCGCTCGCGGCCAGCGGGCGCGGCGCGGTGGTCAACCTCGCGTCCGACACCGCGCTGTGGGGCGCGCCCAACCTGTTGGCCTATGCGTCGAGCAAGGGCGCCGTCATTTCCATGACCCGCTCGCTGGCGCGCGAGTGGGGCGGCGACAACATCACCGTCAACGCCGTGGCGCCCGGCCTCACGCTGGTGGAAGCCACCGAATACGTGCCGATGGCGCGCCACCAGAAGTACCTTGAAGGCCGCGCCATTCCGCGCGAGCAGCAGGCCGCCGACGTCTGCGGCGCCACGCTGTACCTGCTTTCCGGCCTCGCACGCTTCGTGACGGGCCAGCTGCTGGCCGTCAATGGTGGCTTTGCGATGCACTGACTCAAATTTTTTCCGACGAATGGAGTGAACCCGATGAGCGATTTGTCCGAACAGCAGAAGATCACCGATACCGCCGGCAACACGCTGGCGCAGCCCGAAGGCAGCAGCCTGGCCGAGTGGATGAACACCCGCATTGCGCGCTACGAAACCCGCAAGTACGACTGGGACGCGCTGAAGTTTCAGGCCGACCTCGATCCCAAGTTCCGCCGCGCGCAGATGCGCTACGTGGGCACCGGCGGCACCGGTGTTGCGAAGGACGTCAACACCGTGCCGGCCGAGCACTTCACCTTCTCCACCATGGTGATTCCGGCCGGCCATGAAGGCCCGCCGCACCTGCACACCGACGTGGAGGAAGTGTTTTTCCTGATCCGCGGCAAGCTCAAGGTGGTGATCGAGAAGGACGGCGAGCGCTTCGAGACCATCATGACCGACCGCGACCTGATCTCGGTGCCGCCCGGCGTGTACCGCGAAGAGATCAACATCGGCGACGAAGACGCGCTGATGTGCGTGATGCTGGGCGCGAAGAAGCCCGTGACGCCGACCTACCCGGCCGACCATCCGCTGGCCAGCATCAAGCGCTGAAGAAGCCGCCATGAACGACGCCATCGCCACCGACGCGCCGAACTCCTTGCCCGCTTCCGAGCTGGCGCTGCTGGAGGCCCGCTTTCCGGCGCGCGCCGTGCCGGTGGGCGGCGCGGCCGTGGTGTCGGTGCGCGAACGCGGCGCGGGCCCGGCCATCGTCTGCCTGCACGGCATCGGCTCGGGTGCGGCCTCGTGGCTCAACGTCGCTTTGCTGCTGGCGCCGCAGGCCCGCGTGATCGCGTGGGATGCGCCGGGCTACGGCGCGTCGACGCCGCTCGCGGCCGCGCAGCCTTCCGCGGCAGACTATGCGCAGCGGCTGCACGGCCTGCTCGATGCGCTCGACATTCAGTCCTGCGTGCTGGTCGGCCACTCGCTCGGTGGGCTCACTGCCGGGTCTGCAGCGCGCAAGGATTCGGCCCTGGCTTCGCGCATCCACCGCCTGGTGCTGATCAGCCCGGCCGCCGGCTATGGCGCACCGCATCGCGAGGAAGCCCGCCGCAAGGTGCGCGCCGAGCGGCTCGCCACGCTCGACCAGCTCGGTATCGCCGGCATGGCCGCGAAGCGCGCGCAACGCCTCGTGTCCGAGAGCGCCAGCGAACTCGCGCGCCAGTGGGTACGGTGGAATATGGCGCAGCTGAACGAGGGCGGCTACCGCCAGGCCGTCGAGCTGCTGTGCAGCGCCGACCTGCTGGCCGACCTGCCGCCCGCCATGCCGGTGCGCGTGGCCTGCGGCGCGCTCGACGCCGTCACCACGCCCGAGGCCTGCGCCGAAGTCGCGCGCCGGTGCGGCGTGCCGCTCGAGCCGATTGCCGAGGCCGGACACGCGAGCTACGTGGAGCAGCCCCAAGCCGTTGCCGCGCTGCTGCGCCAAGTGCTGGCCGCCTGACAGAAGAAGATGCGACAAGACAACCAACGGGAAGAACGAACCATGGCCACCAACGACAACGAGACAATGGAAGAGGGCGGCGAGCGCTACAACGTGCCGGCGCTCGAACGCGGCCTGCGCGTGCTGTGCGAGTTCAGCCGGGAGAGCCGCACGCTCTCTGCGCCTGAGCTCGCGCGCCGCCTCGACCTGCCGCGCTCGACCGTGTTCCGGCTTCTCACCACGCTGGAGAACATGGGCTTTCTCGAGCGCGCCGAGGGCGGGCGCGACTACCGCCTGGGCCTGGCCGTGCTGCGCCTGGGCTTCGAATACCTGGCCTCGCTCGAGCTCACCCAGCTGGGCACGCCGCTGCTCAATCGCCTGTGCGACGAACTGCGCACGCCCTGCAACCTGGTGGTGCGCGACGGCCGCTCCATCGTCTACGTGGCCAAGGTGGCGCCGCCCACGCCCTTCGCAAGCTCGGTCACCGTGGGCACGCGCCTGCCGGCCCATGCCACGGTGCTCGGCCGCGTGCTGCTCGAAGACCTCACGCTGCCGCAGCTGCGCGCGCTCTACCCGGAAGACAAGCTCGAGACCTTCTCGCCGAGCACGCCCAAGACCGTGAGCGAGCTGTTCGACATGGTGCAGGCCGACCGCACGCGCGGCTATGTGCTGGGCGAGGGCTTCTTCGAATCGAACATCTCCAGCATCGCGGCGCCGGTGCGCGACCACAGCGGCCACATCGTGGCGGCCCTGGGCGCCACCATCACCTCGGGCCACATCGAGGAGAACCGCATGGACGAGATGGTGCAGCGCGTGCGCGGCACCGCCGAAGAGATTTCGGGCCTCTTGAACTACTCGCCTGCCCGCGCGCAAAAGGTGGTGCCGCTTCGCAGCGCATGAACCACGCCATGACACAGCCGTCTTCTTCTTCCTTCTTTGCCGCCGACGCACTGGCGGGCCGCGTGGCCGTGGTCACGGGAGGCTCCTCGGGCATCGGCCTGGCCACGGTCGAGCTGCTGCTCGAATGCGGCGCCGCGGTGGCGCTGTGCGGCCGCAATGCCGGCCGGCTCGAAAGCGCGGTGTCCGGCCTGCGCGCAAGGCATCCCGACGCGCGGCTCTTCGCGCAGCCCTGCGACGTGCTCGATGGGGCTTCGGTGCGCGCCTTCGCCGCCGCCGCCGAGGCCGCGCTCGGCCCGGCCTCGATGCTGGTCAACAACGCAGGGCAGGGGCGCGTCTCGACCTTTGCCGACACCGACGACGCAGCCTGGACCGAAGAGCTCAACCTGAAGTTCTTCTCGGTCATCAACCCCACGCGCGCCTTCCTGCCGCAGCTCGCGGCGCAGCGCGCCGCGCTCGGCGATGCCGCCATCGTCTGCGCCAACTCGCTGCTGGCGCGCCAGCCCGAGCCGCACATGGTCGCCACCTCGGCCGCGCGCGCCGGGCTGCTGAACCTCGTGCGCTCGATGGCCACCGAGTTCGCGCCGCAGGGCGTGCGCGTGAACGGCATCCTGATCGGCCTGGTCGAGTCGGGCCAATGGCGCCGCCGCTTCGAGGCGCGCGAAGACAAGTCGCAGGACTGGGCCGCATGGAGCGGCCAGCTCGCGCAGGACAAGCACATTCCGCTGGGCCGCCTGGGGCTTCCGACCGAAGCCGCGCGCGCGATCCTTTTTCTTGCTTCGCCCCTCGCGTCCTACACGACGGGCAGCCACATCGATATCTCTGGAGGCCTTTCGCGCCATGCATAACCCCACGAACAACAACACGGTCACCGTTGGCGCAGTCGTCGCTGCCTTTCTCGAACAGTGCGGCGTCAAGGCGGCCTTCGGCGTGATCTCGATCCACAACATGCCGATCCTCGATGCCTTCGCGCAGCGCGGCGCGATCCGTTTCGTGCCCGCACGCGGCGAGGCCGGAGCCGGCAACATGGCCGACGCCTATGCGCGTTCGACGGCGAGCCTCGGCGTGTGCCTCACGAGCACGGGCCCTGCGGCCGGCAACATCGCGGGCAGCATGGTCGAGGCGCTGACGGCCGGTGCGCCGCTGTTGCACATCACGGGGCAGATCGAGACGCCGTACCTCGACAAGGGCATGTCGTATATCCATGAAGCGCCCGACCAGCTCACCATGCTCAAGGCGGTGTCGAAGGCGGCCCTGCGGGTGCGCAGCGTCGAGACGGTGCTCGGCACGCTCAAGCGCGCGGTGCAGCTCGCGCTGACGGCGCCGACCGGCCCGGTCAGCGTGGAGATTCCGATCGACATCCAGTCGGCGCTCACGACCATGCCGGCCGACCTGTCGCCGCTGCCGATCGAGCGGCCCGTGCCCTCGGCCGCTTCGCTCGATGCACTGGCTGCACGGCTGGCAGCAGCCAAGCGCCCGATGCTGTGGATCGGCGGCGGCGCGCGCCATGCGGGTGCCGCGATCCGGCGCCTGCAGAAGCTCGGCTTCGGCGTGGTCACGACCACGCAGGGCCGCGGCACGGTGCCCGAAGACGATGCGGGTTCGCTCGGCTCCTACAACATCCACAAGCCGGTCGAGGCGCTGTACCAGCGCTGCGACGCGATGCTGGTCGTCGGCTCGCGCCTGCGCGGCAACGAAACGCTCAAGTACGAGCTGAAGCTGCCGCGCCCGCTGCTGCGCATCGATGCCGATGCAGCCGCCGAAGGCCGCGGCTATGTCACCGACCTGTTCGTCTGCGGCGATGCCGCGCTGGCCCTCGAAGGTTTGGCCGACCGCCTCGAAGCCGCGAAGTACCTGGCCGACCCAGCGCTGCTCACCGAGCTGCGCACCGCGCACGCGCAGGCCGTGGCCTCGCTGACCGATGGCCTCGGCCCCTACGCCGCGCTCGTGAAGGAACTGCAGGCGGCAGCCGGCCGCAGCTTCAACTGGGTGCGCGACGTCACGGTGTCGAACAGCACCTGGGGCAACCGCGAGCTGCGCATTTTCGAACCGAGCGCGGGCGTGCATGCCACCGGCGGCGGCATCGGGCAGGGCATGCCGATGGCCATCGGCGCGGCCATCGGTGCGGCCGAGACGGGCTCGGGCCGCAAGACCTTCTGCCTGGCCGGCGACGGCGGCTTCATCCTGAACCTCGGCGAACTCGCGACCGCGGTGCAGGAGCAAGCCGACATGGTGATCGTGCTCATGAACGACAAGGGCTACGGCGTCATCAAGAACATCCAGGATGCGCAGTACGGCGGCCGCCGCTGCTATGCCGATCTGCACACGCCCGACTACGCGATGCTGTGCGCGTCGCTGGCCCTGCCGCATGCGCGCGTGCAGCGCATGGACGAGCTGAAGGCGAGGCTCGGCGAGGCGTTGGCGAAGAAGGGCCCGTTCCTGCTGGAGATCGACATGCTGTCGATCGGCGAGTTCAAGAGTGCCTTCGCCGGCCCGCCGACCAATACCGTGACGCAGATCCCGGCGCTCGGCAAGGCCGCGGCGGCGTCGGTGGAGTGACGGGCATGACCGCGCTGCGCGTTGCACTCATCGGCTGCGGTGCCATCGGCACCTCGGTGCTCGAACTGCTCAAGGGCGACACGGCCCTGGCGGTGGCGGCCATCGTCGTGCCTGAAGAAGGCGTGGCTGCCGCGCAGAAGCTGGTGCCCGGCGTGCCGGTTTCGAGCAGCGTGCCGGCAATGGGCATCGACCTCGTGGTCGAGACGGCCGGCCATGCGGCCATCGAGGAGCATGTGCTGCCGGCGCTCGCACGCGGCACGCCGTGCATCGTCGCCTCGGTGGGCGCGCTGTCGGCCGCGGGCCTCGCTGAAAGGCTCGAAGCCGCCGCCATTGCCGGCCGCACGCAGGTGCAATTGATCGCAGGCGCCATCGGCGCCATCGACGCGCTGTCGGCCGCGCGCATCGGCGGGCTCGACAGCGTGCGCTACACGGGCCGCAAGCCCCCGCGAGCCTGGAAGGGCACGCCGGCCGAGCAGGGTCGCAATCTCGACGCGTTGACCCAGGAAACAGTGATCTTCGAAGGCAGCGCACGCGAGGCGGCGCAGCTCTATCCCAAGAACGCCAACGTTGCGGCCACCGTGTCGCTCGCGGGGCTGGGCCTCGACAGGACGCTCGTGCGGCTCATTGCCGATCCGGCCATCGCAGACAACGTGCACACAGTCGAAGCCGAAGGCGCCTTCGGCAGCTTCGAGTTGACCATGCGCAACAAGCCGCTCGCGGCCAACCCCAAGACCTCCGCACTCACCGTCTACAGCGCCGTGCGCGCCTTGCGCAACCGGGCCGCGGCGCTCGCCATCTGAGCCATTTCCATGATTTCTTCCGAACTTCTTCCGATTTGCATTGCCGGCGAATGGCGCCTGGGCGGCGGCGACGTGTACGAGAGCCTTTATCCCGCCACGGGCGAGCCGATCGCGCGCCTCAGAGCCGCGAGCCTGGCCGATGTCGAGGAGGCCATCACGCGCGCCGACCATGCGTTTCGCACCAGCGGCTGGGCCCAGCGCCTGCCGCACGAGCGCGCCGCGGTGCTGCACCGCGTGGCGCAGCTGATCCGCGAAGAGAGTGAAAGCCTCGCGCAGAAGCAGCGCCTGGACAACGGCAAGCCGATCAGCGAAACGCGCAACCTCGTGGCCAGCGCCGCGGGCACTTTCCAGTTCTTCGCGGCCGCGCTCGAAACGATGGAAGAAACCATCACGCCTTCGCGCGGCGCCTTCGTCACGATGAGCGTGCACGAGCCCATGGGCGTGGTTGCCGCCATCACGCCGTGGAACTCGCCGATCGCGAGCGAGGCGCAGAAGCTCGCGCCCGCGCTGGCGGCCGGCAATGCGGTGGTCGTGAAGCCGGCCGAGGTCACGCCGCTGATGGCGCTGGAACTCGCGCGCATCTGCGAGCAGGCCGGCGTGCCGAAGGGGATCGTCAGCGTGCTGCCGGGGAAGGGCTCGGTCATCGGCGATGCGATCACCCAGCATCCGCTGGTCAAGCGCGTGTCGTTCACGGGCGGCACCACCACCGGCAGGCACATTGCGCACATCGCGGCCGACAAGATGATGCCGGTGTCGCTGGAGCTGGGCGGCAAGTCGCCGACCATGGTGCTCGACGACGCGGACCTCGACCATGCGGTGAACGGCGTGCTCTACGGCATCTTCAGCTCGTCGGGCGAATCGTGCATCGCGGGCTCGCGCCTCTTCGTGGCGCGTGGCATCTACGACGAGTTCCTCACGCGGCTGGCCGAAGGCGCCAATGCCTTGCGCGTGGGCGATCCGGCCTTGGAGCGCACGCAGATGGGCCCGCTCATCACCGCCAGGCACCGCGAAGGCATCGAGCGCTATGTGGACCTGGGCGTGTCTGAAGGCGGACGCATCCGCACCGGGGGCGTGCGGCCCCATGGCAGCGACTACGACAAGGGCTACTTCTACCGGCCGACCATCATCGAGGGCCTGGACAACAGCGCGCGCATCAGCCAGGAAGAGATCTTCGGCCCGGTGCTGGTCGCGATGCCTTTCGACGACGAGGAGTCGCTGATCGCGCAGGCCAACGACAGCGTCTATGCGCTGGCCGCGGGCATCTGGAGCCGCGACTTCAAGCGCGCCTGGAAGGTCGGCCGCGCGGTGCAGGCCGGCACGGTCTGGGTCAACACCTACAAGCAGTTCTCGGTCTCCACGCCCTTCGGCGGCTGGCGCGACAGCGGCCTGGGCCGCGAGAAGGGCCGCGAAGGCATCTTCCAGTACATGGAGCAAAAGAGCATGTACTGGGGCACCAATGAACAACCTTTGCCCTGGGCACTGACATGAGCGTACTTGGCATCGACCAGATCACCTATGGGGCAGACGACCTGCCCACCTGCCGCCGCTTCTTCGAGGACTGGGGCCTCGCGCTGAAGTCGCAAGCGCCCGACGAGCTCGTCTTCGAATGCCTCAACGGCTGCAAGGTGGTCGTCGCGGCGTTGGACAAGCCGGGCCTGCCGCCCGCAATGGAAGAGGGCCCGACGCTGCGCGAAGTGGTGTGGGGCGTGGAAAGCGAAGCGGACCTCGATCGCTATGCCGCCGCCATCGCGCGAGACCCGGCCGTCTTCGACGGCACGGTCGACGGCGCGCGCCGCATCGGCTGCATCGATCCGAGCGGCCTCGCCGTGCGCCTGCAGGTCAGCCGCAAGCATGCGGTCGACGTCGACTGCGGTGCGATGAACACCTGGAACGCCAAGCCGCGCATCAACCAGCCCGCACCGGTCTACGAGCGCGCGACGCCCATCGAGGTCGGCCATGTGGTGTTCTTCGTGAGCGACGTGAAGGCCACCGGCGTGTTCTACGCACAGCGCTTCGGCTTCGTCTCGTCCGACAGCTATCCGAATCGCGGCGCGTTCATGCGCTGTGCGCCGGAAGGCGGCCACCACGACCTGTTCCTGCTGCAGATCCCTTCGGGCAAGCGCGGGCTCAACCACGTGGCCTTCACCGTGCGCGACATCCACGAAGTGTTCGGCGGCGGCCTGCACTTTTCGCGCCGCGGCTGGGAAACACAACTCGGCCCGGGGCGGCACCCGGTGTCTTCGGCCTACTTCTGGTACTTCAAGAACCCGGCCGGCGGCCTGATCGAGTACTACGCCGACGAAGACCAGCTCACCGCCGACTGGCAGCCGCGCGAGTTCGAGCCGGGCCCGACGGTGTTCGCCGAATGGGCGGTCGATGGCGGCCTCGACGGCAACACCCGCCGCCAGAAGAACGCGGAAGGCCCGAAAGGCGCTTTCCTCACAGAGAAAAAGTGAATCCGATAACCACCACCATGCAACGACGTCTTTTTCTTTCCCTTGTGTTCGCCGCGCTGTCGGCCTTCGCCATCGCTTCGCCCGCGCATGCCCAGGGCGATGCGCAGAAACAGCTCTCGAGCGACCGCTTCACCATCGTCTCGCCGTTCCCGCCCGGCGGCCCGGTCGACACGCTGGCCCGCGTGCTTTCCGAGGGACTCGCCAAGCGCTACGGCCAGGCCGCGGTGGTCGAGAACCTGGTCGGCGCGGCCGGCAACATCGGTATCGACAAGGTCAAGCGCGCCAAGGGCGATGGCCACACGCTGCTCGTGGTGCCCGCAGGCAACCTCACGATCAACCCCACGCTGATGCCGAACTTCCCGTTCGACATCGGGAAGGACTTCGTGCCCGTCACCATGCTGGCCAAGGCGCCCAACGTGCTGGTGGCCTCGCCGTCGTCGGGCATCAAGAGCGCGAAGGAGCTGGTGGCGCAGGCCAAGGCCAAGCCAAACACGCTGTCGTATGCATCGCCGGGCGTGGGCAGCGGCCTCCACCTGGCGGGCGAACTGTTCAAGCAGCAGGCCGGCATCGACCTGCTGCACGTGCCCTACAAGGGCACGGCACCGGCGCTCAACGACGTGCTCGGCGGCTCGGTGCCGCTGATGTTCAGCAATCTGCCCGCGACCATGCCCTTCATCAAGAACGGCAAGCTCGTTGCGCTGGGTGTGACGGAGGCCGCGCGCAGCCCCGCCGCGCCCGACATTCCCACGCTGGCGGAGCAGGGCATCCAGGGCGTGGCCGTGACCTCGTGGTATGGCCTGCTGGCACCCAGGGGCACGCCGCCTGCCGTGGTCGAGCAGCTCGCGAAAGATGCCGCCGAGATGCTGGCCCAGCCCGACGTGCGCGAACGCCTCAAGGCCCAAGGCATGACCGACGCGGCCATGAAGCCGGCCGCGTTTGCCGCCCACATCCGCGATGAAACGGCCGTGTGGGCCAGGATCATCAAGGCCCGCAACATCGTGGCCGAGTGAGCCGCGAATAACAAAAGGGGAGACACCCATGAAGACAAGCGAATCCACCGTCGGCATCGTCGGTGCGGGCATCGGCGGCCTGGTGGCGGCCATTGCGCTGCGGCGCGCGGGCCACGACGTGATCGTGTTCGAGCAGGCGAAGCAGTTCGCCCGCGTCGGTGCGGACATCAACCTCACGCCCAATGCGGTGCGTGCGCTCGACGGCCTCGGCGTGGGCGAGGCGGCGCGGGTCACGGCGGCCCGCCCTTCGCACCGCATCAGCCGCACCTACGACACCGGCGAGGAAACCTCGTGCCTGGAGATGGCCGATTCGGCGGAGCAACGCTACGGCGCACCCCAGCTCACGATTCATCGCGCCGACCTGCTCGCCGCATTGGCCGACATGTTCCCTGCCGAGCGCGTGGCGCTCGGCAAGCGCGCCGAGACCATCGCCGCGGACGAGAAGGGCGTGAGCCTCTCGTTCACCGACGGCAGCAGCGCCCGCGTCGGCGCACTGCTCGGCGCCGACGGCATCCATTCGTGCGTGCGCAGCGCGATGTTCGGCGCCGAAAGCCCGCGCTTCACCGGCATCGTCGCCTACCGCGCCGTGGTGCCGGCCGAGCGCGTGGCGGGCGTGCCGAACCTCGGCGCCTTCACCAAATGGTGGGGCCCGAATCCGCAGAGCCAGATCGTCACGTTCCCGCTCAACCGCGGCAGGGACATCTTCATCTTCGCGACCACGCCGCAGGACAGCTGGCACCTCGAATCGTGGACCGCGCCCGGCAGCGTCGACGAGTTGCGCGAGCAGTACGTGGACTACCACCCGGAGGCGCGCGCCCTGCTCGATGCCTGCGACACGGTGCTGAAGACCGCGCTGTACGAGCGCGACCCGATGCCGGCCTGGGCCGCGGGCCGCATGGCCTTGCTCGGCGATGCCGCGCACCCGATGCTGCCGTTCATGGCACAGGGCGCGGGCATGGCGATCGAGGACGCCGTGGTGCTGTCGCGCCATTTCGAAGGCGTGGCGATGGCCGATGTGGCGGATGCGCTCAAGGGCTACGAAAAGGCCCGCATCGCACGCGCCGGCCAGGTGCAGCTCGGCTCGCGCGGCAACAACTGGCTGCGCGAAGGCGGCAACGCCGACTGGGTCTATGGCTACGACGCCTGGGCCGTGCCGCTGGGTGCCCCGGCCGGCGCCACTGCCACCGCCTGATTCACATCCACCTCACCCCACGGAGGCACACCATGCAACAAGACCGCTACCTGCAACCGCACCAGGCGCGCCAGCGCCCCGCGACCACCTATGAAGACTTGCTGGGCGACGTGATCGAGCGCGCCTTCGGCCACGGCATCCACGACCTCGCCGGCCTCGTGCAGCGGCTCAACGACAGCGGCCTGGCCACCCCCGCCGGGCAACCCTGGACCGAGGCGCTGTACCGCAAGGAAATGGCCACGCTGGCCGGCTGAGGAGCAACACACCATGACCATCGCTATCACTCCCATCGCCGCCGACCCGGTCGACCACCTGCTCGAGATCGGCCTGAAGGACCTCTGGTACCCGATCTGCCCCTCGCACTTCATCAAGGAGAACCCCGTCTCGCTGCGCCGCCTGGGCCGCAAGATCGCGCTGTGGCGCGACGGCGAAGGCGTGCTGCACGCGCTGGAAGACCGCTGCCCGCACCGCGGCGCGCCGCTGTCGCAGGGCGTGGTGCTGGGCGACCGGCTCTCGTGCCCGTACCACGGCGTCGAGGTGCGCCATGACGGCGTCGTCACGCGCGTGCCCGGCAGCCCGGGCTGCAAGCTCGAAGGCTCGCAGGCCACGCGGCACTTTCATGTGCAGGAGCGGGCGGGCGCCGTGTTCCTCTACAACTCGAAGGAGCCGGTCGATGTGCCGCCGCCGCTGGTGCTGCCCGAGCAGCTGACCGACGACGCGGAGTATTCGTCCTTCCTTTGCTACACCGAGTGGAAGGGCGACTACCGCTACGTGCTCGACAACGTGATGGACCCGATGCACGGCACCTACCTGCACAAGCAGTCGCATTCGATGGCCGAGGGCGATTCGGCGGCCAAGTTCGGCATCCGCCAGACCGACACCGGCTTTGTGTTCGAGAAGGAAGGCCAGCGCAACGTCAACTTCGACTGGACCGAATGGGCCGACACCGGCATCCACTGGATGCGCCTGGAAATCCCGTACCCGAAAACCGGCGGTCCCGGTGGCAACTTCATCATCGTCGGCGCCTTCTCGCCGATCGTGAAGGGCATGACGGCCACCTTCTTCTGGCGCGTGCGCAAGCTGCCGCCGGGCTGGGAGCGCGACACCTGGCGCTTCCTGTACAAGAACCGCCTCGAGGCGCGCCACTGGCATGTGCTCGAGCAGGACCGCGTGATGCTGGAAGAGATGGAGCCCGACGCCAACCAGCACGAGAACCTGTACCAGCACGACCTGGGCATCGTCCGCCTGCGCCGCCACATGCGCAACCTCGCCCAAGCCCAGCTCGCGGAATCTGCCGCAGTCACGGCCTGACTGGAAGCGAGCTCTGCCATGTCTTCTTCCACGCTGAACGCCCTGGTGCACACGATGCGCTACGAGGCCGACGGCATCGTCAGCGTCGAGTTCCGCCCGGCTTCGTCCGACACGGACTTTCCCGCCTTCGAGGCCGGCTCCCACATCGACCTGCACCTGCCCAACGGACTGGTGCGCAGCTACTCGTTGTGCAATCCCTCGAGCGATCGCCAGCGCTACGTGGTCGGCGTGCTCAACGACCGCAAGAGCCGCGGCGGCTCGCGCTATGTGCACCAGCAGCTGCGCGTGGGCATGACGCTGCCGATCTCGGCGCCGCGCAACAACTTCAAGCTCGAAGAGGGCGCGGACCGCTCGGTGCTGGTGGCCGGCGGCATCGGCGTGACGCCCATCTGGTGCATGCTGCAGCGGCTCGTGGCCGCGACCAGGCCGGTGGAACTCGTCTACTGCGCGCGCACCCGCAAGGAGGCCGCCTTCTGCGATGCCATCGAGGCGCTGGCGCGCGAGCACGCCGTGCCGCTCACCTGGCACTTCGACGACGAGAAGGGCGCGCCGCCCGATCTGGCGGCGCTGCTGGCCGGCAAGGGCACCACCAGCCACTACTACTGCTGCGGTCCCACGCCGATGCTCGACGCCTTCGAGAAGAGCTGCGAGAAGCTGGGCTATGCCAATGCGCACATCGAGCGCTTTGCCGCGGTGCATGTGGAGGCGCCGAGCGCCACCCAGGGCTGCGTGGTGGAGTGCGCCAAGAGCGGCAGGAGCGTCGAGGTGCCACCCGGCAAATCGATTCTCGACAGCCTGATCGACGCCGGCCTGAACCCCGACCACAGCTGCAAGGAGGGCGTCTGCGGCGCTTGCGAAACAGCGGTGCTGGAAGGCGAGATCGACCACCACGACGGCATCCTCACCAAGATCGAACGTGCGTCCAACAAGACCATGATGATCTGCGTCTCTCGCTGCAAGGGCGAGCGGCTGGTGCTCGACATCTGAAATTCCCCACCAAGCAAGAAAGCACAGAGAGACATCCCATGAAAAAGTACGTGTTCGCGCTGGCTTCGGCCGGCGCGGCTGGCGCAGCGCTGGCCCAATCTTCCGTCACGCTGTTCGGCGTGGTCGACGCGGCTGTCAGCCATACGCGCGGCAGCGGTGACGGATCGGCCCACAAGACGCAGCTGACCAACAGCGGCAACATGTTCAGCCGCCTCGGCTTTCGCGGAACCGAGGATCTGGGCGGCGGCCTCTCGGCGGGCTTCTGGCTCGAGGCCGGCCTGCAGAACGACAACGGCACCGGCTTCGGCTCCAACGCGAACAACCAGGCAAGCGGTGCCGGCACCGCGGGCATCCTGAGCTTCAACCGGCGCTCCACCGTGAGCCTGTCGGGACCGTTCGGGGAATTCCGCCTGGGCCGCGACTACGTGCCCGCGTTCTGGAACACCGCCATCTTCGACCCGTTCGGAACCGGCGGCGGCATCGGCGCCAACCAAATCTATTTCTCGGGCCTTGGCGGACTGCCCGCGCCCACCGGCACGCGCGCGTCGAACAGCATCGGCTACTTCCTGCCGGGCAACCTGGGCGGCTTCTACGGACAGGCCATGTACGCCATGGGCGAGAACGATTCGAACTCGGTGCTGCCGGGCACGCTGCGTTCGAACCGCCGCGACGGCAGCCATGCGGGCTTTCGCTTCGGCTACCTGCAAGGCGGCTTCAACATTGCACTGGCCACCGGCAAGACGCGCTATGCGAGCGGCGACCTTCGCGTGACCAACCTCGGCGCTTCCTATACCTTCGGCCCCTCGCTGATAAGCCTGAAGCTCACGGGCGAGCTCTACACGGAGTCGAAGGGAAGCACCGACGGCAAGGGCGCGCTGGTCGGCTTCCAGCTGCCGGTCGGTCCCGGTGAGATCAAGGGCTCGTATGCGCGCTACCGGCTCGAGCCCGCCAATGCCGCACTGAAGCCGACCACGTCGAAGTTCGCGATCGGCTACGTTCACAACCTGTCGAAGCGCACCGCGCTGTACGCCACGTTCGCGCGCATCGGCAACCGCAATGGCGCGGCACAGGCGCTTGCAGGCGCCATCACCATGCCGAACCGCGCCTCCACCGGAACGGAGTTCGGCATGCGCCACATCTTCTAGGGCCTGTCCGCGCACTCGGTGTGGCTGCAGGGTCACACCGAACGCGTTCGACTTTTCCGTTTGGCGCAACGCGCACCGCATGAAGAACGAACCATCTTCGTAGTGCAACGCGCCCATGGATTCGATGACTCCATTTGTCGTATGGCGCGCGAACATTTTGAGAGGGAAAAGTTCCGTGTTTCGTTGACGCTGTCATCTTCGATCAGCTAAAAACGTGCGCACTTCCAAGGAGGGAGAGCGCACGTGAAGCTACACAGAACAGCTACAAGAGAACCTGCCGCTGCGGCCGCCATTTCCATTGCCGCCGTTGCGCATGAAGCCGCAGCGTCGAGGCGCTCCCGCTAAGCCCGCCGCTCAGGCATCCAGCCCAGCCCGGCATTCCATCGCCCTCGCACTCGACGGGAATGGAACCCATCACTCCCCGCATCCTGGGACCGCCCGCATCGCATGCGGTGCGGTCCGGTGCTGCGCGTTCGTGCCGCGCCGGCTGAAAAAAATCAAGGCATTGCAGTCTCGTGTTTCCTGGCGAACGTCTGGTTCGCCGGAAGGGTGCGGTGCTGCCTGCCGATGTGTTGTTCATCCATTCCTGCGCGCGTCCGCGCACTGCCGGCTACCCGCCGGCGCGAGCGGGGCGGCGCTTGTTGTCCTTACCAAGAGGCGATCATCATGAAGAAGAAACTTGCCAAGCCAATCGTCGGCCATCTTGCCATCACCGCCGTGACCCTTGCCGCGCTCGCGGCCTGCGGCGGCGGAGGAGGTGGCGGCAGCGACGCTTCCCTGGGCGGTGCCGCGCTGAGTGCGTCCGCGCCGTCGCTCGACAGCCCTGCCTCGTCCCCGGCGCCCAACGACGGGCCTGCGCTCGCGCCCGAGTCGTCGGTGGCGCAAGTCGATCGCTCCGTGAAGCCGATGGAGCTGCCCGACACCGTCTGGCCGATCAACTACAAGCTCTGGTTCCGCCCCGATGCGGCGCTGAAGACCTTCGTGGGGCGCGGCGATGTCGAGATCGAAGTGCTCAAGCCGGTCGATGCCATCGTCGTTGCCGCGCACAACCTGAAGTTCGCGAACGGCCGCACCACCTTGCGCAAGCTGTCGAATCCTTCGGAGGTGATTGCGCTGGTGCCCACGCCGCAGACGCTGGGCGACTTCGTCCAGCTGCGGCGCAACGACGGGCAGATCGCCAAGGGCAAGTACCTGCTGCACATGGAGTGGGACGGCAAGATCCAGTTCTCCGATGCGGAATATTGCCCGCCCGACGAGATGGCCCGCAATCCGTTCTGCTCGGCTGCGACCGGCGTCTTCAAGGTGGGCCTTTCCACGCCCGAGGGCGTGAGCAGCGATGCCATCGTGACGCAGGGCGAAACCAACTATGCGCGGCAATGGTTCCCGGGCTGGGACGAGCCGGCCTTCCGCCACACCTTCGAGATCTCCGCCGAGGTGCCGGGCGATTGGCAGACGGTGTCGAACGCCGCGCAGAAGTCGGCCGTCAAGCTGCCCGACGGCTACCAGCAGGTGTCGTTCGAGAAGACGCCTTCGATGCCGATGTACCTCGCCTTCTTTGGCGGCGGCAAGTTCGACATTCTCTCGGACACCTTCAAGAGCCCGCTCGACGGCAGCGAGATGCCGCTGCGCTGGTTCACGCCGCCGGGCCGTTCCACCTGGGCCACCTTTGCCATGGAGTGGACCAAGGTGGCGATGGACTACTACTACAACTACACCGGCATTGCGCTGCCGTTCAAGAAGTTCGACACCGTGGCGGCCAACGACAGCTACGACAACAAGCCGAACACCGGCTTCGGCGGCATGGAGAACTGGGGCTCCATCTTCGAGTTTGCCGACCGCGTGCTAACCAAGCCGGGCGAAACGCCCACGCTGTATTCGGTGACGGTGGTGACGCACGAGATCGCGCACCAATGGTTCGGCGACCTCGTCACGCTCGATTGGTGGGACAACGTGTGGCTCAATGAATCGTTCGCGCGCTGGTTCGACCGCCGCACCACGATCAAATTCCACCCCGGCTACTACAGCTTCTCCGACTACGTGCTCGACAAGCACACCGTGATCGCGGCCGACCTGAAAGACACCGCGGTGCCGGTGCAGCGCAACCTCAACGATGCGGGTTCGTTCGGCTTCATCAGCCCGTCGATCTTCGTCTACAACAAGGGCAGCCACGTGCTGGAGACGGTGCAGAACTACATCGGCGAGGAGGCGATGCAGAAGGGCCTGCAGATCTACCTGAAGGACTACGCGTTCGGCAACGTCACGCCGTCGCGGCTGTGGAGCTCGCTCGAGAAGGCGAGCGGCGGCAAGAAGGTGGCGGACATCGGCGACAGCTTCATCCGGCAGACCGGCGTGCCGCTGCTGACGGTGGACGCGCAATGCGCGGGCGACCACACCTACGTGTCGATCAGCCAGGAATCGTTCCCTAACCAGAACGCCTATCCGGCCTCGGCCTGGACCATTCCCGTGACGCTGGCCTACGGCGACGCGATGGAGCAGCGCAAGACCTTCGTCATGGCCACCAGCACCACGCAGATGGAGCTCCCGGGCTGCACCGCGGTGCTTGCCGGGCCTACCGGGCAGGACTACTACGTGAGCAACTACAGCACGCAGTCGTGGAGCGACCTGCTGGCCAAGGCGCAGAACTTTGCCGACAACAAGCCGCTGTTGCTCAATATCGAGAGGGACGCGTTCCGCCTGCTGTCGGTGGGGCGCATCACGCAGGCACAGTACGACCAGATCAAGGGCGTTCTCAACCTGCCCTCGACGCTGTTGGCCAAGACCGAGGCGAGCCAGCAGAAGATGGCGGTGCAGGACGCGGGCGGCAAGGAAGACTATCCGCATGCGCTGCGCTACCAGGGCAGCATGAAGCTGCGCGGCAACGAGAAGCGCTGAGCACGCAGCATCATGAAAAAAGCATTCAACTACCTGGCGGCCGGCGTGTCCGGTCTGTTGTTGCTGGCCGGTTGCGGCCCGGGCGGCGGGCCCGAGGCGCAGCTGGTCGGCGTCTATGCCGTGAAGAAGAACGGCACCCTCCAGGAACTGGTCAAGATCGAGCGGCAGGGCGGCCGCTACATCATGCGCGACAAGGTGCGCACCCCCGAGTGGAGCGAGCCGAAGATGCAGATGCAGCCGGTGACGCGCGAGCGCTGGAACCGCATCACTACCGACACCGAGAACACGGCGTTCGTCGGCGTGTCGAGCGACCAGCTCGCCATCTTCAAGGTGCCGCCGGGGTGGCAGAAGAACAGCTTCAAGACGGAAACGGGCTACTTCCTGTTCTATTCG
This sequence comes from Variovorax paradoxus, assembly GCF_030815975.1. Taxonomy (NCBI): domain Bacteria; kingdom Pseudomonadati; phylum Pseudomonadota; class Betaproteobacteria; order Burkholderiales; family Comamonadaceae; genus Variovorax; species Variovorax paradoxus. The sequence continues at coordinate 4,263,984 of NZ_JAUSXL010000002.1, forward strand.
CAGGGGCCGGTGGAAGCGCACAGGCTGTGATGCGGCGCTTGCGTTGAAGGGGGAGGGCGCGGGTGCGGGTGCGGGGTCATTCGGGGCGCGCTCCCGCCGACGGGGTACCTTGCTCCGCGAATGTCCTCCGGCCTGCGGCCTCCCCCTTGATTTCGCTGCGCAAGGCACCCCATCGGCGGGAGCGTTATTCAGAGCAGTCGTTGATCAGCTGTGCACATAGAGCGTGCCCAGGTGCACAGGGCATCGGGTGCTCCCCGCAGCGAAATAAAGGAGGAGCCGAAGGCGGGGGACATTCGTGGAGGGGAGTACCCGGTGGCCTGTGCACGCGCCCTGAACGAGAGCGCCGAAGCCACGAGCGCCCTGAACAACAGCGCAAAAAACTACAGAGCCGCGCCAGTAGAAGCCGGCGCCACGATCGCCCCTTCGATGCGGTGACGCTGAAGCGCATCGGCGACGAAGCCAATCGCCTTCATCTCCTCGACGAAGGCCGCCAGCAGCGCCTGCGCCTCGGCACCGCGGCTCGCGGGCGTGCCCATGGCCTGCTGGATCACCATGAAACGGCCGGGCAGCACGCGCACGCCCGGTTCGCGCCGTGCCTCGGCTTCGAGCAGCTGGCGAATGCCGGCGGCCACGTCGACCGCGCCCGAACGCAGCGCCGCCAGCGCCGGGGCCGCACCCTGGAGACGGACGATCTCGGCCTGCTTGATCTCGCGCGTAAGGAACAGGTCGTAGGCGCTGCCCGCGCCGACCGAGATGCGATGGCCCTTGGCATCGACCTGCGTGTTGTCGGTGAGCGGCGATGATTCGCGCACGAGGTAGCTGCCCTCGATCAACACGTAGGGCGCGGTGAACAGCAGCCCTTCGCCGCGCGCCGGGTCGATGGCGAAGAAGCCGATGTCGGCCTTCTCGTTCTTCACCGCGTCGACCGATGCCGCCGCCTTCTCGAACACCACCAGCTCGATGCCCACGCCGAGCCGCCGCGCGAACTCGCGCGCGAGATCGATCGACACGCCCACAGGCTCGCCCGTGGCCGCGTCCTTGTTCGCGAGGATCGGGTTGCCGAGGTTGATGGACGCGCGCAGCGTGCCGCTGGGCGCGAAGGCGGAAACAAGAGCGGGGGCAATGCGCTGTGGCTGGTTCATGGCGTCCATCGTTCTAGGAGGTTGATGAATGCCAGTTTACTGACCCGCCGCATCAACGCCTCAGCGCGCCGTCAGCGGCTCGAGCCCGGTCTTCGCGATGGTCGGCGCCGCCTCGGGCGAGTTGAGATAGCGGATCAGCTGACGCGCTGCCTCGGGCTGCTTCGAGGCCGTGGCAATGCCGGCCGAGAACACCGTCACGCGCTGCACCTCGGCCGGCAGCGGGCCGATGTAGTCGATGCCCGCGATCGGCAGCAGCTCACTCACCTGCTGCAGCCCCAGCGCCGCGTCGCCGCGCGCCACCACGGTGCCCACGCGCTCGCTCAGGATGCGCTTGCTCTTGGGCTTGACCTGGTCTTCGATGCCGAGCTTCTTGAGCAGCTCGGTCTCGTAGTAGGTACCGCTCGCGCTGGCCGAGTAGGCGATCGAAGGCGCCGCCAGCAGCGTGCGCTTGAGCGCATCGACCGTTGAAATGTCGGGCTTGGGCGCGCCCTTGCGCACCGCAAAGCCGATGGCCGAGCGCACCAGGTCGACCTGGCTGCCGGGCACCACCTTGCCTTGCGCCACCAGCGCGTCGAGCGCGGGGCGCGCGAGGATCACCACGTCGGCCGGTTCGTTGCGCGACAGCCGGCTCGGAATGGAGTCTTCGGCATTGCCCATCGACGCGCCATAGGCGGTCTTGACCATGCGGCCGCTGCTGCGCTCGAAACCGGGGCGCAGCTCGTTGTACGCGGCCGTGAAGCCGCCCGAGGTCATCACATGGATGTCGCCGGCGGTGGGCGGCGGGCTGCCGAAGCTGCCGCATCCGGCAAGAACGGCCGCGGCGGCCAGCAGGCTGGCGCGGCGGGTCAGGCGGTCGAGCGAGAAGGGATGGGTCTTCATGGTGTCTCCTGATGAATCACATCATCCTAGGCAGCGAGGCTGTCAATCGGCCTTCAGCGCCTTCGGGGTAAACACCAGGGCCTGTGGCCCGGCTGGCAGAATCCGGGCCAGCAGCCTCGCTGCCTTTCAAACCAATGACCTACCTCCGCAGCGTGCTCTTCGAAAGCGGCTCCGTCAGCTGCCAGCTTGCCACGCTGGACACGGCCGAGCCCAGCTGGAGCCCACCCTATCGCGTGCAGGGGCCCCGCTTGCTGCTGCCGCAGACCCAGCGCTTCGAATGCCGGCTTGATGCGGACGCCTTCGTCTGCGATCCGGCCGCCGCGCTGTGGCTGTCGCCCGACGGGCCCTACCAGTTGAAGCACCCGATGGCGGGCCAGAAAAGCATGGTGCTCACGTTCGCCGAAGACCTGGCACCGGCGGGCAGGTCGTACCTGCCGTTGAGCAGCCAGCTGCTTCTGCGCCGCTGCCTGCAAGCCCATGCGATGCAGGCGATCGATGCGCTCGAGATGCAGGAGCACCTTGCCGGATTGATCCAGAGCGTGCGACCGGCCGATCGGCCGGGCCCGTCGAAGATCCACCGCGCGGTCGAACGCGCCCGCGACCATATCGCCGCGGCGCCGGAGCGCAGCGACACGCTCGACGAGATCGCCAAGGCGGTCCACTGCTCGGCGTTTCACCTGGCGCGCCGCTTCCGCATGCACACGGGAACGAGCCTGCATGGCTTGCGCAACCAGCTGCGCATGACGCTTGCGCTCGATCGGCTGCGCGAGGGCGAAAGAAGCATCAGCGCGCTTGCGGCCGACCTGGGCTTTGCAAGCCATGCGCACTTCACGGTGGCATTCCGGCGCGCCTTCGGCATGGCGCCGAGCCAGATGCGCACGAATCTGGAAGCGCGCCGCCTGCATTGATCGAACACTGCATGCTTCGTTTCAGCGGAGCAGGCAGATCATGGTCAATGCGCGTCTTTCAGCCGGCCTGGCCGCCGGTGTGGCCTCGGCGCTGATCGCGGGCATCTGGCAGGTCGCGACGCGCCATTCGACCACCACCACGATCGCCCCGGCCGACCTGGCCATCCTGCGCTACGGCATACCGGCCATCGTGCTCATGCCGGTGTGGTTGCGCGTGGGGCTGCTGCCTCGCGGCGTGCCGCTGCGGTGGTTGATCGGAATGGTGCTTGGCGCAGGGCTGCCATTCGGGCTCATTGCGATGACCGGCACAAGATTCGCGCCCGCAGCGCACATGGGCATCTTCATGGCGAGCGCATGCCCGCTCTTTGCCACGGGTTTGGCCTGGATGCTCTGGCATGAACGTCCCGACCGACCGCGCGCATTGGGCTTGGCGTTCCTTGCGGCAGGCATCGGCATCCTGGGCGCGGGCAGCTTCCGCGGCTTCGATGCGGGCGCCTGGCGGGGCGATCTGCTCTTTCTTCAAGCGGCCGCGCTGTGGGCAGGCTTCACGCTGTCGTTCAGGCGCGCCGGCCTCGGCGCATGGGAGGGCGCGGCGGTCGTCAACGCGTGGTCGGCGATCCTGCTCGTTCCGTGGCTGCTGTGGCGGGGCGAAACGGGCTTGCTCGATGCGCCGCTGCGCGATGTGCTGTGGCAGGCGCTGATGCAGGGCGCGGTCGCCGGATTGCTGGGGTTGTGGATCTTTGGCGCGGCCGTCGCGCGTCTTGGCGCGTCGCAGGCGGCCGCATTCGGAGGACTGGCACCCGTTTTCTCTGCCGTGGGCGGATGGTGGTGGCTGGCCGAGCCGATCACGGGAGTCGACCGGCTCGCCATTGCCAGCGCCGTGATCGGCGTGACACTGGCAAGCGGTGCCTGCACGCGCGGTGCGCGCGTGGAATCAACCGCGGGGTAGGTCGAACTCGCGCAGCATCACGGGCTCGATCGAGCCCTGCGCAACCCGGCGGCGCACGGCCGCTTCGAGCTGGTCCGCGTACTGCGCGAAGATTTCCATCGGGTCGTCGCCCTGCGCGCCGGGGCGGAAGCGGTAGCGCAGGATGTCCCGGCTGATGCTCGCGCCCATGGGGTGGCCATCGATGAGCACCCAGAAGCGGACCGTGCCGGAGGCCTCGTGGAAGAAGGGAGGATCGACGGGGACCGTTCCGGAAAGAGGCTGTTCAGACATGGAATGTGTTCCGGTTCGAGGAGCCTCAGGATACGCTTCATCGAGTACCCCTTCTGCGGCGCGCCCGGACTGCCTCGCTCGGCGCGCCTCCTGTTGTCCTACAAAGTGCCATACTCCGCCCAGCATGCGCCTGAGCCAATTCATCAAAAACAATATCGAACCCATTCTTGTCGAGTGGGAATCCTTTGCACGAACAATGATCCCGCCGGCGGAGACCATGTCCGTTGTCGAACTTCGGGACCATGCGCATGAAATCCTGCTGGCCATTGCTGGCGAAATGGAATCGGCCCAGTCTGAAAAGGAGCGCGAGGCAAAGTCCAAGGGACTCGCGCTGCCGTTCCTGAGAGAGACTTTTGCCGCCGAGCACGGCGGCCTGCGCCAGCGGGTGGGATTCGATCTCTCCCAGCTGGGCGCGGAATACCGCGCCCTGCGGGCCACGGTTCTTCGCTTGTGGATGGGGCACGTCGGCACGGTCGATGCCGCGGTCCTGGAAGAGGTGGTGCGCTTCAACGAAGGCATCGACCAGGGCCTTGCCGAGGCCATGGCCACCTATTCGGACCATGTGGCCAATTCCAGGGACACCTTCCTGGCCGTGCTGGGGCACGACCTGCGAAACCCGTTGAGCGCGCTCAGCTCCTGCATTCATCTGCTCGAGCTGGCAGGCGAGGCCAAGCCCAAGGCGCGCACGCTCCAGATCGCCAGGCGAAGCATTGCGTCGATCAGCGACATGGTCACCGACCTGCTCGAGTACACGCGCACCCGGCTCGGCCGCGGCATCGAGGTGGCTCCACAGAAAGGCAACCTGGGCGCGCTGTGCCAGGAGGCCTTCGACGAGGTCTGCGCGGCCTATCCCAAGCGGGAACTCGTTGCCCAGCTTCCGGCCGATGTGGTCCTGATGTTCGATGCGCCCAGAATGCGCCAGGTCCTCACCAACCTGCTGAGCAACGCCGTGCAGCATGGAGACCCCGCCTATCCCGTAGCCCTGGTGATCCGGGACGAGGGGCCGCATGTGACCCTGATCGTCAGGAACCAGGGAAGGCCAATTCCCCCCGATTCGATGCAGGTCATCTTCAACCCGCTGGTGCAGGTTGCGACACGCGAATCGGCACCGCACGAGCGCCCCGCCACGAGCCTGGGCCTGGGCCTCTACATTGCGCGGGAGATCGTGACGGGGCACGGCGGCACCATCACGGTGACCTCGTCCGCGGCGGAAGGCACGGCGTTCACCGTCCATTTGCCGCGCGGCGGCAAGCAGGCGATCCAGCCCGGCGCGTGATGCCGACAGGCGCCGCGCAGCTATCCATTGCATAGCGCCGACGACTGCACCGGCCCGCCGTGAAGACTTTGGACTACAAGTCGGATTTCCGGCCGCGTCTAGCTTGGCCTTGTCGAAACATCAACAAGGAGACTTCGATGAAGCTGACACGACGTATTGCACCGACCCTGGTTGCGGTTCTCATGGGCGCCTGCGTGGCCCCCCTCGCATTGGCTGCGGGTGGCGGCGGTGGTGGTGGTGCTGGCGGCGGGGGAGGCGGCGGCAGCGCCGGTGCAGGCGTGGGTGCGGGCGCAGGCGGCAGTGGCGCAGGCGCGGCCAACGGGTCCAACGCCTCGGACAATGCGGCCACCCCCGCGACGCCCGCCACACCTGCAACGCCGGCCACGGCGACATCGCCTGCTACGCCAGCCACGCCTGCGACACCGGCAACGCCGTCTCCGCAATCTTCTTCTTCCTCGATGTCTGCTACGCCTGCGACGCCGGCCGTGCCTGGTTCGAAGGCCGACAACACCACGACGACGCCCGCGGTGCCTGCAACGCCGGCGCCGAAGAGGTAAGAAAACAAGTCAGGCCAGCTGCACGCTGGGCAGCTGGATCAGCCCAACTGACCGCTGGCCAGTGCCGCCGCGGCAGCGCGCGTCTCGACCCCCAGCTTCTCGAAGATGTGCTCGAGGTGCTTGTTGACCGTGCGCGGGCTGGTGCCGAGGATCTCGCCGATGTCGCGGTTGGTCTTGCCCTTGGCAAGCCATGAGAGCACCTCGGTTTCGCGTGGCGTGAGCGCCGCTTCGGCCAGCCGTGTCGACGGCGTGCCCGCGGCCCCTTCGCGCTGCGTTGCGAACAGGAGCATGGTTTCGCCGAGCGCCGCGGCGCCAAGGTTGCGCACCGAAATGCGTGCACCTGCCGCTGTGACCAGCGCAATGGCCGCGCCGGGCGCCAGCGCGGGTTCCAGTGCCGTGGGCAGCAACCCGGCAGCCGGCGCTGCATCGAGCGCATGCAGCCACAGCGCGGCCTGCGGTGAGCGCCACGCGATGCGCCCGCGTGCATCGACGAAGACCACGCCCATGCCGGCCACATCGACTGCGTCGCGCGCCATGCGCGTGATGCGTGCGTTGCGCGTGTGCGTGTGCAGCCGCGCCAGCACCTCCTGCGCGCGGATCGGCTTCACCACGTAGTCGACGCCGCCGCACTCGAAGCCCTCGACCACATGCGCGGTTTCCGAAAGGCCGGTCATGAACAGCACCGGAATGTGCGCCAGCGCCGCATTGGCCTTGATGCGCCGGCAGGTCTCGAAACCCGACAGGCCGGGCATCAGACCATCGAGCAGGATGGCGTCGGGCACCACGAGTTCGAGGCGCTGCAGCGCGGCCTCGCCGTCGGCCGCGACCAGCACGGTGTAGCCGCTGGACTCGAGCGTGTCGCACAGCATGCCCAGGCTGCTGGGCGCATCGTCCACCACCAGCACCACGGGGCGTTCGGTTTCAGGGGGCGAGAGTGTCTGCATCTTCTTCTGCGAGTGCCTTGCGGAGATTGTCGAGTTCGAAACGATTGACCATGCCGCGCAGCCAGGTGCAGGTCACGGCGGCCGGCGGAGAAGCGGCGGCGAGCCGGTCGAGCACCTGGTGAAGGCCGCGCACGTGGCCCATCTGCACCAGCCGCATCAGCTCGGCGCGGTCGTCTTCCGAGAGCGCGAGCTGCTCCGGCCGCGGCGCGATGTCGATGGCGGGCGGCACCGCATCGTTCGGCGCCAGCCATTCGAGCCCGAGGTGGCGCTCCAGCGTGGCGATCAGCTGCGACTCGATCACCGGCTTGCCCACGAAGGCCTGGCAGCCTGATGCGCGCAGCAGCTCGCCCTGGTTCTCGAACATGTTGGCCGAGACGATGATGATCGGCAGGCGGTCGAAGCCCGAAGCGCGCACCAGTGCCGCGGTCTGCCAGCCGTCCATGTCGTCCATGGTGAGGTCCAGCAGGATCGCGGAGGGCAGGTTCTCGCGCAGGCTGTCGAGGCATTCGGTGCCGCTCGCGGCCTCGCGCACCTCGAAGCCCAGCGGCGCGAGCATGCCGGCCAGCATCTGGCGTTGCACCGGCTGGTCGTCGACCACCAGCAGCGTGCGGCGTGCGCCGATGTAGCCCGACACCTGCCGCCGCAGTGCGCCGGCCTGCGCCTGCGGGCCGGGGTCAGCCACTTCGCGCAGGTACACCCGCACGCTGAAGGTGCTGCCCGCGGGCGAGGTGGCGGCCAGCGCCAGCTCGCCGCCCATCAGCGACGTGAGCAGGCCCGTGATGGTGAGGCCGAGGCCCGTGCCCGGCTCGCCGCGCCGGCGCCCGGCGGCGCCGCGCTCGAAGGGAAGAAAGATGCGCTGGTGGTCCTGCGGCGCCACGCCGATGCCGGTGTCGACCACGTCGAAGCGCAGCACTTCGCGCCGTGCATCGACATGCAGCGTGACCGTGCCGCTGTCGGTGAAGCGCACCGCGTTGGCCAGCAGGTTGATGAGAATCTGGCGCAGCCGCTTGGCATCGGCATGCACCCAGGGTGGCAGCCGCCCGCTGTGGGTGTAGACGAAGGCAAGGCCCTTGTTCTCCGCCTGCGGCCGCACCATGTGCACCACCTCGTCGAGAAAGGCAGGCAGCGCGAGCGCGGCAGGCTCCAACTGCAGGCGGCCGGCCTCGATGCGCGCCAGGTCGAGCAGGCCGTCGATCAGCCCGAGCATGTGCTCGCCGCTGCGCTGGATGGTCTGCACCGCTTCGCGCGGCGGCGCCACGGCCTCGCCCTTGAGCAGGATCTGCGAGTAGCCCAGGATGCTGTTGAGCGGCGTGCGCAGTTCATGCGTCATGCCGGCCACGTAGCGGGTCTTGGCCTGGTTGGCGGCTTCGGCGGCTTCCTTCGCGGTTTGCAGCGCGGCGTCGGTGCGCTGGTGCGCCTCGATCTCGACGGTGAGCAGGTGGTTGTGGCGGTTCGATTCCTCCTGCGCCATCTGCCGGCTCTCGCTGCCCAGCACGATCCACCAGGCGGCCACCGCCGCCACCAGCGACAGCAGCGCGAACACCTTGAGGAAGGCGCTGCGCAGGGCAGGGTCCACCGCGTCCGCGCCCACGATGGCCTCCTGCGCATACACCACGCCCATCACCGTGGCCAGCAGCGCCACCAGCGAGGTGGCCACCATCAGGTAGTGCGCCACGCGAAAGTTGAGCCGGCCCGACAGCGCGGTCGGCAGCAGCGCCTGGAGCCAGCCGCTCATCTGCTCGGCCGCGCGCGAGTCGGTCTTGCAGCGGTCGTGGCAGCGCGATTCCAGCGTGCAGCACAGCGAGCAGATCGGCGCGCTGTAGGCCGGGCAGTGCGCCATGTCCTCGGATTCGAAGCTGTTGTCGCACACCGAGCACTTCACGATCTGCCCGGGCGTCCAGCGCCGGATGTCGCTGCGCGCCAGGTAGTAGCGCCCGCGCGTGCGCCAGGCCAGCAACGGCGAGACGAGCAGCGCCGTTGCCAGCGCGATGAAGGGCGAGAACGCGCGGGCCCATTGGCCCAGCACGCCCGAATAGGCCAGCATCGCGAACGCGGCCGCCACCAGCATCGCACCCAGGCCGACCGGATTGATGTCGTACAGGTGCGCGCGCTTGAACTCGATGGTGCGCGGGCTCCAGCCCAGCGGCTTGTTGATGACCAGGTCGGCCACCAGCGCACCGACCCAGGCGATCGCGATGTTGCTGTAGAAGCCCAGCACGTGCTCGAGCGCCGCGAACACGCCCAGCGTCATCAGCAGAATGGCGATGACCACGTTGAACACCAGCCACACCACGCGCCCCGGGTGGCTGTGCGTGAGCCGCGCGAAGAAGTTCGACCATGCCAGCGAACCCGCGTAGGCGTTGGTGAGGTTGATCTTCATCTGCGAGACCACCACGAACAGCGTGGTGATCGCAAGCACCCAGGCCGGGTCGCGCAGTACGTACGAAAAGCCCGTGAGGTACATCAGCGTGGGCTCGACGGCATGCCTCGCCGGAATCTCGTGCTGGAGCGCAAGAAAGGCCAGGAAGGCGCCGCCCATCATCTTGAGCATGCCGGGCACGATCCAGCCCGGCCCCGCCACCAGCACAGCGGCCCACCAGCGGCCCCGGTTGGCGGCCGTCTTCTCGGGCAGGAAGCGCAGGTAGTCGACCTGCTCGCCGATCTGCACCACCAGCGAGAAGGCCACCGTGGCGGCGGCGCCGAACATCATCGGGTCGAAGCTGCTGCTGCCGGAACTGCGGCCCACCAGGCCCGTGAAGTCGGCATACAGCCCGGGGTTCTTCACCAGCACCGCGATGAACGGGCAGACGAACAGCACGATCCAGATCGGCTGCGTCCACAGCTGCAGACCCGAGATGAGCGTGATGCCGCGCATCACCAGCGGCACGATCACGATCGACGACAGCAGGTAGAGCAGCGGCAGCGGCCAGTCGAGGTACAGCTGCAGCGCCAGCGCGAGGATCGCCGCCTCCAGCGCGAAGAAGATGAAGGTGAAGCTCGCGTAGATCAGCGAGGTGAGGGTGGAGCCCAGGTAGCCGAAGCCCGCGCCGCGCGTGAGCAGGTCCATGTCCACGCCATGCCGGGCCGCGTAGTAGGAGATCGGCAGGCCGGTGAGGAAGGTGATGAGCCCCACCACCAGGATGGCCCACAGCGCATTCGAGAAACCGTAGCTCAGCGCAATGGCACCGCCGATGGCCTCCAGCGCCAGGAACGAGGTGGCACCGAAGGCCGCATTGGCGACGCGGAACTCCGACCACTTGCGAAAGCTGCGCGGCGTGTAGCGCAGCGCGTAGTCCTCCAGCGTTTCGTTCGCAACCCACGCGTTGTAGTCGCGGCGGATGCGAAAGATCTTCTGGCCGGTGACGGATGGCATGGTGGGCTCTGGCGGCGAGGGCGGCGGTGGCATGGCAGGCAGACACAGCAAGAAGCGCTCCCTGCCTTGCACCACCTGTGCACGGCTTGCGAGTCTGGACGCAGGCGCGCTCCTGGCCGCTACGTTGAATGACGTATTCGCGGCGCCGCGGGTGATTTCTAAAGTACCAGCCATGGTGCTCGGGGCACCGTCCGATGCACTTCGATGGTGCGCGGCTCACTCTTTTTTCAACCCGCCTGGAGTTCCTGATGTCGCGTGATTCAGAAGATCTTTCCCTCGATGCCCTGGCATTGCGCCGCCGCCGGCTGCTGCAGGGCGCCGCCGCGTTGCCCGTGATGGGCCTGAGCGGCCTGAGCTTCGGCCAGTCGCAGTTCCCCACGGCCAAGGTCAACACCACCAAGCTCGCGGTGACCGACACCGAAGTGACCGTGGGCCAGCTGCATTCGTCCTCCGGCACCATGGCCATTTCGGAGACCGGCTCGATCCAGGCCGAGCAGCTCGCCATCGACCAGATCAACGCGATGGGCGGCATCCTCGGGCGCAAGATCAAGGTCATCAAGGAAGACGGCGCCTCCGACTGGCCGACCTTTGCCGAAAAGTCGAAGAAGCTGTTGGTCAACGACCACTGCGCCGCGGTGTTCGGCTGCTGGACCAGCGCTTCGCGCAAGGCCGTGCTGCCGGTGTTCGAGAAGGAGAACGGCCTCCTGTACTACCCGACCTTCTACGAAGGCCTGGAGCAGAGCAAGAACGTGATCTACACGGGCCAGGAAGCCACCCAGCAGATCATCTGGGGCCTGGACTGGGGCGCGAAGGAGAAGAAGGCCAAGACCTTCTTCCTGGTGGGCTCCGACTACATCTGGCCGCGCACCTCGATGAAGATCGCGCGCAAGCACATCGAGAACTTCCAGAAGGGGTCGGTCAAGGGCGAGGAGTACTACCCGCTGGGCCACACCAACTTCAACTCGCTGATCAACAAGATCAAGGTCGCCAAGCCCGACTGCATCTTCGCGGCGGTGGTGGGCGGCTCCAACGTGGCCTTCTACAAGCAGCTCAAGGCCGCGGGCATCACGGGCGACAAGCAGTTCCTGCTGACGCTGGCCGTGACGGAAGACGAGATGACCGGCGTGGGCGGCGAGAACTTCGCGGGCTTCTATTCGTCGATGAAGTACTTCCAGTCGCTCGATAACGCGAACAACAAGAAGTTCGTCGAAGCCTTCAAGGCCAAGTACGGCAAGGACGCGGTGATCGGCGACGTCACGCAGGCAGGTTATCTCGGCCCGTGGCTCTGGAAGGCGGCGGTGGAAAAGGCCGGCAGCTTCGACGTGGACAAGGTGGTGGCAGGCTCGCCGGGCATCGAGCTGAAGACGGCGCCCGAGGGGTACGTGAAGCTGGACGCGAACCATCACCTGTGGAGCAAGGCGCGCATCGGGCAGGGGCAGCTGGATGGGACGTTCAAGGTGGTGGCGGAGTCGGCTGAATTGATCAAGCCGGATCCGTTTCCGAAGGGTTATCAATAAACCCCTGATGACTTTCTCCCTCCCCCTCTGGGGGGAGGGCAGGGGTGGGGGCCGGCGGCGTTGCCACTGGGCACGCCCTGCCTGCCCCCATCCCAACCTTCCCCCAGAGGGGGAAGGAGCCGATACCCCAACACCGGAACACGTTGCCATGACTCTGTCGGACATGATGAACATCGGCCTCATGCAGGGCTTCGCGGGGCTGAGCCTCTTCGCGGTGCTGCTGCTGATGGGCCTGGGCCTGGCGATCATCTTCGGCCAGATGGGCGTGATCAACATGGCGCATGGCGAGTTCATGACCATCGGCGCGTACTCCATCTACCTGGCCGCGCGCGTCACCGAAAGCCTCGCGCCCGCGTTCATGCCGTATTACTTTCCGATCGCGATCGGGCTGGCCTTCGTGTTCGCCTTCATCGTCGGCTGGATCGTGGAGTGGGTGCTGATCCGCCATCTCTACAAGCGCCCGCTCGACACGCTGCTCGCCACCTGGGGCGTGAGCCTGGGCCTGCAGCAGATCTTCCGCACCTTCATCGGCCCGAAGGAAGTGAGCCCGACGCTGCCGGAGTGGCTCATGGGCTCGTGGACGCCGCATGAGGGCCTCGACATTCCGATCAACGGCCTGTTCGTGCTCGCGCTGACCGCGCTGGTCACGGGCGGCGTGCTGATTGCGCTGCACAAGAGCCGCTGGGGCCTGCGGGTGCGCGCCACCGTGGCCAACCGCACCATGGCCAACGCTACAGGCATCGACACCATGAAGACCGACCGCCTGACCTTCGCCATCGGCTGCGGCATTGCCGGCATGGCGGGCGCGGCCTTCACCACCATCGGCTCGACCGGGCCGACCTCGGGCTCGCTCTACATCGTCGATGCCTTCCTGGTGGTCACCTTCGGCGGCGCTGCCAGCCTGCTGGGCACCGTGGTCTCGGCCTTCGGCATTGCGCAGACGCAGTCGATCTCGGAGTTCTTCATGACCGGCTCGATGGCCAAGGTGCTGACGCTCTCGCTGATCGTGCTGATTTTGATGATGCGTCCGCAAGGCCTGTTCGCGGTGAAGGTGCGCCGTTGATGAACCCGAATCCTTTCTGGAGAACGTTCCGATGATGAATTTCATCAAGGCCTCGATCCTGCGCTACCAGCTCGGGAGCCTCTTGCTGCTGGTGCTGCTGCTGGCGGTGGTGCTGCCGCTGTCGCTCGACATCTTCCGCCTGAACCTCGTGGGCAAGTACCTCAGCTACGCCTTCGTGGCCGTGGGCCTGGTGATGGTGTGGGGCTATGGCGGCGTGCTGAGTCTGGGGCAGGGCGTGTTCTTCGGCATCGGCGGCTATGCGATGGCGATGTTCCTCAAGCTCGAAGCCTCCGACCCCATCACGACCAAGATCCAGTCGACGCCCGGCATTCCGGACTTCATGGACTGGAACCAGATCACCGAACTGCCCGCGCTGTGGCTGCCGTTCAAGAGCCTGCCGCTGAGCCTGGCGCTGGTGGTGCTGGCGCCGATGGCGCTGGCCTGGCTGGTGAGCTTTGCGATGTTCAAGCGCCGCGTGGGCGGCGTGTACTTTGCGATCATCACGCAGGCGGTGGCGCTGATCTGCACCGTGCTCATCATCGGCCAGCAGGGCTACACCGGCGGCGTCAACGGCATGACCGACCTGAAGACGATGCTGGGCTGGGACACGCGCACCGACGGCGCCAAGTACGTTCTCTACTACGTCTGCGTGGGCCTCTTGATCGCGAGCATCGTGCTGTGCCGCTGGATCCAGACCAGCAAGCTCGGCACGCTGCTGCTGGCCATGCGCGACAAGGAAGACCGCGTGCGCTTTTCAGGCTATGACGTATCGAATTTCAAGGTCTTCATCTTCTGCCTGGCGGCCGGGCTCTCGGGCATTGGCGGTGCGATGTTCGCGCTGCAGGTGGGCTTCATGTCGCCGAGCTTCGTGGGCATCGTTCCTTCGATCGAGATGGTGATCTTCTGCGCCGTGGGAGGCCGCATGAGCCTGGTGGGCGCGGTGTATGGCGCGCTGCTGGTGAATGCGGGCAAGACGCTGTTCTCGGAGAGTTTTCCGGACCTGTGGCTGTTCCTGATGGCGGGGCTTTTCATCGGCGTGACCATGGCCTTCCCGATGGGGCTGGCGGGCCTGTGGGACGAAAAGATCCGGCCCTGGTGGAAGGAACGCCGCAAGGCGCTGCGCGAGGCGGCGGTGAAGCCGCTGGCGTCCACTGCAACACCACCGCCCGCGCCGGCTTCTCCTTCCGCATCGCCGTCGCCCGAGCCGCAGTTGCCCGAAGGCGTCGGCAGCCAGCGCGCATGACTGAACCCGGAGCTATCACCTCATGAGCAATACCGACTTCGCCCTTGCGGTGGAAGACCTCAGCGTTTCTTTCGACGGCTTCAAGGCCATCGACGACCTCACGCTCTACATCGACAGGAACGAGCTGCGCGTGATCATCGGCCCCAACGGCGCCGGCAAGACCACGCTGCTCGACCTGATCTGCGGCAAGACGAAGGCCAGCGCCGGCAGCATCAAGTTCAAGAACACCGAGCTCACGAAGATGGCCGAACACAAGCGCGTGCGGCTGGGCATCGGGCGCAAGTTCCAGACGCCGTCGATCTACGAGAACCTCAGCGTGTTCCAGAACCTCGAGGTGTCGTTCCCCAAGGGCCGCTCGGTGCTCGGCGCGCTGGCGTTCAAGTGCGACGACGAGGTCAAGGCCAAGGTGCAGGCGGTGGCCGATGACATCGGCCTGGCCGACAAGCTTCGCACCGAAGCGGGCCTGTTGAGCCATGGCCAGAAGCAGTGGCTGGAGATCGGCATGCTGCTGATGCAGGAGCCCGAGCTGCTGATGCTCGACGAGCCCATCGCAGGCATGAGCGCGCGAGAACGCGAGCTCACGGCCGACCTGCTCAAGCGCATCTGCCGGAACCGCGCGGTGATCGTCATCGAGCACGACATGGCGTTCGTGAAGCAGATCGCGCACAAGGTCACGGTGATGCACCAGGGAAAGATCCTGGCCGAGGGGCCGATGGAGAAGGTGCAGGCGGATCCCAAAGTCATCGACGTCTACCTGGGGCACTGATGAAGCGTCGCGTTCTGTTTGTCGTTGTTCGTTCAGGGCGCGCTCCCGCCGACGGGGTACCTTGCTCCGCGAATGTCCCCCGGCCTGCGGCCTCCTCCTTTATTTCGCTGCGCAAGGCACCCCATCGACGGGAGCGTTGGACCGAGCGGTGGTTGATCAGAGGTTCACCAGCAGCGTGCCCTTGTGCACAGGGCATCGGGTGCTCCCCGCAGCGAAATAAAGGAGGAGGCCGAAGGCCGGGGGACATTCGCGGAGGGGAGTACCCGGTGGCCTGTGCACGCGCCCTGGACGGCAGCGCCCTGAACAAGAGCATTCGAGGAACCACCCAATGAGCAACATCATGCTGAAGGTCGAAGACCTGCACGTCGCCTACGGCCAGAGCGAAGCCCTGCACGGCATCTCGTTCGAGGGGCATGCCAACGAAACAATAGCCATCATGGGCCGCAACGGCATGGGAAAGACCACGCTGTTCAAGAGCCTCATGGGCGTGCTTCCCATCAAGAGTGGGCGTATCGAAGTGGCGGGCCAGGACGTGTCGCGCGACGAGAGCTTTCGCCGCGTCGCCAAGGGCATCGCCTACGTGCCGCAGGGCCGGATGATTTTTCCGACGCTGACCGTGGAGGAAAACATCCAGACCGGCCTCGAAAACTCCAACACCCGCCGCATCCCCGAAGAAATCTACGCACTGTTCCCCGTGCTCTGGGACATGAAGCGCCGCAAGGGCGGAAACCTCTCCGGCGGCCAGCAGCAACAGCTTGCCATTGCGCGCGCGCTCGTCACCGATCCCAAGGTGCTGCTGCTCGACGAACCCACCGAAGGTATCCAGCCTTCGATCATCAAGGACATCGCCAAGGCGCTCAACGAGATCCGCAAGCTGCGCGGCATCACCATCGTCGTGTCCGAACAGGTGCTGAGCTTCGCGCTCGACGTGGCCGACCGGCTCTTCGTGATCGAGGGCGGGCGCCTGGTGCACGAGACCGCGCGCGACAAGACCGACGTCGACCACATCAAGGCCTATCTCTCCGTTTAACCACCAACCCACCAGGAGCCACCGCAAATGACGGACACGCTGATCAAGGTCGACCTGACCAAGCCGCCCACCGAGAACGAGTTGATCCACAACCGCTGGCATCCGGACATTCCGATGGCCTGCTGGGTCAACCCGGGTGACGACTTCATCCTCGAGACCTTCGACTGGACCGGCGGCTTCATCAAGAACAACGACAGCGCCGACGATGTGCGCGACATCGACCTGAGCACCGTGCACTACCTCTCGGGCCCCGTGGGTGTGAAGGGCGCCGAGCCGGGCGACCTGCTGGTGGTGGACCTGCTCGACATCGGCGCCAAGCAGGACAGCCTCTGGGGCTTCAACGGCTTCTTCTCGAAGAAGAATGGCGGCGGCTTTTTGACCGACCACTTTCCCGAAGCGCAGAAATCCATCTGGGACTTCAAGGGCATGTTCACCAGCTCGCGCCACATCCCGGGCGTGAACTTCGCCGGCCTGATCCACCCCGGCCTGATCGGCTGCCTGCCCGACAAGCCGATGCTCGACATGTGGAACGAGCGCGAAGGCAAGCTCATCGCCACCGACCCGGACCGCGTGCCCGGCCTGGCCAACCCGCCGTTCGCCGGCACCGCGCACATGGGCAAGATGACCGGCGAAGCGCGCGCCAAGGCGGCGGCCGAAGGTGCGCGCACCGTGCCGCCGCGCGAGCACGGCGGCAACTGCGACATCAAGGACCTGTCGCGCGGCTCGAAGGTGTTCTTCCCGGTGTATGTCGACGGCGCGGGCCTCAGCGTGGGCGACCTGCATTTCAGCCAAGGCGACGGCGAAATCACTTTCTGCGGCGCCATCGAGATGGCTGGCTGGGTGCACATGAAGGTCACGCTCATCAAGGGCGGCATGGCCAAGTACGGCATCAAGAACCCGATCTTCAAGCCGAGCGTGATCACGCCGCAGTACAACGACTATCTGATCTTCGAAGGCATCTCGGTCGACGAATCGGGAAAGCAGCATTACCTCGACGTGAACGTGGCCTATCGCCAGGCGTGCCTGAACGCCATCGAGTACCTGAAGAAGTTCGGCTACTCGGGCGCGCAGGCCTATTCGATCCTGGGCACGGCGCCCGTGCAGGGCCACATCAGCGGCGTGGTCGACGTGCCCAACTCCTGCGCCACGCTCTGGCTGCCCACGCAGATCTTCGACTTCGACATCAACCCGAACGCGGCCGGTCCGATGAAGATGATCGACGGCAGCATCGACATGCCGCTCTCGCACGACCTGGCCTGAGGGACGCGCCCATGCCCACCTACGACTACGCCTGCGGCCAATGCGGCGGCTTCGAGGCGCTGCGGCCTTCGGGCCAGCGCGACGAGCCGGCCGCGTGCCCCGACTGCGCCTCTGCATCGCCGCGCGTACTTTCGGCCGCGCCGCGGCTCGCGCTGATGGCCTCGGGCACGCGCCGCGCGATGGAGGCCAACGAGCGCGCGCGGCACGCGCCGGGCAGTTCGCGCGACTACGCGCGCTTCAAGCATCCGGCGGGCTGCGGCTGCTGCGCGGGTTCATCGTCGCGGCGAAGCGCGACAGTCACGGCGGCGAACGGCGCCAAGTCGGCGCCGTCGAAGCGGCCCTGGATGATTTCGCATTAACGCACTCATGCCGGGCTAACAATCCGCAGCGAGCACGGGCCGGCGCCGGCCCGATTGTTTCAATCCCGTGAACGCCGCGATTCCGTTTGCGGCGGTTTTTTTGGGGCCTTCAGGATCACACTTCATTTCACCAACCAACCCATCAGGAGATTGAAATGAATGCCTCGAAAGTCCTCGCTGCTGCTGCCCTCTCGCTTCTGGCTGCTGCCGGTGCGCACGCAGAAACCTATGAAGGTGTGCTGACCGTGAACTCCGGCGTTTCGCGCGCCGAAGTCGCGCCGCAAGCCGTTGCCGCCGCTCGCGCCGGCAACGAATACGGCGATGGTGCCAGCGCCGGTGCGCAAACCTTCACCTCGACCGCCGACCGCGCGACCATCCAGGCCGAAGCCGTCGCCAAGGCCCACGATCCGTTCGCCAGCCTCGACCGCCGCGCGTTCTACCGCGACGAAGTGCCGCAAGCCTACAAGAAGCCCAGCGTGTCGTTCACGCGCCAAGCCGGGCTCTAAGCCGATCGTTCCCCGATCGACGCAATGAAGAACAACGGGCCCTCGACGGGCCCGTTTTTCCGTTGCCGCCGAAAGCTGGCGGATCGCCCATTGCGCATCACTCCCGCGTGAGCGCGAAGCTCTTCCTGATGCCGCCCGCGGCCGAAGGCGCCACCCACAGATCGAACTCCCCCGGCTCGACCGTCGGCTTCATGTCGCGGCCGATGAACTGCAGGTCGTCCGCGCGCAGCGTGAATTCGACCACCTTCGACGCGCCGGGTGCGATGCGCACCTTGCGGAAGTTCTTGAGTTCGCGCACCGGCCGCGTCACGCTTGCGGCGCGTTCGGCGGCATAGAGCTGCACCACTTCCTCGGCCTCGCGCTGGCCGGTGTTGGTGACGGTGGCGCGCACGCGCAGGGTGCCGCCCAGCGGCAGCCGGTCCTGGCTCAGTTCCACGCTGTCGTAGCGCACCGGCGCATAGCCGATGCCGTAGCCGAAGGGGTAGAGCGCCTGGTTCGTGGTGTCGACGTAGCGGGTCTTGAATGCCTTGGCCTGGTCGTTGTCGGGCAGCGGCCGGCCGGTGCGCTTCTGGCCGTAGTAGAAGGGCACCTGCCCGGACGTTTGCGGAAAGCTCACCGGCAGCCGGCCCGAGGGATTGAAGTCGCCGAACACCACATCGGCGATGGCCGTGCCGGTCTGCACGCCGAGAAACCAGGTGACGAGGATGGCGTCGGCATTGCGCACCGCGCCCCTGAGTGCCATCGCGCGGCCGTTGCTCAGCAGCACGACCACCGGCTTGCCGGTGGCGGCCACGGCCTCGGCCAGGTCCTGCTGGGCCTGCGGAATGCCGATGTCGGTGCGCGAGCGCGCTTCGCCCGACATGCGCTCGCTCTCGCCGATGGCGAGCACCACCACGTCGGCATCGCGCGCGGCGGCCACGGCGGCCTCGATGCCACCGGCCAGCGGCGCATCGATGCCCGAGCCGGGCACCACCGCCAGGGCGGCGGGGTCGCGCAGCGCGGCGCGCAGTCCTTCGTCGATGCCGACCGGCGCCGACTGGCCCGGGAACAGGCTCCACGCGCCGAGCAGGTCTCGCGTGCCCGAGGCGAAGGGACCGATCAGCGCGATCTTCCGGCCCGACTTGGGCAGCGGCAGCACTGCGCGCTCGTTTCTCAGCATCACGATGGAGCGCCGTGCGTCTTCGCGCGCGAGCGCGATGTGCTCGGGGTTGTCGGCCCGGGGCTGCGCCGGTGCGGCGTCGAGTCCGCGAAGCGGCTGGTCGAACAGGCCGAGCTTCTGCTTGACCCACAGGACGCGGCGCACCGCATCGTCGAGACGCGCCATCGGCACTTCACCCGAGGCCACGAGTTCGGGCAGGTAGCGCATGTACAGGCCGCTCTGCATGCTGACGTCGGTGCCGGCCAGGAAAGACTGCTTGGCCGCCTGCCGGCCGTTGGACGCATAGCCGTGCGCGATCAGTTCTTCGTCGGCCGTGTAGTCGGACACCACGAAGCCCTTGAACTTCCATTCGTCGCGCAGCACGCCCGTCAGCAGCGCCGGGTTGGCAATCGATGGAATGCCGGAGATCTCGTTGAAGGCGCTCATGACCGAGAGCGCGCCCGCGTCCAGCGCGGCGCGGAACGGCGGCAGGTAGACCTGGCGCAGCGTGCGCTCGGAGATGTCGGTGGCGGCGTAGTCGAGCCCGCCCTCCGCGGCACCGTAGGCCGCGAAATGCTTGGGCGTGGCCAAGAGCGAATCGGCGCGCGAGAGGTCGCTGCCCTGGAAGCCGCGCACGCGCGCGGCCGCGAACTGGTTGGCCAGGTACACGTCTTCGCCCGCGCCCTCGATGCCGCGGCCCCAGCGCGCGTCGCGTGCAATGTCCACCATCGGCGCGAAGGTCCAGCGAAAGCCGTCGGCGCTGGCTTCCACCGCGGCTGCGCGCGCGGTGCGCTCGGCAAGTTCGGGCTCCCAGCTCGCGGCCTCGGCCAGCGGCATCGGAAAGATGGTGCGAAAGCCATGGATCACGTCGGCGCCATAGAGCAGCGGAATGCCCAGGCGCGATTCGCGCACGGCCACTTCCTGCAGCACCCGCTTGCGTTCCAGCCCTTCGTTGTTGAACAGGCCGGTCACGCGGCCGGCGCGCACGTCGTCGATCTCTTGCTGCCCATTGCGCTGGGCGGCCTGCGGGTTGCCGGGGATGTTGGTGTCGGCGGGGCCGTAGAGGCTGAGCTGGCCCACCTTCTCCTCGACCGTCATGCGGGCGACGAGCGACTCGATGCGGGCATCCGCGACCTCGGCGGCGGCTGGGACTGCGACACAGGCGGGGGTGAGGAGACAGAAGGCCAGGCCCAGCAGGGCCGCCATGGCGGGGATTCGAACGTGCATGGCCCGCCATTCTCACGCCAAAGCGAGGCCGCGCGGCGCGGTCGGTCTTTGGAGCTGTTACACCCGGTTCAACAGTGGGCGCCGGGCCCACGCTCACACCGCGCAGATAAAAAAATGGCTGCCGGCGCCCGTCGCGCAGGCACTGGCAGCCGTGGAAAGCGGAATCGGCGCGTGTTGCCTATTGCCTGTAGCTGTCGTCGATGCGGTCGAGCTTGCGGATCAGCGAGGGCCAGACGAACTGCCCGCCCAGGCCACCGGTCTGCACCTTCATCGCCTGGCCCACGCCTTCGACGATCCTGGGGTTCACCTGCGTGAGTTCGCCGCCGCCCGACTGGGCCGCGATCTGGATCTGGCAGGTGTTCTCGAAGGTGTACATCGAAAGGAAGGCGTCGGCAATGGTCTTGCCGCAGGTGAGCAGGCCGTGGTTGCGCAGCATCAGGAAATTGGCGTTGCCCATATCGGCCTGCAGGCGCGGCTTCTCGTCGTCGCGGAAGGCCACGCCTTCGTAATCATGGTAGGCCAGCGAAGCCAGCACGAAGGTCGACTGCTGGCTGATGGGCAGCACGCCGTTCTTCTGCGCGCTCACGGCGATGCCGGCCCTGGTGTGGGTGTGCAGCACGCACTGGATGTCTTCGCGCGCCGCATGCACCGCGCTGTGGATCACGAAGCCGGCCGGGTTCACGGCATAGGGCGACTCGATGATCTTGTTGCATTGCTGGTCGACCTTGACCAGGCTCGATGCGGTGATCTCGTCGAACATCAGGCCGTAAGGGTTGATCAGGAAGTGGTGCTCGGGTCCGGGGATGCGCGCGCTGATGTGCGTGAAGACCAGGTCGCTCCAGCCGTAGAGCGCCACCAGGCGATAGCACGCGGCAAGGTCGACGCGCAGCTGCCACTCCTCGGCGGAGACGAGCTTCTGGATTTCGGATGGGGAGTTTGCGTTCATGGCGAGTGGTTTCCTTGTGGGGGTCAGGCCGCGGCAGGTTCCTTCATGGCGGCCTTGTAGATGCTCTGCTTCGGCTGCGCCATCAGGCGCTGCAGCATGGGTTCGAATTCGCTGATGGGCAGCGTCTCGGCCGTGGGGTCGAACGCGGGGTTGTCGTAGAGCGCGCAGAACTCGGCTGTGCGCTCGTAGTGCGGATGGCCCTTGAAGCCGTCGCGCATGTCGCGGTCCAGGCCGATGTGATGAAAGAAGTAGTGGCCCTGGAAGATGCCGTGGTGCTGCACCATCCAGTGGTTGGCCTCGCTCACGAAGGGCTTCAGGATGGCCGCGGCAATGTCGGGATGGTTGAAGCTGCCGAGCGTGTCGCCGATGTCGTGCAGGAGCGCGCACACCACGTATTCCTCGTCGCGCCCGTCGCGCAGCGCGCGCGTGGCGGTCTGCAGCGAATGGGTGTAGCGGTCGACCGGAAAGCCGCCGTAGTCGCCTTCGAGGATCTGCAGGTGCCTGATCACGCGCGCGGGCAGGCCGCCCGCGAACTGCCTGAACTCGCCGCCGATCAGTTGCCAGTCCTCGCGCGTGCTCTCCTGCATGCGCCTGAAACCTGCGCGTTCGCTCATCGTGTTGTCTCCGTGTTCCTGGGGGAGCGGCCACTGTAGACCCGGGCTTGACGTTCAACTGTCAAGAATTTGACAATGCAAGGCTCTGGTAAACCCCCGCATGCCTCCTCCCAAGCCGCGTCTTTCCGCCCCGCACCGCGCTGCGGTGGAGCTCAATCCATGGTTCACCAGCATGCCGCGCGCGCAGCGCGAAGCACTGCTGGGCGCGGGCGAACTCATTCACGTGCGGCGCGGCGCGATGGTGTTCCGCCAGGGCGATCCGATCCACGCCGCGGGCGGCGGCTTCTATGGCCTCCTGGCCGGCACGATCAAGATCTCGTCGCTGCGGCAGGACGGGCGCGAGGCCATCCTCGCGGTGCTCGAACCCGGCAACTGGTTCGGCGAGATCACGTTGATCGACGGCTCGCCGCGCACGCACGATGCCACCGCGCTGGAGGCGCTCGACCTGCTCGTGGTGCCGCCGGAAGCCTTTGCCCGGCAGATGCGCGACGTGGTCTTTGCCAACGCCATCGCGGCCATGCTGGCCGCCCGCGTGCGCATGCTCTACGGCCTGACCGAAGACGCCACGCTGCGCAGCTTGCGTGCGCGTGTGGCGCATCGGCTGCTGGTGCTGGCGCGCGGCGACGCCACGCAGTCGGTGCACCTGCGCCGCACGCTGATGCTGCCGCAGGAGGCGCTGGCCATGATGCTCGGCGTCACGCGCCAGACGCTCTCGAAGGAGCTCAATGCGCTGGCGGGCGAGGGGGTGGTCGCGCTGGGCTACGGGCGCATCGAGCTGCTGTCTCTCGATGCCTTGCAGGCGCTGGTGAGTACCGGGTAGCGCCTCAGCGCAGCACGCGACCGTCGGCCGAGATGCTGATCAGGTCGATGTTGCGCGAGGCATCGCGCAGGCCCGGGCGCAGGTTGACGCGGAAGCCGCCCACGTCGTAGTCGGTCATCGCCGTCATCACGCGCTGCAGGCTCGCGGTCGTGAAGCCGCGGCCGGCGCGGCGCACCGCCTCGCCCACCACCTTGGCCGCGATGAAGCCTTCGAGGCCTTCGTACGAGGGCGTCTGGTCGGAGTTGTCGACCGCGGCGCGGTACTCCTTGACGATCGGAATGGCCGAGGGGCGCGGCGACGGCACCACCTGCGAGATCACGATGCCGCCGATGTCCTTGCCCAGCTCGGCATAGAGCGGATCGATGCCCACAATCGAGAAGGCCATGAAGCTGCCGCTGTAGCCGCTCTTGCGCAGCTTGCGGATCGCGTTGGCCGTGGTGCCCGAGAGCGACACCAGCACGATGGCCTGCGGCGCCTGCTGCTGCACCGTCTTCAGCGCCGTGTCGAGCTTGTCGCCGCCCGCTGGAACCATGGCCGTGGCCACCAGCGCCGGCAGCTTCAGCTCCTTGATGGCCTGCTGCACGGCGGCCAGGCCGGCGCGGCCCATGGCGTCGTCGTCGGCCACCAGCGCGATGCGCGTCTGCCCCACGGTCGCGCACTGGCGCACGATCTTCAGCGCCTCGTCGATCATGCCGGGACGCACGTGGAACACATGGGGATGGCTCGCCTCGCGCAGTGCGTCGGCGGCGGCAAAGGGTGCGAACAACAGGCTGCCCTGCTGCGCGGCCACGTTCGCTCCAGCATCGCTGCTGGCGGTGCCCACGAAGCCGAACAGCATGTCGGCCTTGTCGGTGCCCAGCAGGGTGCGGGCGTTGGCTGCGGCCCGCGCCGCGTCGTAGCCGTCGTCGAGCTGCAGCAGCTTGAGCTGCAGGCCGCTGGCGGCATTGCGCTCGTTGAAGTCGCCCACCGCGAGCCGGCTGCCGGCTGCGAACGCCAGGCCGATCTCGCTGGCCGCGCCCGTCAGCGGCACCGACTGGCCCAGCAGGACCACGCGGGCGCCCGCCGCACGGTTCGATTGCGAAAGCGCCGGAAGATGAACACCGCCGCCCAGCAGCAGCGCCCCGCACGCCTTGCCCAGCCATTCCCTGCGAGAACTGTCCATGGCTCACCTTTTTTAACAGTAGTAAAAAAGTGTAGCAAGTTCGGTGCCCATGGGGAAGGCGGCGGCACGGAGGCCGCGCCGCCGGCCTGCTGGAGGAGCGGCCTCAGGCGCGCCGGAACACCAGGTCCCAGACCCCGTGGCCCAGCTTGATGCCGCGGTTCTCGAACTTGGTGAGCGGCCGGTATTCGGGCTTGGGTGCATAGCCTTCGGCCGTGTTGCGCACCAGCGGTTCGGCGGACAGCACCTCGAGCATCTGCTCGGCGTAGGGCTGCCAGTCGGTTGCGCAGTGGATGTAGCCACCCGGGCGCAGGTGCCCGGCGAGTTTTTTCACGAACTCGGGCTGGATCAGGCGGCGCTTGTTGTGGCGCTTCTTGTGCCACGGATCGGGGAAGAACACATGCACGCCCGCAAGCGTGCCGGGCAGCAGCATGTGGTCGAGCACGTCGACCGCATCGTGCGCGCAGATGCGGATGTTGGTGATCGACTGCTCGCCGATGCGCTTGAGCAGCGCGCCCACGCCGGGCTCGTGCACTTCGCAGCAGAGAAAGTTGGTCTCGGGCAGCACCGTGGCGATGTGCGCGGTGGCCTCGCCCATGCCAAAGCCGATCTCGAGCACGGTGGGCGCGGCGCGGCCGCCGAAAGCGGCGGTCAAGTCGAGCGGCTCGGGCTTGTAGGGGATGAGGAACAGCGGGCCCAGTTCGGCAAAGGCGCGGGCCTGGCCGTCGGTGGTGCGGCCGGCGCGCTTCACGAAGCTCTTGAGGCGGCGGTGCAGCGGATGCGGTTTGTCGGCGGCCGCGTCGTCGTTGTCGTCGTCGCTGGGCGGAAGGTCGTGGGGCACGGTGTCGGGAAAGGTCATTGCGGCCGCGAATTGTAGAGATCGCGCCATTCGGGCACCCAGCCGGCCAATGCGGCCGCGCAGGAAGCGGCCGTGGCGGCACGCAATCCGAGAACGCACGCGGCCGCGTCGAGCGCGACCAGGGCGGCTTCGGGCGTGGCAGTGTCGATGGCGGTGGCGCCGTTCTGCTTGGAGAGCTTGTCGCCGTCGGCGCCGCGCACCAGCGGCGTGTGCAGGTAGCTGGGCGTCGGCAGGCCGAGCGCGCGCTGCAGCAGGATCTGGCGCGCGGTGTTGTCGGCGAGGTCTTCGCCGCGCACCACGTCGGTCACGCCCTGTTCCGCGTCGTCGACCACCACCGCGAGCTGATAGGCCCACGGGCCGTCGGCGCGGCGCAGCACGAAGTCGCCGACCTCGCGGCCGACGTCCTGGCATTGGCGGCCGAGGCGGCGGTCGGTCCAGCAGAGTTCGCCGCGTGCCAATGCCGGCTGGGTGGCTTCGAACTTCTCGGCGGCGAAGCGCCAGGCGCGTGCGGGCTTGCCATGGAGTCCGTCGCGGCAGGTGCCCGGATAGACCCGCTCGCCATGGCGCGTGTGCGGACGGCCGAGCCGTGCCAGCGCCTCGTCGATGTCCTTGCGCGAACAGCCGCAGGGGTAGGCCAGGCCGAGGGCCTGCAGCTTTGCCAGCGCCGCTTCGTAGCGCGCAGTGCGCTGCGTCTGCCACACCGGCGCTTCGTCGGGCAGCAGCCCGCAATCGGTCAGCTGCCGGAGGATGTGCTCGCCCATGCCGGGCAGGCAGCGCTCGGTGTCGGCGTCCTCGATGCGGATCAGCCAGCGTGCCTTGGGGCCGCGCGCGCGCACGTCGAGCCAGCTTGCGAGCGCGGCCACCAGCGAGCCAGCATGCAGCGGGCCGGTGGGCGAGGGCGCGAAACGGCCGGTCGCACGCATGCGCGGATCAGATCACTGCGAGCGCCAGCGAAAGGCCCGAGAGAAACGCGTCTTCGACCCGATGGCCGGTGCACCAGTCGCCGGCCACGCCAATGCGCGCCTTGGCGTCCCACAGGTGGCTTTTGCCGACCGGAACCTGGGTCTGGGCTTCGTTCCAGCAGCGCGCCTGGGCGTGCGTGGGCGCGGCATGGATGCCGGTGATCTCGGCAAAGGCGCGCAGCAGCTTGGCTTCGACGCGCGGGGCGTCGTCGCGCAGGTGCTCCTGCGACCAGGCGGCGCTGGCCTGCAGCGTCCAGCGCTCGACGCGTTCGCGGCCGGGCTTGGACGACTCGCGCGCGAGCCATGCCACGCGGTGGTGGGTGCTGCGCGCCGCATTCCATTGCGGGCCCAGATGCGACATGTTGGCCTGGTTGGCCTGCGGGAAGGCGATCATCAGCGTCCAGCAGGGCGCGATGCGCACCGGCTCGATCTTCTGGCTGATGGACGCGGAAAGCTTGCCGTCGCCCAGCAGCACGCGCGTGCGCGAGGGCGGCACGGCCAGCAGCACGGCGTCGAAGCCCGAGTACACGTGCTGCGAATCGTCTTCGCCCGCAGTGCGCAACTGCCAGCGCTTGGGGTCGAGCGCGTCGGCCTCGATCTGCGTGACTTGCGTGTCGAACACGAGGCTGTCGCCCAGCGGCGCGGCCCAGTGCGCCACCAGGGCATCCATGCCGGGTTGCGCCACCCAGTGCGATTCGCGCCCGGGCAATGCGGCCTCGGCCACGCGGCCATGCGCATCGAGCACGCGCACGAGGTTGGCGCTCCAGGGGCGGCAGAGGTTGGGCGTGGCTTCCAGTGCCAGCGCAAAGCGCGGATCGCGCACGGTGAAGTACTGCGCGCCGCTGTCGAAGCGGCCGAAGGCAGTGTCGACGCTTGCCATGCGCCCGCCGGGTGCGGCATCGCGTTCGAACACCGTGACCTTGTGGCCGGCCTGCACCAGCGTGCGCGCGCAGGCCACGCCGGCAATGCCGGCGCCGACGACGGCGTAGTGGCGTGGAGCGGCGGGGGTTGTTCGGTGGCGTACGGCGGGCTTGGCGGTTGCGCGAGTGGTCATGGCGGATTCTTTTCTTTTCGAGGGAGATGCGGATGGATGTGTCCGGACTCTACAACGGTCCGCCGGCCTGCTCCCCGCGCACCTTGCTGCGAATGGATTCCGAGCCGGAAGCTTGTTGCGCCTGTCACCTCGGGCCGGTCATGCGCCGCATGAGCAGGTTCTTCAAGTCACGCCGCGTGTCGCAGACCACGTGGATGTAGATCGTGTCCTCGCGCACCTCGTAGATGATGCGGTTCAAGCCCGAGATGACCTGCCGGTATTGGCCGATGTCCAGGCTTTCGAGCTCGCCCGGAATCCTGCCTGCATGCGGGTGGGCCGCAATGATCGCGATCGAGTCCTTGATTTTTCCGTAGCTGGCCGCCCATGTGCCGGTGCCGAAGTTCTTCACGATGTAGCGCCGCAAGTCCATCAGATCGGCCTCGGCAGACCGCAGGAACACGACCTTCACTGTGCGTCTTCGTCGTCCAGCCTGGCAAGGACTTCCGCCGCGGCGCGGAACTGGCCTTGCTCGATCTCGCGATGGCCGAGGGAAAGGATCTTCAGCAGGGCCAGTGTCTCCTCCTGCTCTTCATAAGAGCGGACATCCATGACCACGAGCTTGGCTTCGCCGTTTTGCGTGATCACCATCGGCTCACGGTTTTCGGAGATCGTTTTGACAATGTCGGCGGCGTGGCTCTTGAGATAACTGATGGGTTTGACTTGGGTGGAGAACTTCATGGGCCACTTCCTGAATTTTTTGAACTGATCGGGTCGGACTGATTTTGGACTGAATTTGGTTCGGATGGCAACCCTGGGGGATATGACGCCTCACCGCCCCCGATGCCGCTCCAGCAGCGCCCGCCGCGTGCCCTCGTGCTCGAACTGCGCGAGCCACCATTCGAGTGCGCGGCCCGGTCCGCCTGCGCTGCGCACGCGCCATGCGCAGTGCATGGTGCCGAGCGGCGCCTGGCGCTCGGTTCTGAGCTCGACGAGGTGGCCCGCCTCGATGTAGGGCCGCGCCATCGGCTCGGGCAGGAAACCGCCGCCCAGCCCATGCAGCTGTGCCGCGATCTTGGCCTGCATGCTCGGCACCGTGAGCACGTCCTGTCCGCCGATGAGGTTCACGGTCATGCTCGGCCCGCTGCGCACCGAGTCGGCCGCGGCCACCGCACGGTGCTGGCGCAGCACGTCGTCGCTCAGCGGCTCGCGCAGGCGCGCGAGCGGATGGTGCGGCGCCACCGCATAGACGAAGCGCAGCTCGCCGATCGGCCGGCTGCGGATGCCGGTGGCCGTGAAGGCCAGGCTCGCGGCATCGAGCACCGCGCCGATGGCCAGGTCGGCCTCGCCGCTGGTCAGTGCCTCGATGGTGCCGAGCAGCGTTTCGTCGCGCAGCTTGAGCCGCGTGGGCGGATCGAGCGCGAAGAAGGCGGTGGCCAGGTCGAGCAGCGGATCGCGCGCGATCACGCTGTCGACCGCAATGGTCAACATCGGCTCCCAGCCGGTGGCCACGCGCTTGACGCGGTTGGCCACCGCATCGATCTCGCTCAGAAGCCGCGCCGCCTCGCGCAGCAGCTCGGCGCCGGCCTCGGTGATGCGGGCCTGGCGCGCGCTGCGGTCGAACAGCAGCACGTCGAGCGCGTCCTCGATCTGGCGCACGCGGTAGCTGAGCGCGCTGGGCACCAGGTTGAGCGCGCGCGCCGCGCCGGCAAAGCTGCCGGTGCTGGCCACGGTCTGCAGCATGGCGAGGGCCTCGGGGGTCAATACGTCTCTGGCGCTGGGCATGGCGGCTCCCACTGGATCGTTCGATCGATCAAAAAATTTGAATGATGCCATCAAAACCAGGCGCTTTTGCAGTGGGGGTGCGGACCTAAAGTTCTTCACATCCGCTGCGCATCCGGCGCGGCATACGAAGAAGGCCCGAGCATCCCCTCGGGGAAGGGCCGAAGGAGTCTGACGATGTTGCAAGTCCGTAAATCACAGGAACGCGGTTATGCCGACCATGGCTGGCTGCGCTCGTTCCACAGCTTTTCCTTTGCCGGCTACTACGATCCGGCCTACATGGGTTTCGGCAACCTGCGAGTGATCAACGAAGACCGCGTGGCCGCGGGCGCCGGCTTCGGCACCCATGGCCACAAGGACATGGAGATCATCAGCTACGTGCTCTCGGGCGAACTGGCGCACAAGGACAGCATGGGCAACGTGGAGTCCATTCCACCGGGCGACGTGCAGCGCATGAGCGCGGGCCGCGGCGTGATGCACAGCGAGTTCAACCACAAGGCCGACGAGACCACGCACTTCCTGCAGATCTGGATCGAGCCGAACGTGCGCGGCATTGCGCCCGGCTACGAGCAAAAGCAGTTCAGCGACGCCGAGAAGCGCGGCAAGCTGCGCCTGGTGGCCTCGCCCGACGGTGCCGACGGTTCGGTGACGGTGCATGCCGATGCGCGCCTGTTCGCAGGCCTGCTCGATGGCGACGAAACCGCCAGCCTGGCGCTCGATCCCAAGCGCAAGAGCTACGTGCACCTGGTGCGCGGCGAACTCGAAGTGAATGGCCAGAAGCTCGCGGGCGGCGACGCCGCGATGCTCGAAGGCGAATCGCAGCTCACGCTCGGCGCCGGCAAGGATGCCGAAGTGCTGGTGTTCGACCTGGCCGCCTGATCGACCATGCCGGGCGCATGCCGCCCGGCTTTCCTTTTCTCTTGTCCCTTTCCCTTTCAACAATCGAGGAGTTTTCAACCATGGCAACCGCAACCCTGAGCACCACCACCGACACCTCCAACGCAGCCCAGGACACGCTGGCCCTCGTCGGCCGCATCCTGATCGCGTACCTGTTCATTCCCGCAGGCATCGGAAAGCTCATGGGCTTTTCGGGCACCGTGGGCTACATCAACTCGGTGGGCCTGCCGCTGCCGGAAGTGGGCGCCGCGATCGCCGTCCTGGTCGAACTCGTCCTTGGCATTGCGCTGCTGGTGGGCTTCAAGACCCGCTGGACCGCCATCCTCATGGCAGTCTTCACTGTGGCCACCGCGCTGTTCTTCCACAAGTACTGGTCGGCGCCCGATGCAATGAAAATGATGCAGCAGATCAACTTCAACAAGAACATCGCGATTGCCGGCGGCCTGCTCGCCTTTGCTGCCTTCGGCCCCGGCCGCTTCAGCATCGATAAGAAATAGGCTTTCCCCCAGGCTGCGCGCACTTCGTGTCGCTTCGCCCACCCCCTCGCCGGGGGCAACACCAGAGGCCCGGCAAAGCCGGTTCCTCGGTGTTTCACGAAAAAATACCTCGGCACCACCGATCATTGCTTCTACTCAGGAGAATCATCCAATGGCAGACATCGTTGTCGTCTTTCATTCCGGCTACGGCCACACCCAGCGCGTGGCGCAAGCCGTGGCCGATGGTGCGGGTGCGCGGCTGCTCGCCATCGACGCCGATGGCAACCTGCCCGAAGGCGGCTGGGAGACGCTGGCCGCGGCCGACGCGATCATCTTCGGCTCGCCGACCTACATGGGCGGCGTGAGCTGGCAGTTCAAGAAGTTCGCCGATGCGTCGTCGAAGGTCTGGTACACGCAGGGCTGGAAGGACAAGCTCTTCGCGGGCTTCACCAACAGCGCCACCATGAACGGCGACAAGGTCACGGCCATGACCTACCTGTGGACGCTTGCGATGCAGCACAGCGGCATCTGGGTCAGCATGGGCATCCTGCCGACCAACAACAAGGCCGCCACGCGCGATTCGTTGAACTACGTGGGCGGCTACGGCGGCCTGCTGACGCAGTCGCCTTCGGATGCGAGCCCGGCCGAGATGTTCAAGGGCGACTTCGACACGGCGCGCGCTTTCGGCGAGCGCGTTGCCGCAGTGGCAAGATTGCGGGGCTAGAACCGCCACTCACGGAGCACACGATGACCGACACCACCGCCCACACCCAACTGCTTCAACCGCACGACAAGGACCTGGGCGGCGGCTTCAAGGTGCGGCGCCTGCTGCCTGCGGCGCAGCGCCGTTCGGTCGGGCCTTTCGTGTTCTTCGACCACTTCGGTCCGGCCACCGAGCAGCCTGGCACGGAGCACGACGTGCGGCCGCATCCGCACATCGGCCTCTCTACGGTCACCTATCTTTTCGAGGGCGCGATGATGCATCGCGACAGCCTCGGCAGCGTGCAGGAGATCCTGCCCGGCGCCATCAACTGGATGACCGCGGGGCGCGGCATCGTGCACTCCGAGCGCAAGCCCGAGCGCCTCAAGGCCGACACTTACGTGAACCACGGCCTGCAGCTCTGGGCCGCCTTGCCGCAGGCGCACGAAGAAACCCAGCCGAGCTTCGAGCACACGCCGGCCAGTGCCATTCCCGAGGTGGTGGAGCAGGGCGTGGCGGTGCGCGTGCTGGTGGGCGAGGCCTTTGGCGTGCGCTCGCCGGTGAAGACACTGTCGCAGACGATCTACCTCGACATCGCATTGCCCGCGGGCGGCCGCTTCGAGTTGCCCGCGCTGGCGCCCGAGCTGGCCGTCTATGTCGTCGATGCGGATGCGCGCGTCAATGGTGAAACGATCCCCGCGCACACGATGGCTGTGCTGCCCGACGGCCAGGGCGCGGTGCTGGCTTCCGACACTGCCGCGCGCCTGATGGTGATCGGCGGAGAGACGCTCGACGGCCCGCGCTACATCACCTGGAATTTCGTTTCGAGCCGGCGCGAACGGATCCTCGAAGCGGGCTCCGACTGGGCCGCGCAACGCATGGGGCATGTGTCTGGCGAGACCGAATTCATTCCTCTGCCCGGCAAGCCCTTTGGCGTGCGCGAGCCTGACGTCGGAACGACGCCTGTCTGATCTGTTCGTGTACCGGGTAGGTTTGTTCAGGGCGCGTGCACAGGCCACCGGGTACTCCCCTCCGCGAATGTCCCCCGCCTTCGGCTCCTCCTTTATTTCGCTGCGGGGAGCACCCGATGCCCTGTGCACCTGGGCACGCTATCGGTGTACCGCTGATCAACAACTGCTCCGAATAACGATCACGCCGATGGGGTGCCTTGCGCAGCGAAATCAAGGGGGAGGCCGCAGGCCGGAGGACATTCGCGGAGCAAGGTACCCCGTCGGCGTGATCGTGCCCTGAACATTTATGCCGAGTAGCTCACGCCAACCAGCAGCAGCGCGCACAGGCCAGTGAAGGTGCCGCTGATCGGCCTGGAGCATCGGCGGCCGCCGGCTATTTCTTCAGCCCGCTGCTCAGCTCGATGTCTTCCGACGCGCGCGCACTGGCGTCGGCTGCGCGCGCGCTCAGGTCGGGCGCCAGGGCGCGCCGGCCGTCGAACACGAAGCAGTCGCCGTGGTAGTGCGCGCCGCCGACCTGCTCGAAGTATTTGAGGATGCCGCCCTCGAGCTGCAGCACGTTCTCGATGCCTTCTTCGCGCATCAGGATCGCGGCTTTCTCGCAGCGGATGCCGCCGGTGCAGAAGCTCACCACGGTCTTGCCCACGAAATCGGCGCGGTGCTCTTTCAGCGCGGGCGGGAACTCGGTGAACTTGGTGATGCGCCAGTCGATCGCGCCGTCGAAGCTGCCTTCGTCGACCTCGAAGTCGTTGCGCGTGTCGAGCAGCGCGATTTCCCGGCCCTCGTCGTCATGGCCCTGGTCGAGCCAGCGCTTGAGCGTGGGCGCATCCACGCCGGGCGCCCGGCCTGCCGCCGGCTGGATGGCCGGGTGGTCCATGCGGATGATCTCGCGCTTCTGCTTCACCAGCATGCGGCGGAAGGGCTGCGCGGCGGACCAGCTTTCCTTGGTTTCGAGGTCGGCGAAGCGGGCATCGGCGCGCAGATGGGCCACGAAGCTGCGGATGGCGTCGGGTACGCCCGCCAGGAACAGGTTGATGCCCTCGGGCGCCAGCAGGATCGTGCCCATGAGGCCCAGGGCTTGGGCGCGCTCGCGCAGCTCTTCGCGCAGCACGGGGCTGTCGTCTATGGCCACGAATTTATAGGCCGCGATATTCAAAATCTCTTGCACGGGGCGCAATTGTAGGGATCGCCACCCCACATCGTGGAGTGCGGCTTTCTACAATGGAAGGATGTTTGTTCACCTGCGCCTGCACACCGAGTTTTCCGTCGTCGACGGCACCAACCGCATCGACGAAGTCGTCAAGGCCGCCGCTGCCGACAAGCAGCCCGCACTGGCCATCACCGACCTGAACAACCTGTTCGGGGCGGTCAAGTTCTACAAGCAGGCGCGAAGCAAGGGCGTCAAGCCCGTCATCGGCGCCGAAATCTTCATCGAGGGGCTGGGCAAGGAGCCCGGCGTGCTCACGCGCATCGGGCTGCTGGTGCAGAACATGGAGGGCTACCTCCATCTGTCCGAACTGCTGGCACGCGCCTGGACGCAGAACGTGGGCCGGGGCCAGTCGCAGGCAGCCTGCAAGCTCGAATGGCTCGAAGAGCTGCAGGGCGGGCTGATCGCGCTTTCGGGCGCGCAGGCGGGACCATTGGGCGTGCCGCTGCTGCAAGGGCAGGAAGAACGCGCCGCCGAACTGGCGCTGAAACTGGCGGGCATGTTCCCGCACCGCTTCTACATCGAGCTGCAGCGCGCGGGCCGCCCCGAGGACGAGCCGCATGTGATTGCCGCCGTGAAGCTTGCAGCCCGGCTGCGCCTGCCCGTGGTCGCGACGCACCCGGTGCAGTTTGCCGAGCGCCAGGACTACGAGGCGCACGAGGCGCGCGTCTGCATCTCGGAAGGCGAAATCCTCGGCAACCCGCGCCGCATACGCAAGTTCACCGAAGAGCAGTACTTCAAGTCGAGCGCCCAGATGCAGGCGCTCTTTGCCGATGTGCCGAGCGCGCTGGCCAACACGGTCGAGATCGCCAAGCGCTGCAACCTCACGCTGGTGCTCGGCAAGCCGCAGCTGCCCGACTTTCCGACGCCCTTCGTCAGCGAAGGCGTGCGCATGCCGATCGACGAGTTCTTCCGCCAGGAGTCGTTCACGGGCCTGGAAGAACGCCTGGCGCACCTCTATCCCGATCCGGCCAGGCGCGATGCCGAGCGGCCGCGTTATGTCGAGCGGCTCGAGTTCGAGATCAACACGATCCTGAACATGGGCTTCCCCGGCTACTTCCTGATCGTGGGCGACTTCATCAAGTGGGCCAAGAACAATGGCTGCCCGGTGGGCCCGGGCCGGGGCTCGGGCGCGGGCTCGCTGGTGGCCTATGCACTGAAGATCACCGACCTCGATCCGCTCGAATACAAGCTGCTGTTCGAACGCTTCCTGAACCCCGAGCGCGTCTCGATGCCCGACTTCGACATCGACTTCTGCCAGGGCAACCGCGACCGCGTGATCGACTACGTCAAGGACAAGTACGGCCGCGACGCCGTGAGCCAGATCGCCACCTTCGGAACGATGGCCGCGCGCGCCGCCATCCGCGACGTGGGGCGCGTGCTCGACATGAGCTACATGTTCTGCGACGGCATCAGCAAGCTCATTCCCAACAAGCCGGGCCAGCCCGTCACGATCCAGTACCCGCCGAACCCCAAGGTGGAGGGCGACAAGAACAACTACGCCATCGAGATGGAGCCGCAGCTCGCGGCGCGCATCGAGAAGGAAGAAGAAGTGCGCATGCTGGTCGAGCTGGCGCAGAAGCTCGAAGGCATGACCCGCAACATCGGCATGCACGCGGGCGGCGTGCTGATTGCGCCCGGCAAGCTCACCGACTTCTGCCCGCTCTACCAGCAGCCCGGCAGCGACTCGGCCGTGAGCCAGTACGACAAGGACGACGTGGAGGCGATCGGCCTCGTGAAGTTCGACTTCCTGGGCTTGGCCACGCTCACCATCCTCGAGATTGCGAAAGAGTTCATCGTCAAGCGCCACAAGGGCCAGGAGAACTTCGCGTACGAGAACATCTTGCTCGACGACCGCGAGACCTACAAGCTGTTCTCCGAAGGCAAGACCGAAGCGGTGTTCCAGTTCGAAAGCCGCGGCATGCAGGGCATGCTGAAGGATGCGCGGCCAACGCGGCTCGAAGACCTGATCGCGCTCAATGCGCTCTACCGTCCAGGTCCGATGGACCTGATCCCGAGCTTCGTGGCGCGCAAGCACGGCCGCGAAGAGGTGGAGTACCCGCACCCGGCCGTGGCCGAGATGCTCTCCGAAACCTACGGGATCATGGTCTACCAGGAGCAGGTGATGCAGACCGCGCAGATCCTGGGCGGCTACTCGCTCGGCGGCGCCGACCTGCTGCGCCGCGCCATGGGCAAGAAAAAGCTCGAGGAGATGGCCGAGCACCGCGAGAAATTCCGCGCGGGCGCGCTCTCGACACATGGCATCCCGCAGGACAAGGCCGACGAGATCTTCGACCTGATGGAGAAGTTCGCGGGCTACGGCTTCAACAAGTCGCACGCCGCCGCCTACTCGCTGCTGGCGTACCACACGGGGTGGCTCAAGGTCCACTACACGGCCGAGTTCTTCTGCGCCAACATGACCGTGGAAATGGACGACACCGACAAGCTCAAGGTGTTGTTCGAAGACGCGCAGAAGAATTTCGGCATCACTTTCGAGCCGCCGGACGTGAACCGCGGCAACTACCGCTTCGAGCCCGTCACCGACAAGGTGATCCGCTATGGCCTGGGGGCCGTCAAGGGCACGGGCCAGCTCGCGGTCGAGGCCGTGGTGCGGGCGCGGGAAGAGGGCGGGCCGTTCAAGAGCCTGTTCGACTTCTGCG
This sequence comes from Variovorax paradoxus, assembly GCF_030815975.1. Lineage (NCBI taxonomy): Bacteria > Pseudomonadati > Pseudomonadota > Betaproteobacteria > Burkholderiales > Comamonadaceae > Variovorax > Variovorax paradoxus. The sequence continues at coordinate 4,299,471 of NZ_JAUSXL010000002.1, forward strand.
TGCGCATCGACCGCCAGCGCATCAACAAGCGCACGGTCGAGGCGCTCATCAAGGCTGGCGCCTTCGATGCGATCCAGCAGAACCGCGCCTCGCTCATTGCCTCGGTCGACCGCGCCTTCGAGTTCGCATCGGCCACCGAGGCCAATGCGGCGCAGGTCGACATCTTCGGCGACAGCGAGCACGGCTCGGCCACGCAGGAGCCCGAACTGGTGGACGCCACGCCCTGGGGCGTGAAGGAGCGGCTCACCTTCGAGAAGACGGCCGTGGGCTTCTATCTCTCGGGCCACCTGTTCGACGAGGTGGCGCACGAGGTGCGGCGCTTCTGCAAGCGCGAGATCGGCGACCTGATGGACACGCGCGACCAGCAGGTGATCGCGGGCATCGTGAGCGATTTCCGCGTGATCAACGGCCAGCGCGGGCGCCTGGCGATCTTCAAGCTCGACGACAAGTCCGACGCCATCGACGCCACCGCCGACGAGGCGCTGATCAACGCGAACCGCAACACCTTGAAGGACGACGAACTGGTGATCGTGAGCGGCCGGCTCCAGCCGGGCCGCGGCGGCTTCGAAGCGCGCTTTCAGGTGCAGCAAGTGTGGGACCTGGCCACCGCGCGCTGCCGCTTCGGAAAATTCCTGCGGGTGGCCGTCAACGGCAAGGCGCCCGACATCGCGCGCCTGGTGAAAGACTTTCCGCCGCGCACCGAGCAGAGCGAGCACGGCGATCTGGTGCAGGGGCTGCCGGTGCGCCTGTCGATGGCGCGCGGCGGTGCGCAGGTCGAACTGCAGCTGGGCGAGCGCGCCAGGTTCTTCCCGACCGACGCCGCGCTCGCCAGCTGGACGGCGCAGGCGGAGGCGGGCAAGGCCTCGGTGATCTACGAGTGAAACGAATGAGCCGCGAGGCGGCCGGGCGCGCGTAGCGCCTGGCCGGCCCCGTTAGCGCTTGGGCCGCAGCGAGACGATCAGCGAGGGGAAGATGCGCCCGTCGGTGTCGCGTGGCAGCTTGTCGGTCTTGTGCAGGCCGCGCTCGGCGGCTTCGTCCCAGCTGGGCAGTCCGCTCGACTTGGTCAGCTTGACGCCGACGATGGTGCCGTCCGGTGCCAGGTTCACTTCGAACTCGGCGGCCGGATTGCCGTTCACCGTCTCGGCGTCGGGGAAGGTGATGTTCGGACGCACCGCCGCGGCAATGCGTCCTGCGTAGCCGCTCGACGGTCCTGACGAGCGCAGGGCCGTGCCCTTGGAGTCGTCGCTGCCGCTCGCGCCTGCCAGGCCCTGCATGCGCTTGAGCGTTGCGGCCCGGTCGGCCGCGGCCTGCTTGGCTGCGGCTTCCTGCTGTTTCTTCGCTTCGGCCTGCTTGGCCTCGGCTTCCTGCTGCTTCTTCTGCTGATCGGCGAGCTTTTGCTGCTGCGCCTTCTTGCGTTCGGCTTCGTCTTCGGCGCGCTGCTTGGCTTCGAGCTCTTTCTTCTTCTGCTGTTGCTGCTGCTCGAGCTCGCGTTCTTTCTGTTCCTTCTGCTCCTTGAGCTTCTTCTCGCGCTCGAGCGCGATGTCGGGGGCGCGCGGCGCGGGTGCGGGCTCGGGTGCCTTCACCTGGGGCGGTGGCGGCGGCGCGGGAGCCGGCGGCGGAGGCGCGGGAGCGGGCGTGGGTGCCTGCGGTGCGGACAGGCGCGGCGCGGCCTGCTGCACCGTGGACGACCACAGCTCCGCATCGACGGCGCCTTCGTCGGCGTCGCTGCGCCAGCGCACGCCCCACGTCAGCGCCGCGATCAGGAGCGCGTGCGCAATCAGCGCAAGCAGCACCGCGCGCGGCGTGCCGCGCTGCGGCGGTGGTGCGAACTCGGGACGATCCAGGGCGAGCGACATGCCTTATTTGCCGCCCGTGGTGGTGACGGACAGGCCCACGCGCTCGATGCCGCTGCGCTTGAGCTGGTTCATCGCCTTCACGACGGTTTCGTACTTCACGGACTTGTCGGCGCTGATGACCACGGGGCGCTGGTCGTCGCCGCCCTGGGCGGTCTTGGCCGCGGAGCCGATCTGGGTCATGGGAACGGACGCGCCACCGCTGCCGGTGGACGGGTCTTTCTTGATCTGCACTTCATCGTCGCTCTTGATGACGATCTCGATGGGCTTGTCGGGCTGCTTGTTGGCGCGGTCGACCGAAGGCAGGTTGATCACGCTCGGCGTGATGAGCGGCGCGGTGACCATGAAGATGATCAGGAGCACCAGCATCACGTCGATGAACGGGACCATGTTGATCTCGTTGATCGTGCGGCGGCCTCGGCCCCGGGACGAAACGGCGGGCATGTGCTGGAACCTCCGCTCAGCGGTTGGCCGGAGCCGCCGCGGTTGCCGACGCCACCGCGGCCGGGTTGGCCGAGAGGTTGCGCTGCAGGATGTTGGAGAACTCCTCGATGTAGGTTTCGAGGGCAATGGCGATCTTGTCGATCTCGCGCGCGAAGCGGTTGTAGCCCACCACCGCCGGAATGGCGGCGAACAGGCCGATGGCGGTGGCCACCAGTGCTTCCGCAATGCCGGGCGCCACGGTGGCCAGCGTCACCTGCGCCAATGCGGCCAGGCCGGTGAAGGCATGCATGATCCCCCAGACCGTGCCGAACAGGCCGACGTAGGGCGACACCGAACCGACGGTGGCCAGGAACGACAGGTTGTGCTCGGCCGCGTCGAGTTCGCGCTGGAAGCTCGCGCGCATGGCGCGGCGGGCGCCATCCAGCAGCGTGGGGGCGTCGCTCACGTGGCGCTCGCGCAGCTTCTGGTACTCGCGCATGCCCGAAGCGAAGATGCGTTCCATGGGGCCGGCGAACTTGGCGTTCTGCGCGGCCGAGGCGAACAGCTCGTTCAGGCTGGTGCCCGACCAGAACTCGCGCTCGAAATCGTCGTTGAGCGCGCGCATGCGGCGCAGCGCGAAGTACTTGCGGATGATCGCGGCCCAGCTGGCGATCGAGACGATCACGAGCAGCAGCACGACCAGTTGCACCACGAAGCTCGCATGGAGCAGGAGATTGATGATGGAGAGGTCTTGGTTCATGGCTTGAAAGGTTGAGTCATGGAGCCGCCGCAGCGCTCGAGGGTTCCCGCAATTTGGGTGGGTATCCGCGCGGGGCGCAATGTGGAGGCATCCACCCAGCCGATGCGGATCGTGCCTTCGCACAGCAGAACGGGCGCCGCGGCTCCCGTTCGCTCTTGCTCTGTTTTTGATAGCACGTGTTGACCGATTATCAACGACGCGGTACCCAATTGTTTGAGATCGGCTGTAACCAGCAGTTCGTCGTCGAGCCGGGAAGGGCGATGGTATTTGAGCTGGGTTTCGCTCACCACGAACTGGCCGCCGGTTTCCTCGCGCAGCTTTCGCTGCTCCACGCCCAGCGAGCGCAGCCATTCGGTGCGGCCGCGCTCCATGAACTTGAGGTAGTTGGCGTAGAAGACGATGCCGCCGGCGTCGGTGTCTTCCCAGTAGACGCGGATCGGAAACGCGTAGCTCATGAGGCCGGGTTCGCGATCATGGCCCGCAGGCGTTCGACCGACTCCTGCAGATGCGCCATCGAACTCGCGGTGGAGAAGCGCACGAACTTGCCCGTCTCGGCCGTGCCGAAGTCGCGGCCCGGCGTCACGGCCACATGGGCGCGCTTCATGGTTTCGAAGGCGAAATCCCAGCTTCCCGAGATGCCCAGCTTCTCGGCGACGGCGGTGCAATCGGCCCAGGCGTAGAAGGCGCCATCGGGCACCACCGGCACGTTCAGGCCCAGCGCGTTGAGCTGCGGAATGAACCAGTCGCGGCGCGCCTTGAACTCGGCGCGGCGGCGCTCGTATTCGGCAATGCTCTCGGCCTCGAAGCAGGCCAGCGCTGCATGCTGCGACACGGTGCTCGCGCAGATGAAGAGGTTTTGCGCCAGCCGCTCGACCACTGGCACCAGCGCTTCGGGCACCACCAGCCAGCCCAGGCGCCAGCCGGTCATGTTGAAGTACTTGCTGAAGCTGTTGATGCTGATGACGTTGTCGTCGATGGCCAATGCCGTCTGCCCGAAGGCATCGTCGTAGGACAGGCCGAGATAGATCTCGTCAATCAGCGTGATGCCGCCGCGCTGCGACACCACCTCGTGAATGCGGCGCAGTTCATCGGGCGCGATCGAGGTGCCCGTCGGGTTGGAGGGCGAGGCGAGCAGCACGCCGCGCGTCCTGTCGGTCCAGGCGGCCTCGACCTTGGCGGCCGTGAGCTGGAAGCGCTCTTCGGCGGTGGTGGGTATCAGCACGGCCTTGCCATCCGCGGCACTCACGAAGTGGCGGTTGCAGGGGTAGCTGGGATCGGGCAGAAGTATCTCGTCGCCGGACTCGATCAAGGCCAGGCAGGCCAGTTGCAGCGCAGCCGAGGCCCCTGCGGTCACCACGATGCGGCGCGCCGGCACGTCGACACCGAAGCGCTGGGTGTACCAGCCGCTGATGCGCTCGCGCAGCAGCTCCAGGCCGGTGGCCTGTGTGTACTGCGTGGCGCCGGCGCGAACGGCGCGCGCAGCGGCTTCCTGCACCAGCGGCGGGGCGGTGAAGTCGGGCTCGCCGATGTTCAGGAAGATCATCGGCCGGTCGGTGTGGGCCACCTCGCGCGCGAGCACGCCGGCGGCCTTGGCCACCTCCATCACATAGAAGGGTTCGATGCGCTGTGCGCGCGCCGAGATCCTCATTGCACCCCCAGGCTACGGCGCTGCGCGCCTTCGCCACCCCCCTCGCAAGCGAGGGGGCGAGCGCCTTCGGGCGGCCGGGCGGCGCTCCTCACGTCCTCGCCTTGCCTGAGGCCCGGTCGGCCTCGACCTCGGCGGCGCGCAATTGCGGTGCCAGGCCATTGAGCACGGCGTTGACGTACTTGTGGCCGTCGGTGCCGCCGAATTCCTTGGCCAACTCGATGCACTCGTTGAGCACCACGCGCCATGGCACGTCCAGGCAGTGCTGGAACTCGTACACGCCGATCCACATCACGGCATGCTCGACGGGCGATATCTCTTCGAACTTGCGGTCGAGCAGCGGGCGGATCAATGCGTCGAGCTGTTCGGCGCCCTCGATCGATCCGTGCAGCAGCGCGTCGTAATGCGCGGCATCGGCCTTGTGAAAGCCTGCGAGGTCGCGCGTGAAGTGGTCGATATCGGTCGGGTCGTTGCGGCCCACCAGGTGCTGGTAGAGCGCCTGCAGCGCGAATTCGCGTGCGCGGCTGCGGTTCGACTTGGCCGAAGCCTTGCGCGCGCCGGTGCTGGTCAGGCCGGTACGCACTTGCCGTGCCGGGCGCGGCTTGGCGCCGGCTGCTTTGTTGTTGTCGTTGTCTTCGGTCATTTGAGAGAGGCCAGCAACTGCGCCATTTCGACAGCCACCTGGGCCGCGTCGCGGCCCTTGTCGGTCTGTCGGGCGACGGCTTGCGCCAGGTTTTCGGTCGTGAGGATCGCGTTGGCGATGGGAAGGCGGTGGTCGAGCGCAACGCGGCTCACGCTCGCACCCGATTCGTTGGCCACCAGTTCGAAGTGATAGGTCTCGCCGCGGATGATGCAGCCCAGCGCCACCAGCGCGTGGTAGCCGCCGCGCACGGCCATGGCCTGCAGGGCCACCGGCACTTCGAGCGCGCCGGGAACCTGCACATGATGGATGTCGTCCGCGGCCACGCCCAGCTTCTCGAGCTCGGCGAGGCAGGCCGCGGCGAGCGCATCGGTGATGTCGGCGTTGAAGCGCGCCTGCACGATGCCGATGCGCAGCCCTTTTCCGTCGAGCGGCTTTGCATCCGCTCCCTTGTTTGCGCCTTGCATGTCGTGTCAGTCTTTAGTCTTTGGTGAGGTAGCCGGCAATCTCGAGCCCGTAGCCCGCGGCCATGCTCGGCATGCGCCGCGGCGTGCCGAGCAGGTTCATCTTGTGCACGCCGCATTCGCGCAGGATCTGCGCGCCGATGCCGTAGCTGCGAAGGTCCATGCGGCCGCGCTCGGGTGCTTGCGCAGGGCGCGCGGTGCCGTCGAATTGCGCGAGCAGTTCGCCGGCCGTTTCGCCGCAATTGAGCAGCACGGCCACGCCCTTGCCCTCGTTCGCGATGTGCGCGAGGCTGGCGTCCAGGCTCCACGAGTGCAGGGAGCGGTTGATCTCGAGCGCGTCGAGCACCGACAGCGGCTCGTGCACGCGTACCGACACCGTGTCTTCGGGCGCCCACTGGCCGCGCACCAGCGCCAGGTGCACGCCGCGGCTCGGCTTGTCGATGAAGGCATGCGCGGTGAAAGCGCCCCAGGCCGTCTGGATCTCGCGGCAACCGACCTTTTCAACCAGCGATTCGACGCGGCTGCGGTGCTCGATGAGCGCGGCAATGGTGCCGATCTTCAGCCCATGCTCGGCCGCGAAGAGCTGCAGGTCGGGCAGGCGGGCCATGGTGCCGTCTTCGTTCATCACCTCGCAGATCACCGAGGCGGGCGAGCAGCCGGCCATCGCGGCCAGGTCGCAGCCGGCTTCGGTATGGCCGGCGCGCATCAGCACGCCGCCGTCCACCGCCTGCAGCGGGAAGATGTGGCCGGGCTGCACCAGGTCGCTGGCCACGGCGTTGCGCGCCACGGCCGCCTGCACGGTGCGCGCGCGGTCGGCCGCCGAGATGCCGGTGGTCACGCCTTCGGCCGCCTCGATGGAGACGGTGAAGGCGGTCGAATGCTTGGCGCCGTTGCGCGACACCATGGGCGGCAGCTGCAGCCGCTCGCACATCTCGCGCGAGAGCGTGAGGCAGATCAGCCCGCGCGCGTGGCGCGCCATGAAGTTGATGGCCTCGGGCGTGATGTGGTCGGCCGCAATGACGATGTCGCCTTCGTTTTCGCGGTCTTCCTCGTCCACCAGGATCACCATGCGCCCGGCGGCGAGCTCGGCCACGATCTCCTCGACCGGGGAAATCGGCGCGGGCGCCCGCGTGCCGCGGGGTGCGCCGATGGGCGTGACGGAAGCGTTCATTCGGCGGTGTCCTTGGAATACGTGGAAGGGGTCGGCACCAGGACGCCGGCCTGGAGCATGCGCTCCACATAGCGCGCCACGGTGTCTATTTCGAGATTGACCTTCGAACCGGCCTGCAGGCTGCCCAGCGAAGTGTTGTCGACCGTGTGCGGAATCAGGTTGATGCTGATCTCGGCGCCATCGGCGATGTCGTTCACGCTGTTGACCGTGAGGCTCACGCCGTTGATCGTGATGGAGCCCTTGTACGCCAGGAAGCGCGCGAGCGCGAGTGGCGCCACCACGCGCAGCTCCCAGCTTTCGCCGACCGGCGCGAAGTGGCTCACCGTGCCGATGCCGTCCACATGGCCGGAGACGATGTGGCCGCCCAGCCGGTCGCTGGCGCGCAGCGCCTTCTCGAGGTTGATGCGGGCGCCTTCCGCGGTCAGCCCCGCGGTCTTGTCGAGCGATTCGGCCGAGATGTCGATGGTGAACTGCTGCCGGGCAGGGTCGAGCGTGGTCACGGTCATGCACGCGCCGTTGAGCGCAATGCTGTCGCCGAGCCCGACGTCGTCAAGATAGCCGTCGGGCACCGCAATGCCGAGTCTTTTGCCGTAGGAGGAGGAGGGGCCGAGGTCGTGGATGGCGGCGATGCGCCCCACGCCGGTGATGATTCCGGTGAACATCCGCGCATTTTCGCAGACATCCTGGGTCCGCCCGGCGAGCGCCTGCATTCGCCCGCTAGAAAGCGTCCCTTCCCGCGACCCGGGCCACGATCCGGAGGTCCGGCCCGATCCGCTCGATGGTCCTGAATTCCAGCGGCAGCGCGCCGGCCAGGTCGGCCAGCGGCCCGCCGGTGTGAATGCCGGAAGCCATGTCGAGCCCGTCGCCGATGAGCTTGGGCGCCAGATACACCAGCAGCTCGTCGACCAGGCCCTCGCGCAGCAGCGAGCCATTGAGCTTGTGGCCGGCCTCGACGTGGAGTTCGTTGACCTCGCGCCGGGCGAGATCCCGCAGCATCGCCGCCAGGTCGACTTTGCCCTGCGCGTTGGGCAGATAGGCGATGGTGGCGCCGCGCGCTTCCAGCGCGGCGGCCTTGGCGTCGTCCGGCGCCGCAGCGTAAATCCAGACCGGCCGGCCAGCCATGAAGATCTGCGCGCCGGGCGGGGTCTGCAATTGGCTGTCGACCACCACCACATGCGGCTGGCGGCTGGTTTGCACCAGCCGCACGTCGAGCCGGGGGTCGTCCTCCAGCACCGTGCCCACGCCGGTCAGCACCGCGCCGGCCCGGGCGCGCCAGGCGTGGCCGTCAGCGCGCGCCGGTTCCGAGGTGATCCATTGGCTCACGCCGTTGCGCAGGCCGGTTTTGCCGTCCAGCGAGGCGGCAGCCTTGAGCCGCACCCAGGGCGTCTTGCGGACCATGCGGCTGAAAAAACCGATGTTGAGTTCGCGCGCCTCCTCCGCGCCCGGTCCCACCCCGACCGCCACGCCCGCGGCACGCAGCCGCTCGAAGCCCTGGCCGGCGACCAGCGGGTTGGGGTCGGCGATCGATGCCACGACCCGGCCGATGCCGGCCGCGGCCAGCGCATCGCAGCAGGGGCCGGTGCGGCCGTGGTGCGCGCAGGGCTCGAGCGTGACGAAGGCGGTGGCGCCGGCGACCGAAAGGCCCCGCGCCGCGGCATCGCGCAGCGCCATGACCTCGGCATGCGGGCCGCCGACCTGCTGCGTGCGGCCCTGGCCGATCACCGCGCCATTCGCGTCCACCAGCACGCAGCCGACGCGCGGATTGGGATCGGTCTCTGGCCCGGCCTGGCGTGCGAGATCGAGGGCCTGGGTCATGAAATTCACAATTTCATTTGCATTTGTCATTTTTTATTGAATCAAATCTATTTTTAAATCAATTTAAAAACAATTGAAACCCGTGATCCATTGATCTGTTTATTTCGACCGTTCGTCGTTCAATGGGTGGTCAATAAGAATTCGCCAAATAGAATTTTCTGAAAATTGAAATCAGGGAGAAACGCCCGCCGTCCAGCCACTTCGGCGAGCCGGCGGACGGTACAACATGAAAAACGGATTCTGCGCGTCCGTGAGGGCGCATTCCCGCGGATGCGGAACGCCATGCGGTTTCACGCTGGTCGAAATGATGGTCGCTGTCGCACTGCTGGGCATCCTGCTGACATTTGCGTTGCCCAACTTCAACGGCCTGATCGAGAAGTATCGCGTCGAGCGCATGGCCTCGGCCTTGATGGCAAGCGTGAGCCACGCGCGCGCAGAGGCAGCTCGTCGCGGAGAAACCGTGACCATCCGGCAGCGCGCGGAGTGCAGCGGCGCGGACTGGAGCTGCGGTTGGGACACTGTGGTCGGTGTCGGCGATGGATTTGAAACTCTTCGGCGGCAAGACCCCGACGGGCGCGTCGCGGTCGAGAAAAGCGCTCTCGGTCCCATATCTTTCGATGCCATGGGTCGTTCTGCAGGCGTCGCGGGTTTCAGTTTTCATCCGGAGGGGAATGAGGATTCACCCAATATCGCCGCCGTATGTGCGGCGCTTGGTGGACGCATTCGACTGCAGAAGGGGAGAGGGACGTGCTAAGCGGTTCGATTCGCACGCTGCGTGAGCAAGCGGGCTTCTCAATGCTCGAAGCCTTAGTGGCCGTCCTCGTGCTCTCGTTCGGCCTGTTCGCGCTGGCCGGCTTCCACCTGCGCGTGCTCTCCGACAGCGTGGGAGCAAGCAACCAGAACATCGCTGCGCAACTGGCCGGCGACATGGCCGATCGCATCCGCGCGAACCCGGTGGCGGGCACCGCATCTGGCAGTCCCTATGTGGCCGGCTGGACGGCGGCGAGCTCCACCGAGCCGACCCCCTCGTGTGCAGGGGCCAGCGCCAATTGCACGGCCATTCAGCTGGCGGCCCACGATCTGTGGGGCTGGAAGCGCAGGGTGTCGAGCGCGTTACCGGGCGGAGTGGCCGACGTGCAGAGCAAAACGGGCGTCGGCGGCTTGCTGTTCGTGCACATCGCTTGGGACGAGCCCGCCGCCATCAACCCGATCACACCGGATTCGGCTTGGAACTGCCCGGCTGGCAAGGTCTGCCAGGAAGCCATCGTCGCAGTGCCCCAGCCATGAAAAAGTCTCTCACGCACTGCCGCCGCCAAGCCGGCTTCACATTGGTCGAAATCCTCGTCGCGCTGATCATCGGCCTGCTTGTGGTGTTGGCCGCCATTACCAGCGTGCTCGGTACGCGCAGCGCCGTCATGACGGGCGACGATGTCAACGCGCTGCACCAATCGTCGGCGCTGGCATTCAGGCTGCTGGGCCAGCAGATCCGGCAAGCCGGCTACTTTCCGATCGATGCCACCGGGCCGCTGTACTACTTCGATGTCGGCGCGCAGAAGGACACCAATCTCGCGGGCGAACCAGTTTTCTTCGCGATCAAGGGGCAGGAGTCGGTAGGCCGTTCGGTGAACGACACGCTCAAGGTCGGCTATGCGCCGAATCCGGATTACTTCAAGGACTGCCTCGGCCAGGACGCCAAGAATTCGGCGGGGGCAGGATACAAGTCCGCCAGTCCCGCGGACGCCAGGAACGTTCGCCTGATCACCAGCGAGTTCTCGGTGGTCAACGGCACCCTTCGGTGCAAGGGCAGCGGCAATACCGTGCCGCAGCCGATCATCGACGGCGTCGAGCGCTTCGACGTCATGTACGGCATCGGTGCTGCGGAAAGTGAGCGGGTGGTGCGCTACGTGACGGCCGCGAATGTCGGGAGCTTCGATCAGGTTCGCACGGTGCGCGTGTGCCTGCAGCTCGCGGGCACTTCCAGGAGCAACCCGGGCGGTAGCTACGTCGATTGCGATGGTTCGTCGCGAACCAGCGGCGACGGCAGGCTGCGCCGCGTCTACACGGCGGTGTTCGCACTGCGGAATCTATGACCACGCCCATTCTTCGCACACTTCGTGTCGCTTCATCTTCGCTCTGCTTGGGGCAGCGTGGGTTCTCGTTGTTCATCGTGCTCATCATGCTGCTGCTCTCTGCACTGCTCTCGGTGGGCGGCGCGCAGATGGCCCAACTGCTTGAATCGGTGGCGGGCAACCAGCGCGAATACCAGCGTGCCTTCGAGGCCGCCGAAGCTGCGCTGCTGGATGCCGAGCGCGACATCCGGCAACTGGCCTTCGACGCCACGACCCAGGCCTACGTGACGTGCTCTGCGCTCGTGACCTCGCCTTGCCGCAAGGCCGCGGATGGCCGCGTTTTCCCCGATCGGGATACCGGCGGCTGGGTGACTGCCTATGTGGGCGAGGGCGCCAACAGCTGCGAGCGTGGCATCTGCTACTTCGCCGGGACCGATTCCGTGAGTGCCGCTTCGGGCAGCGAGGCCTACAGGTTCTGGGCCCGTGCCGCGTATGCGGACAAGTCCGCCGCCTACGGTCAATTCACGGGCGCGCCGGACGCCGGCAGTCCGGCCTTCGCCAGCGCCAGGTACTGGATCGAGGTGATCGACCGCCACCGCAGTGACGAGCCCCTGTACCGGGTCACCGCGCTCTCCACCGGCGCGCGCACCGCGAGCACGGCTGGCGGCACGCGAGTGGTGTTGCAGATGTCCTTCGACCCGGCCGCGGTCCGGATAGTGAATTGAGCGTGGCGAGAAAAATAGATATGAACATCCACAGGTTTTCGAGAAACACCATGTTGTGCGGCCTGGTGCTCGCGCAGACCGCCGGCCACGCCGCGCAATACCCACTGGCTCAGGCGCCGCGCAACGCTGGGGTCGAGGAGCCGGTGGCCGATATCCCCGGCGACCGGGTACGCAACTTCTCGCAGGCGATCAACAACAACAGGAGCAGGTGCGTCGGTGCGCAGACCCCCCGCAACGCCTCTGGATCCATCCGGGCGCAGACGCCGTTCAACACCCGCACCTCGCTGACCTCGATCTCCGCCAGCGGCTCCAGGGTATCGACCGCCACGGCCGCCTACCAGGCCGGCTACGACACGGCCGACTGGTCGGGCAAGCTGACTGCCACGCCGTTCGGCAGCAATGGCAAGCTGGCCGCCACGCCCGCGTGGTCGGCGCGCGAGCTGCTCGATGCGCGCATGGCAGTCTCAGGCGCGTACGACGGCAATCGCAAGGTGCTGAGCTTTTCGGGCACCGCCGCGGCAACGGCCACCAGTGCCGCGGCCACCGGTGCCGGCGTGCCGTTCCGGTGGGCCAACCTGAGCGACGCGCAGAAGGCCGCGCTCAAGGGAAGCACCGGCACCGACACCGCGAGCACCGCGCTCGGCCAGGCAGTGCTCGATTTCCTGCGCGGCGACCGCAGCAACGAGGGCTCTGCAGGCCTGGGCCTGCGCAAGCGCGGCCACGTGCTGGGCGACATCGTGGGCTCCAGCGTCCGGTACGTGGGGCAGCCCGGCAGCGGCTTCACCCATGACGGCTACGCCAAATTCGCTTCGACCATCGCCCGCACGCCGATGGCCTACGTCGGTGCCAACGACGGCATGCTGCACGCCTTCAATGCCGGCACCGGCCAGGAGGCGTTCGCCTACGTGCCCGAAGGCCTCTACGGCACGGCGGCGGCGCCCCGTCTCAAGAAGCTCAGCGAGAGCACCTACTCGCACGGGTACTACGTCGACGGCAGCCCGTTCGTGGCAGACATCTACATGGGTTCGGCCGACGACGCCAAGGCCACCGATACCGAGAAGGCGGCGCTGTGGAAGTCCTTCCTCGTGGGCACGCTGGGGGCGGGCGGCAAGGGTTACTTCGTGCTCGACGTCACCAAGCCCGAGAACATTGGCGAGTCCGACGCCGCCGACGTGGCCGGGATCGACACGACCGCGCTCGCCGACGACGATCTGGGCCACCAGTTCCAGCAACCCGCGCTCGATTCCTTTTCCAGGCGCGCGCTGCAGGTGGCACCGCTCAACAACGGCCGCAGGGCCGTGATCCTGGGCAACGGCTACAACAGCACGAGCGAGAAGGCGATGCTGTGGATCCAGTATCTGGATGGCGACAAGTCCGTGCTGAAGATCCCCGCGCCCGCCACGCAGGCCGCCGGCACCGGCAACGGGCTGTCGGCGCCGCAGGTGGTGGACAGCAACGGCGACGGCAGGGTCGATTACGTCTATGCCGGCGATCTGCTCGGCAACCTCTGGAAGTTCGACCTGAGCAGCGCCAAGAGCAGCGACTGGAAGGCCACCCTGGGCTCCGGCGCCACCGCATCTAGCCTGGACAACACGCCGCTGTTCGCCGCCGGCGCCACGCAGCCGATCACGGCCCCTCCGCTGGTCGCCGACCATCCGCGCGGCGGCTACATGGTCATGTTCGGCACCGGCCGGCTGTTTGCCTCCGGCGACGAAAGCAGCACGGCCCAGCAGTACCTGTATGGCGTCTGGGACCGCGCCAACGGCAGCACGGGTACCGCGGCGCTGGCCGACCTGGTGGCACAGACCATCGGCGCCGACACGGTCAAGGAAGGCGACGTCGAATTCCGCACCGCATCGAGCCACGGCGTGAGCTACAGCGGTTCGGGCGGCAAGCGCGGCTGGTACCTGCAACTGGGGACCACCGGCGAACGCATCGTCTACCCGGGCGATGCACTGAGCGGCAGCGCGGGCCTGTTCTCGACCACCATTCCCGGCTCTGCCAGCAATTCGCTCGATTGCGCGCCGGGCACCAGCGACGACGGCTATTCGATGGTGATCGACTTCTTCAGCGGCGTCGTCCCCGACGGCATCGCCTACAACGGATCCACCAGCGCGGTGGGCAGCTACCTCGGCTTCCGGAATCATTCGGGCCGGGACGACATCGTCTTTCGGCCGCAGAACGCCGCGGAAAAAGGCAAGCACGTGGTCTGCAATGCGGCCGGCGGCTGCAACGAGACCAAGCTGCCGCAAGCCGTGCGCCGCTTCGGCTGGCGCAACCTGATCTCGTGAAATTGACGCCGCAGCGGACCCAAGCCATGAACAAATATCCTGAAATGCAGGCCCGCAAAGAGCGGATTCGCCCGCGCGGCTTCACGCTGGTCGAACTCATGATCGTGACGGCCGTGATCGCCATCCTGGCCGCGATAGCCTACCCGAGCTACACGCGCTACGTGCTGCGGGCCAAGCGCGCCGATGCCAAGCAGCAGCTGCTGCAGGCGGCGCAATGGAACGAGCGCTACCTGACGGCCAACGGCCAATATCCCCCGGCAACCGTTGCGCTGCCGGCCGGGCTGAACCAGGCGCCGTCGTCCGGCACGGCGAACTACACCATCAGCTATGCGGCAAGAGACGCAACCAGCTACACGCTGCGGGCCGTGCCGCAGGGCGCATCGGCCGCCGACGAATGCAGAACGCTCACGGTGGACCAGCAGGGCGTCAAGCTGGCGGCCGGCCAGACCAGCGCTTCGAATGCGCTGGTGCAGGCCTGCTGGAACCGCTGAGCGCGGGGCTCTTCAGATGTCCCGCAGCAGCTGCCGGAACTCGTCCACGTCCTCGAAGCTGCGGTACACCGAGGCAAAGCGCACGTAGGCCACCTTGTCGAGCTTCTTGAGCTCGCGCATCACGAGTTCGCCCACCTTGGTCGAATCGATTTCGCGCAGGCCGCTGGCCAGGAGCTTCTGCTCGATGCGCAGCAGGGCATTGTCGATCTGCTCGATGCTCACTGGCCGCTTGCGCAGCGCGAGCATCATCGAGGCGCGGACCTTGCCCGATTCGAAGTCGGCGCGGCTGCCGTCCTTCTTGACGACCACCGGAAAGTTGACGTCCGGCCGCTCATAGGTGGTGAAGCGCTTGTCGCAGGCGCTGCACTGGCGGCGCCTGCGCACGAAGTCGGCGTCTTCCGAAACGCGGGTCTCGACGACCTGCGTTTCAAGATGACCGCAAAAAGGGCATTTCATGCGGTCACGTTTTCTTCGGAATCAGCGGTAGACCGGGAACCGGCTTGTCAGCGCGTGGACCTTGGCGCGAACCGCATCGATGTTGGCGGCGTCGCGCGGGTTCTCCAGCACATCGGCGATCAGGTTCGCGGTGATGCGCGCCTCTTCGTCCTTGAAGCCGCGCGTGGTCATGGCGGGGGTGCCGATGCGCACGCCGCTGGTGACCATCGGCTTTTCGGGGTCGTTGGGAATCGCGTTCTTGTTGATCGTCATGTGGGCGCTGCCCAGCACGGCTTCGGCTTCCTTGCCGGTGATGCCATGTTTCCAGACCGAGCTTTCGCGCAGGTCCACCAGCATCACGTGGCTTTCGGTGCGCCCGCTCACGATGCGCAGGCCGCGCTCGGTGAGGGTGTCGGCCACGATCCGGGCGTTCTTGACCACCTGCTGCTGGTAGGCCTTGAACTCGGGCGCCATGGCTTCCTTGAACGCGACGGCCTTGGCGGCGATCACGTGCATCAGCGGGCCGCCCTGCAGACCCGGGAAGATCGCGCTGTTGATGGCTTTCTCGTGCTGCGACTTCATCAAGATGATGCCACCGCGCGGGCCGCGCAGGCTCTTGTGGGTAGTGGAGGTGACGACGTCGGCATGCGGCACCGGGTTGGGGTACACGCCCGCGGCCACCAGGCCGGCGTAATGGGCGATGTCGACCATGAAGATCGCGCCCACGTCCTTGGCCACCTTGGCAAAGCGCTCGAAGTCGATGTGCAGCGAGTAGGCCGAAGCGCCCGCAATGATGAGCTTGGGCATGTGCTCGTGCGCCTTGCGTTCCATCGCGTCGTAGTCGATGGCTTCGTTGGCGTCCAGGCCGTAGCTCACCACGTTGAACCACTTGCCGCTCATGTTCAGCGGCATGCCATGCGTCAGGTGGCCGCCTTCGGCCAGGCTCATGCCCATGATGGTGTCGCCGGGCTTCAGGAAGGCGAGCATCACGGCCTCGTTGGCCGAGGCGCCGCAATGCGGCTGCACGTTGGCGGCATCGGCGCCGAAGATCTGCTTGACGCGGTCGATGGCCAGCTGCTCGGCCACGTCGACGTGCTCGCAGCCGCCGTAGTAGCGCTTGCCCGGGTAGCCTTCGGCGTACTTGTTGGTGAGCTGCGAGCCCTGGGCGGCCATGACGGCCGGCGAGGCGTAGTTTTCGCTCGCGATCAACTCGATGTGGTGTTCCTGGCGCGCGTTTTCGGCCTGGATGGCAGCCCAGATTTCGGGATCGGTCTGTTCGACCAGGATATTGCGGTTGTACATGGCAGTCCTTTGAAGACGAGGTCCTTGTTCTTCAACCAAACAAGGGCTGCCCAGGCGAACGGCTGAACGCCTGTATGGATGCCAGGCGGCACGCTTCCCAGTGGTATTCCACGTCAGCGCAGGGCACCGTGAGGTGCTGCGCCTATCGCCAGTCGCGTACGGGGTGAAGTGTAGCGCAGGGGCTCAGGAAACTTCCGAAAGCAGGGCCACTTTCTGGGGGTCTGCCGGCTCGGCGACATGTTGCGGCTTGGGCGGCACGGCAACGGGAATCGGCTGCGCGCGCACGATGGGCGCCGCGGGCATCGTCGTCGGGGGATTGCGGCCGTTGGCCACCTGCTGCAGCCGTTCGTGCTCGGCCATCACCTTGCCGGCATAGCCGCCATCGTCCTCGAGCTTGGCGGCGCCCACGTAGTAGCGCAGGCCGCCTTCGAGCGATCCGGCGCGGGCGATGCATTCCTGCAGCACCTTGACGCCCACGCGCATGTTGGTCACGGGGTCGAAGGCGGTGAGCGTGCCGCCCGCGCTTTCGTACTTGTCACCGTGCACGCGCGTCATGACCTGCATCAGGCCCTGGGCGCCCACGTGGCTCTGGGCAAACGGATTGAAGCTCGATTCGACGGCCATGATGGCCAGGATCAGCGTCGGGTCGAGCTTGGTGCGCTTGCCGAGTTGGTAGGCCTCGGCAACCAGCACGCTCAGCGGTTCGGCCGCCACGCGGTACTTCTTGCTGAGCCAATAAGCCACCGCGGCCTGCTGCTTGGGCAGGTCGCCGGGGCTCGCGGCCGTGGTGCGCACGATGGCGGTCGGCTCCAGGTCGGTGGCTTCGGGCGCGGGCTTGCGCGACTGCAGCCAGCCCATGAGCTGTTCCTCGCCGGTCTTGCGCAGGTCAGGCCGCGCCACCAGGGCGAGGGCCGCGAACACGATGGCCAAGCCAACCAGTGCAAACCCGTTGTGGGTGATTTCAAAAAAGCCGTCTGCCACATCGGACACAAAGGTCCTCAGCCCGCGGGCTGTGGCATCAAACGCCTTGTTCATCGCTCTTCCTTTCTGTGCGGCACCTGTTCGCAGCGCCGGTGAGGCGATGGATGAAGGCAGCGGCGCTTGGATTGGTACGAATCAGGCTCCGCGCGTGGAGGTGTAGGGGTGGGAGCGCGGCGGCCTGATCAAGCCGGGGGAACTCGGCAGCGGATTCAGGTGGCCCCTGCTGGGTCTGAGGCAGCCAGGGGCAGGGCGGATTCTAGCGTGGCTAAATACCCGGTCAAGTATAAGAGGCTATTCCCTTATGTGATTACATATTTAAACAATACCCTAGGGAAATCCCTTGGGAGAGGGCATTGCAATGCGGCGTCGGGGCGCCTAATCTGAACACGCCTGAGTTCTCAGGCGGTTTTCCGAAATCCGGCAGCCCAAGGTGCAAGTCAAGGGCTGGAACGATGGAGGATCCATGGCGGCAATCTCTTGCTGCCAGCACGGCAGGAACCATTGACTTCCGGTCGCGCGAAGCGATGGCATGGGTTTTGGGCCCGCCATCAAGCCCGGCAATGAGACTTTTGGTCGAATTGCCGGGCTTTCTTGTTTCTGGCTCCCTGCGTCTTTGCGGCACACTCCCGCGATGGATGTAGCTTCGCTCAAACAAAATAGATGGGTGCGACGTGGGATCGTCGCGTTGCTTTCTCTTCTGGCACTTTGGGCCATTGCCTGGCTGGCGGTGCCGCCGATCGCCAAGAGCCAGCTCCAGAAGATCGCGAGCGAAAAGCTCGGCCGGCAGGTCACCGTCGGCAAGATCGATTTCAAGCCCTGGACCCTCGAGCTCGCGCTGCACGACCTGCGCATAGCCACGGCCGATGGCAGCCGGCCCCAGGTGGCGGTCAAGCGCATCTATGCCGACGCAGAACTGCAATCGATCCTGCGCCTGGCGCCGGTGATCGATGCGGTGACGGTCGAGGCGCCGGCCATCCTGCTCACGCACCTCGCGGACGGCAAGTACGACATCGACGACATCCTGGCCAAGCTCGCGGCCAGCCCGCCACGCGATCCCAAGGCCGAGGCGGCGCGCTTTGCGATCTACAACATCTCGATCAAGGACGGCGCGGTCGATTTCGACGACCAGACCGTCAAGCGCAGGCACGAACTGCGCGGCTTCGTGCTCAACGTGCCGTTCCTGAGCAATCTGGCCTCCAAGCGCGACATCAACACCGAGCCCAAGCTGGCTTTCGCGCTCAACGGCAGCAAGTTCGATTCGGCCGCCCTCACCACGCCGTTCGCGGAAAGCCGCAAGACCGACGCCCATGTGCAGTTCAAGGGGCTCGACCTGGTGCCGTACCTAGGCTACATCCCGGGCGGCCTGCCCGTGAAGCTGCAGGCGGGCAGCCTCGATGCCGACCTGAAGATCGATTTCGAGCGAGCCGCCACCGCCGGTCTCAAGATCACCGGCACCATCGAGGCGCACAGCGCGAAGCTAGGCGATGCCAGAGGCCGGGATCTGCTGGGTTTCGATTCGCTCAAGCTGGCGTTGGCCGACGTGCGACCGCTGGAGGCGGTGTTTCACCTGAGCGAGGTCGCGCTGGCCAATCCGCAGCTCGCGGTCGCGCGCGACGCGAACGGCCAGCTCAACCTGCTTGCCACCGATCCGGCCACCGGGGCGGCAGAAAAGGTGGCCCCGCCCCCCGCCGCCGCGGCCAGCGCCCCGGACGGAAAGCCACCGGAGAAGCCGAAGCTGAAGGTCCAGGTCGACAAGGTGGCCCTGAGTGGCGGGCGCATCGGATGGCGCGATGAAACGGTCCAGCCCGCCGCGGCCATCGAAATGAATGCGCTCGGCCTTGACTTGGCCGGCGTCACCTGGCCCATGGAGAAGCCGGCCCGGTTCAGCGGCAGCACCGCCATCAGCGGCGCAACGCTCAAGTTCCAGGGCAACGCCACCGACAAGGTGGCCGAGGTGCAGACCGAAGTCGACGCGCTGCCGCTGTCGCTGGCGGCGCCCTACCTGGCGCACAGCCTGGAGCCCACGCTCGACGGCAAGCTCAGCGGGCAGATCGACATCGCCTGGGCCGCGCCCGACCTCCGGTTCAAGGCGCGGCGCCTGGCCGTCGACGGCCTGGCGCTCACACAGCAGAAGACCGCGCTGGCAAGTGTCGGCCGCTTCGAGCTGGTCGACGCCGAGGTCGACATGACCAAGCACACGCTGGACGTGGCCTCGTTCACCGCCACCAATCCGAAGGTGCAGGTCGAGCGCGACAGCGAAAAGCGCTGGATGTTCGAGCGCTGGCTCAAGGTACCGGCCAACGGCGGGGCGGCGCAGGCCAAGGCCGCCGCGCCCAAGCCCGCCGGCGCAGGCCCCGAAGCGGCGCCGCCCGGCGCCAACACCAAACCCTGGGCCTTGACCATCGGCACCCTGGCGGTCGACAACGGCACGCTTTCCTATGCCGACAAGGCCAGCGCCACGCCGGTGGCCGTCGAGATCACGGCGTTCAGCCTGAAGGCGCAGAAGGTCGCGCCCGAAACCGGCACGGTTTCGCCCTTGCAGGTGTCGGGGCGCATCGGTTCGCGGCGTTCGGAGCCGGGCCGTTTCGACTACAAGGGCAACGTGGTGCTCAAGCCGCTGTCGGCCGAGGGCCGGCTCGAAGTGGCGTCGTTTCCCGCCCACGCCTTCAAGGCTTACTACGCCGACGCGCTCAATGTTGACATCCGCCGCGCCTTCGCAAGCTACAAGGGGACCGTGCGCTACGCGAGCACCCCGGCCGGCATGACGATCAAGCTGGCCGGCGACACGGCGCTCGACGACTTCCGCGCCAACAGCATCTCGCTCACGCAGTCGCCGGGTTTCGACCGCAACACCAACCAACTGCTGAGCTGGAAGACCCTGAGCCTGCGCGGACTGCAGGTGAGCATGGCGCCCAACGCCGCACCGGCGGTGGATGTGCGGGAAACCACGCTGACCGATTTCTTCGCCCGCGTGATCGTCGATCCCACCGGCCGGCTCAACCTGGTGAACCTCACCAAGAAGGGGGAGGCGGACGCCAACGCCGCCGCAGCGGCAAGCGCGGAGGTCAAGACCCGCCGCAGCCTTGGTGGAACCACCACCACGACCCGGGGCGGGCCGCAGCAGCAGCAGCAGCAGCAGCAGCAGCAGCAGCAGGGCGGCGCCCCGGTGTCGGCCGAGGCCATGGTCGGCGGCGGACCCGAACCGGCAAAGCCGGCCTCGTTGCCCGTCGCAGCCGCGCAGGCCGAGGCCGATTCCGGGCCCAAGCCGGTCATCAATTTCGGCCCGATGAGCCTGGTCAACGGCCGGGTCGATTTCACCGACCTGTTCGTGAAGCCCAACTACTCGGCCGACCTGAGCGAACTGACTGGCAAGCTCAGTTCCTTCTCGTCGAACCCGCCCAAGGGCGAGGGCGGCCGTCCCGCGCTGGCCGACCTGGAACTGCGCGGCAAGGCGCAGCAGACCGCCGCGCTCGAAATCACCGGCAAGCTCAACCCGCTGGCCAAGCCGCTCGAACTCGACATCACCGCCAAGATGCGCGATCTGGACCTGGCGCCGCTGTCGCCGTACTCGGTGCGCTACGCCGGCCACGGCATCGAGCGCGGCAAGATGAGCATGGACGTCAACTACAAGATCGCGCCCGATGGCCAGCTCACGGCCTCCAACAAGCTGGTGCTCAACCAGCTGCAGTTCGGCGACGAAGTGGAGGGTGCGCCCAACAGCCTGCCGGTGCGGCTCGCGGTGGCCCTCTTGGCCGACCGCAACGGCGTGATCGACGTGGACCTGCCGCTCAGGGGCTCTCTCAACGATCCGCAATTCAGCATCGGCCCGCTGATCGTCAAGGCGGTGGTCAACCTGATCGTGAAGGCCGTGACCTCGCCGTTCAGCCTGCTGACCGGCGGACTCGGCGGGGGCAGCGGCGAGTCGAGCACCGTCACTTTCGAGCCCGGAAGTTCCGTGCTCGGCGCCTCTGCCAGGGAGAGCCTGGACAAGGTCGTCAAGGCGTTGACGGAGCGCCCGGGCCTGCGGATGACGGTGGTCGGCACCGCCAGCCTCGAGCAGGAGCGCGAGGCCTACCAGCGCCAGCGCCTGCGCCAGCTCGCCCAGGCCGAGAAGCGGCGCGTGGCGGTGCGCGGCGGCCAGGAGGGCACCGACGTGCCGCCCGTGACCGATGCCGAATATCCCGAACTGCTGAGCGCCGTGTACAAGCGCGCCGACATCACCAAGCCGCGCAACATGGTCGGGCTGGCCAAGGACCTGCCGGTGAAGGAAATGGAAAACCTGCTGCTCGCGAGCATTCCGGTCGACGAAGAGTCGATGCGGCAGCTGGCCGTGGAGCGCGGCGCCGTGGTGCGCGACTACCTGCTGGCCCAGAAGCTGCCGAGCGAACGCCTGTTCCTCGGCGCCGTGAAAACCAAGGCGACCGGTGCCGACTGGAAGCCCGGCGCCGAGCTCGACCTGGCCATGAAGTGACGAACAAGCACTTGGTTTTTCGCGCCGCCCCGCTATATATGTAGCCAACCCGTGCCTGCTTTCGGCAGCCATTTGGCTGCAGTTGCGGCATGGAATTCAACCGCCCGCCACAACTGGGTGAAAATGTCGATGTGCGCCGGCCTTTGCCGGCGCCTTCGCTTTCTCTCTTCAGACAACGATTTCGCGCAAGTGACCTCTACTTCTTCCAAGCCACACGACCTCCAGTCCCTCGACACGCTCACCGGCGGCGCCTTCACCGCGCCAACTTCGGGCGAGCGCGCCGCGCGCATCCGCGACTGGCTCGCGGGCAACCCCGCGCCCGAGCAGATGCAGGAAGTCTTCAAGGAGCTGAGCGGCCGCGACAAGGGCGCGGCGCGCCTGTTGCGCGAAAAGCTCGACGAACTCAAGCGCGCCAAGGGCCAGGAAGCCATCGCCGCCGAATGGGCGCAAAGGGCCGAGGCGCTGCTGGCCCAGTCCAAGCTCAACATCGCCGATGCGCTCGCCTGGCAGCGCGATGCCGCCAAGGCCGGTGCGCCGCTCTCGCGCGAGCCGCTGGCTGGTTTCAAGGTGCAATTGGCCGAACGCGTCAAGGGCATCGAAGACCTGCAGCACCGTGCCCAGGTACACCGCGAGGCCGCCGTGCTGCTGGCCCAGCGCTTCGAAGTGCTCTCGACCAAGGGCTGGCAGGACGCGCAGGCCGCCGAGGAATCGCTGCGCGCCGATGTGACCCACTGGCAGCAGCAGGCGGCCGACATCACGGCCGATGCCAACTGGAACAGCCTGGACGCCAGGTTTGCCCCGCAGCTCGAGTCGTCGAAGGCGCAGCTGCTGGTCGTCTCCGATGCATTCCATGCGGCGCTGGCCCAGGCGCAGGCCGCGGCCGCCGATCCTGCGGCTGCCTTGCCGCCGGTGCCGGTGTGGGCCGACGAACTGCGCGCCGCGCGCGGCGAGGTGATCGCACCCAAGGCGGCACCCGCCAAGCCCGCCGCACCCAAGGTCGATCCGGCCGTTCGCGCAGCGGCGCAGGACGCCGTGCAGGCCGCCCTGGCCAAGCTCGAACAGGAAACCGCCGAGGGCCACGGCAAGGCCAGCGCCGGCGCGGCCGCCGCGCTGCGCGCGGTGCTGAAGGAACACGGCAAGCTGGTCGAGGCACCGCTCGAAGCGCGCGTGCATGCGGCGCTGGTCGCGGCCGGCGAACTCGAAGGCTGGCAGCGCTGGAGTGCCGACAAGGTGCGCGAAGACCTCGTCGCCAAGGCCGAAGGCCTGCTCAAGCGTCCCGAAGGCCAAGCGCTCGGCGGCCGCAAGATGCAGGAAACGCTGCGCTCGCTGCGCGACCAGTGGAAGCAGGCCGACCAGGGCGGCGTGCCCAACCATGCGCTCTGGAAGCGCTTCGACGAAGCCTGCAACGAAGCCCACAAGGTAGTGGAGGCCTGGCTCGAGAAGGTTCGCGCCGATGCGGCGGAGCATCGCGCCCACCGCGTGGCGCTGATCGAGGAGGTCAGGGCCTGGGCGGCCGAGCATGCCGGCGCCACCGACCTGAAGGCGCACAACCGCGCGTTGCACCAGTTTGCCGACCGCTGGCGCGATGCCGGCCACGTGGGCGAGAAAGTCTTTGCCGAACTGCAGCCGCAATGGAACGAAGCCTTCGGTGCCGCGCGCGCGCCTTTCGAGGAAGCGCAAAAGGCCAGCATCGAACGGCGCCAGGCCATGATCGCCGAGGCCGCCGAACTCGGTGCCCAGCCGATGCTGCGCATCGATGCCGTCAAGGCACTGCAGCAGCGCTGGCAGGCTGAAGCCCAGAGCGTGCCGCTCGACCGCCGCCACGAACAGAAGCTGTGGGACGCGTTCCGCGCACCCATCGACGAAGCCTTCAACCGCAAGACGGCCGAGCGCGAAAAGGTCTCGTCTGCCATGAGCGAACACGATCGCCATGTGCTCGAGGCTTCCAAGGCGCTGGACGCGGCCAACGCCGGCGGCGACGTGCAGAAGATCCGCGCCGCCATCGCGCGGCTCGAAGCGGCGCTGCGTGGCGAAGCGCCTCCGCCGGCACCTGCCGCTGCCAGGCCTGAGCCCGCGGCTTCCACCGATGGCCCCGCCGTGGGTGCCACCGAAGTGATTGCGCCCGGACAGGCTGCGGCCGAGTTCAGCGAAAGCGCCGAACAGGCGCCGGGCGCTGGCGATGCGGAAGCCCTGCCGGGCACGCCTGCCCCGGCACATGCTGCTGCCGGCCCCGATCTCGTTGCACCGGCCGACGGTGCCGACGCATCGGCGCGCTCCGACGGCGCGGCGCACGAAGCCGGCGAAGCGGCCGCGGCCGAAGAGGCCGAGGCGCCGCCCGCACCGCCGAAGCCCGCTCCCAAGCCCGTGGTTGCCGTGCGCGGCGACGATCGCCCCGGCAACAAGAAGGCCGAGGCCGTGCCTGCGGGCCGCGCGGGCGGCCGCTTCGGTGATCGGCGCGACGGTGCCCGTCCGGGGCCGGGCGGTCCTGGCCGCCCGGGCGATCGCGGAGCACCGCGTCCCGACGGCCGCGGCGACCGCGGTGCGCCGGCCGGACGCTTCGGCGACCGTCCGCCGCGCTTCGAGGACCGTGGTCCGCGTCTCGGCGACGCGGCTTTCCGTGCCCAGCGCGAAGCACTCGAGCGCGCCGACCTCGCGCTGCGCAAGCTCGCGGCCCAGGCCCATGGCGAAGCGCTGACGCAGGTGCTTGGCGCATGGGAACAGCGCGACGCCTCGCGGCTGCCGAGCGTGCAGGAACTCGGACGCGCGGTCACGCCCGCGGTGCGCAGCGGCTGGTCCCAGGCCATTGGCTCGGCGCCCAAGGCCGCGCCCGATGAAGCCGCAGAAGCACTGCTGCGCCTCGAAATGGCCGCCGAAGTGCCGACGCCTGCGGAGCAGCTCGAAGCCCGCCGCGCGCTGCAGCTCAAGCTGCTGACCAAGCGCGGCGATCCGCCGCCGGTTCAGACCTGGGGCCAGGATGCCGGCAAGGTGCTGGCTGCGTCCCATGACGCCGCGAGTGCGCGCCGCCTGCAGAATGCGCTGAAGGCGCTGCTGCGCAAGTAAGCGGGCGTCGGTCCGCTCAAAAAGGAAAAGCGCCCGGTGGGGCGCTTTTCTTTTGCTCGGCCGCGCGGCGATCAGGGCTTGCCGCGGCCGAAGAATTCGTCGAAGAGCGCGAGCACCGAGGGAAAGTCCCGCGCGAAGGCCGCGCGGTTCACGAAGTAGGCCTCGCAGGCCACGGCGAAGAATTCGCTGATCGAGGTTGCGCCGTAGTCGTCGAGCCAGGGCGGCTCCGCGCCGAAGCGTTCGGCCAGGATGGTCTTCTCGCGAAAGTCTTCGTAGGCGGGCTGCAGCACGGCGAGCCAGGCGGCCCGGGCCTCGCGTGCGCTGCGCCTGCCCGCGAAGCCGGGCGGCAGCGGCGGGCAGCCGTCGGCATCGCCTGCGCGCATGTCGATCTTGTGGGCGAATTCATGGATCACCACGTTGTAGCCGCCCTCGCTCGTGATGCTGCTCGCGAGCACGTCCTGCCAGCTCAGCATCACCGGTCCGCGGTCCATCGCTTCGCCGGACACCACCTCGTCGTATTCGTGCACCACCTGTGCGTCGTCGACGATCTTCCGGCGCGCGACGACCTCCGACGGATGGACCACGATGCCGACGAAATCGTCGTACCAGTCCAGCCCGCCCTTCAGGTTCAACACCGGCAGCACCGCCTGGGCCGCAATCGCGAGTGCAACCTCGTCGGTGATGACGAAGCCCTGGGTGCCATGGAATTCCTTGTCGCGCAGAAATTCAGCTGCCAGGGTGCGCAACCGCTGCTGCGCGGCGACGGACAGTGCGCCAAGGAAGGCATAGCGCTCGAGCGTGGCGCGCCAGGCGGCATCGGGAATCGGAGGCAGGGCGCGCAACCGGCGCAGCCACTTGAACATCGCTAGCGCTAGCGCAGGTCGACGCGCTGCGCGCCGGCGCTGGAAAGGCACAGCAGCTGCGCGCGCGGCGGACGGGCCGCGGCGTCCCAGTCGCTGAGCACGATGCGCTGGAGCCCGTCGCCCAGGTCGTGATCGGCCGGGCGGTGCGTGTGGCCGTGCACAAGCGTGCGTGCGCGCGCCTGCTGCAGCCACTGGCGCGCGGCGCCGCCGTCCACATCGGCCCAGACGGCCGAGGGATTGCGCTTGCGGTCTTCGCTTTGCGCGCGCATGGAGCGCGCGAGCGCGCGGCGTTCGGCCAGCGGCCTGGCCAGGAAGGCGGCCTGCCATTCGGGCGTGCGCACCTGGGCTCGGAACTTGAGGTAGTCGGTGTCGTCCAGGCAAAGGATGTCGCCGTGGCTCAGCAGCCAGCGTTCGCCATGCAGCACCAGCACCGTGGGGTCGCCCAGCAGCGTGAAGCCGCATTGGGCGGCGAGCGCCGGGCCGACGAGGAAGTCGCGGTTGCCGTGCATGAAGTACACCGGCAGCCGCTCGGCCGCGCGGCGCAGCAGCTCGGCGCATTCGGCCTCGAAGCCGGGCAGGGCGGCTGCGTCGTCGCCCACCCACACTTCGAACAGGTCGCCGAGGATGATGAGCGCATCGGCCGGCGTGGTCTGAAGATAGCCGCGCCAGGCCTCGAAGGTGGCGGGCTCGTCGGCCTGCAGGTGCAGGTCGGAAATCAGATCGACGGTGCGCCACGCGGGCGGTGCGAGCAGTTCCTTGAAAGCCGGATGTGCCGCCATGTTCACTGGTGCACCCTTGGCGCTGCGCTCATGCCGCGTGGCATCCGTTCGTTATTCCGCGACGAGAACGGCCTTTTCGATCACCACGTCCTCGAGCGGCACGTCGTCGTGGAAGCCCTTGCGGCCCGTCTTCACGGCCTTGATCTTGTCCACCACGTCGGTGCCGCCGGTGACCTTGCCGAACACCGCGTAGCCCCAGCCCTGTGCCGAAGGGGCGGTGTGGTTCAGGAAGCCGTTGTCGGCAATGTTGATGAAAAACTGGGCGGTGGCCGAGTGCGGCGCACTGGTGCGGGCCATGGCCACGGTGTAGTTGTCGTTCTTGAGGCCGTTGTTGGCTTCGTTCTCGATTTCGGCGCCCGTGGGCTTTTGCTTCATGCCGGGCTCGAAGCCTCCGCCTTGCACCATGAAGCCCGGGATCACGCGGTGGAACACCGTGTTGTCGTAGTGACCGTTCTTCACATAGTTGACGAAGTTCTCGGCCGACTTCGGCGCCTTGGCGCTGTCAAGTTCGAGCGTGATCACGCCGTAGTTCTTGATGTGCAGTTCGACTTTGGGGTTGCTCATGGGGGAGTCCTTCCTTCGGATGTTCGGAAATTATTTCGCCAGTGTGGCGGACTTGATGACGATGGGTTCGAGCGGCACGTTCTGCATGCCGCCCTTGTTGCCGGTTTGCACGGCGCGGATCTTGTCGACCACCTCGGTGCCGGCCACGACCCGGCCGAACACCGTGTAGCCGTAGCCGTCGGGATTGGGCGCGTTGAGCGAGTCGTTGTTCTTCACGTTGATGAAAAACTGCGAGGTGGCCGAATTCGGATTGCCGGTGCGGGCCATTGCAATTGTGTACCTGTCGTTCTTCAGGCCGTTGCCGGCTTCGAGCGGGATGGCCGCGCGCGTGGGTTTTTGTTGCATGTCGGCCGTGAAGCCGCCGCCCTGGATCATGAAGCCGTCGATCACGCGGTGGAACACGGTGCCGTCGTAGTGCTTGTCCTTGACGTACTGCAGGAAGTTCTCGACCGTCTGGGGCGCCTTGGCCTGGTCGAGCTCGAGCAGGATGTCGCCGGCCGAGGTGGCGAGCCTCACGCGCGGACCGGGCTGCTGCGCATGAACGGCGCCGGCAAGGGCCAGCGAGGCAGCCAGCATGAGCGCGCTGCGGCGGCTGAAACGGGTGGACAGGGAAAGGGCTTGGATCGTCAAGGAAGGCTCCGTGTTCGAATGATGTGGGGCGCGGGCCGGGCAATGCAAGCTGCCGCGGCCGACGCGTTGCCGGCGGCTGCGTTACTTGCTGACGCGGCCGACCGGCTTGCGAACTTCCGGCGGTGGCGCCGGCAATGCCGCGGCATCGGCTTCGGACTTGGGCGAGAAGATCTGGCGGATCAGCGAGAGCTTGGGCGCCACGCTGGCGGTGGTGCTGGCGAATTGCTGCGCCCGCACATATTCCTGGGCTGCCAGGCGGGCGTACACATCGCCGAGGTTCTCGTGCGCGGTGGCGTAGTTGGGGTTGAGCTTGAGCGCCTGTTCCAGCGCGGCGCGCGCCTGGTCGAACTTGCTCTGCGATGCGTAGAGCGCAGCCAGGTTGTTGTAGGGCTCGGGCAGCTCGGGAAAGTCTTGCGTCATTTGCGTGAACGCGGCAATGGCCTCGTTCTGCTTCTTCTGCTCGGTGAGGATCACGCCGCGCAGAAAGCGCATCTGCGGATCGCGCGGCTTGCCGGCAATGTAGGCATCGGCCTTGGCGAGCGCCTCGTTCGACTTGCCCTGGCGCAGCAGCTGATTGACGTCGTCGTAGTCGTTGGCGTAGGCAGCGGAACCCCACAGGCTGAACAGCAGTGCAAAGGCGATGGAGAGTTTGGAGAACGCAACGTGCTTCATGAAGCCTCGGCAGGGTTGGGAAATGCGGGCTTCGAAAACACCCGGAATGCACACGGCAGCAGCCGTTTATACTGCGATGATTGTAGCCGAGGGGCCATGTCCAACCCCTCGTGGCCACTGTCCCGTCACCCCTGAAATACACAGTCGTTCGCCCGTACCGCACGAGCGCGAAGCGACGCTTTCCGAGCCTCATGAGTCTGCGCATCTACAACACGCTTTCGCGTGAACTGGAGGAGTTCTCCCCATTGCAACCGGGCCGGGTGCGCATGTACGTGTGCGGCATGACGGTCTATGACCTCTGCCATCTGGGCCATGCCCGCTCGATGATCGCCTTCGACCTGGTGCAGCGCTGGCTCAAGGCCGGCGGCCATGCCGTCACCTACGTGCGCAACATCACCGACATCGATGACAAGATCATTCGTCGCGCTGTCGAGAACGGCGAGACCATCCGCTCGCTCACCGATCGCATGATCGACGCGCTGCATGAAGACGCCGATGCGCTCGGCATCGAGCGGCCTACCCACGAACCCCGCGCCACCGATTACATTCCGCAGATGCTGTCGATGATCGGCACGCTCGAGAAGAAGGGCCTGGCCTACCGCTCGGACAACGGCGACGTGAACTACGCGATTCGCAAGTTTCCCGGCTACGGCAAGCTCAGCGGCAAGTCCATCGACGAGCTGCATGCGGGCGAGCGCGTGGCCGTGCTCGACGGCAAGGACGATCCGCTCGACCCGGTGCTCTGGAAGAGCGCGAAGGCGAGCGAACCCGACGAAGTGAAGTGGGCCAGCGAGTTCGGCCCCGGCCGCCCCGGCTGGCACATCGAGTGCTCGGCCATGGCCTGCGAGCTGCTCGGCGAAACGCTCGACATCCATGGCGGCGGCGAAGACCTGCAGTTCCCGCACCACGAGAACGAAATTGCGCAGAGCGAAGGCGCGACCGGCAAGCCGCTGGCCAACTACTGGATGCACAACGGCTTCATCGTGACCGACAACGAGAAGATGTCCAAGAGCCTGGGCAACTTCTTCCTGATCCGCGACGTGCTCAAGAAGTACGACGCCGAAACCATCCGCTTCTTCGTCGTGCGGGCGCATTATCGACGCCCGCTCAACTACAGCGACGTGCACCTCGACGACGCCCGCGCTTCGCTCAAGCGGCTCTACACGGCGCTCGACCTGGTCGCGCCGCAGGCAGTGGCCATCGACTGGAACGATCCATATGCAGCGCGCTTCAAAGCCGCAATGGACGAGGACTTTGCAACGCCCGAAGCCGTTGCAGTGCTGTTCGACCTGGCGGGTGAAGTGAACCGCACGCAGTCGCCCGCGCAGGCCGGGCTGCTGAAGGCGCTCGGCGGCTGCTTGAACATCCTGCAGGACGATCCGACGCGCTTCTTGCGCGCCGGCACCACGCTCGACGAAGCCACCATCCAGGCGCAGATCGATGCGCGCGCCGCCGCCAAGGCCGCGAAGAATTTCGCCGAAGCCGACCGCATCCGCAACGACCTGCTGGCGCAGGGCATCGTGCTCAAGGATTCGCCCACCGGCACAACCTGGGCCGCAGCGCAGTGAACGGAACCACCAATCCCATGCCTGCTTCTTCGAAAAATCCGGCGGTTCAGATCTTCACGCCCGATTATTGGGAAGAGGCCTGCAAGCATCTGGCCAAGAAAGACCGCGTGATGAAGCGGCTGATTCCGAAGTTCGGCGATGCCTGCCTGGAGTCGCGCGGCGATGCGTTCACTACGCTCGCACGCAGCATCGTGGGCCAGCAGATCTCGGTGAAGGCCGCGCAAACCGTGTGGGACAAGTTCGCGCTGCTGCCGCGCAAGCTGACGCCGGCCAACGTGCTCAAGCTCAAGGTCGACGACATGCGCGGGGCAGGGCTGTCGGCGCGCAAGGTCGAATACCTGGTCGACCTGGCCATTCATTTCGATTCGGGCGCCGTGCACGTCGATTCATGGAAAGACATGTCGGACGAGCTCATCATCGAGGAGCTCGTGGCCATTCGCGGCATCGGCCGCTGGACGGCCGAGATGTTCCTCATCTTCCACCTGATGCGCCCCAACGTGCTGCCCGTGGACGACCTGGGCCTGCTCAACGGCATCAGCGTCAATTATTTTTCGGGCGATCCGGTGAGCCGCAGCGATGCCCGCGACGTTGCCGTGGCCTGGGCGCCGTATTGCAGCGTGGCAACTTGGTATATTTGGCGATCGCTCGACCCGGTACCGGTCGCATACTGAACAACAGGAGAAGACGTTGGCGAAACGAACCTTCCTCGACTTCGAGCAGCCCATTGCTGAACTCGAAACAAAGATCGAAGAACTGCGCTATGTACAGACCGAATCGGCGGTCGACATCTCGGAGGAAATCGACCAGCTCGGCAAGAAAAGCCAGCAGCTCACCAAAGACATCTACAGCGACCTGACGCCCTGGCAGATCACCAAGATCGCGCGGCATCCGGAGCGCCCCTACACGCTCGACTACGTCAACGAAATCTTCACCGACTTCGTCGAACTGCATGGCGACCGGCACTTTTCCGACGACCTCTCCATCGTGGGCGGCCTGGCGCGCTTCAACGGCACGCCGTGCATGGTGCTCGGCCACCAGAAGGGGCGCGACACCAAGGAGCGCACCGCGCGCAACTTCGGCATGAGCAAGCCCGAGGGCTACCGCAAGGCGCTGCGCCTCATGAAGACGGCCGAGAAGTTCAAGCTGCCGGTCTTCACCTTCGTGGATACGCCCGGCGCCTATCCGGGCATCGACGCCGAGGAGCGCTGCCAGTCCGAAGCCATCGGCCGCAACATCTACGAAATGGCGCAGCTCGAGGTGCCGATCATCGTCACCATCATCGGCGAAGGCGGCTCCGGCGGCGCGCTGGCCATTTCGGTGGGCGACCAGCTCGTGATGCTGCAGTATTCGATCTACTCGGTCATCAGCCCGGAAGGCTGCGCCTCCATTCTCTGGAAGACCAGCGACAAGGCGCAGGAAGCGGCCGATGCCCTCGGCATCACCGCGCACCGCCTGAAGGCGCTGGGCCTGGTCGACAAGATCGTGAACGAACCGGTCGGCGGCGCGCACCGCGACCATCGCCAGATGGCCGCTTTCCTCAAGCGTGCGCTCAACGACGCCTTCCGCCAGGTCAGCGACCTGAAGCCGAAGGAACTGCTCGATCGCCGCTACGAACGCCTGCAGAGCTACGGGCGCTTCAACGACACCAAGGCCGACACCGGCAGGTAAGCAAGCCAGCGCGCTGCTCCTCCATGAACGAAGCCTTCGAACGCGCCATGGCCGCGTTCGAGCCGGCGCATCTGCCGCTGGCGGTGGGCTTCAGCGGCGGTGCGGATTCCACGGCGTTGCTGGCTGCGTGCGCATCGGCCTGGCCGGGGCAGGTGCTTGCCTTTCATGTGCACCATGGCCTGCAGGCTGCGGCCGATGACTTCGAACGCCATTGCGCTGCCGTGTGCGAGCGCCTCGGCGTGCCGCTGGTGGTGCACCGCGTGGACGCACGCCACGCGCGGGGCGACAGCCCCGAGGATGCGGCACGCCGCGCCCGCTATGACGCCTTTGCAGCGATGGCGCGCATGGATACGGCGCTTGGCGCTATCGAATCCATAGCCCTGGGGCACCATGCCGATGACCAGGTCGAAACCCTTCTGCTAGCTCTTTCCAGGGGCGCGGGCCTGCCGGGCCTGGCCGCCATGCCCGCGCATGCACGGCGCAACGGTCTGGACATCTACCGTCCGCTCCTGGCGGTGCCCGGCGCCGACATTCGGGCATGGCTGAAAGACCTCGACCTGCCCTGGATCGAAGACCCGACCAACGAGGACGAGCGCTACACCCGCAACCGGATCCGCGCCGTGCTGCTGCCTGCGCTGGCGCAGACTTTTCCCCAATTCCGCGCCACCTTCGCCCGCAGCATCGGCCACGCCGCGCAGGCGCAGGAGCTGCTGGGCGAACTCGCGGCGCAGGATCTGGCCGTGGTGGGCAACCCGCCCCGCATCGCCGCGCTGCAGGCGCTTTCGCGTGCGCGGCAGGCCAATGTGCTGCGGCACTGGCTGATGCTGGCGCACGGCTGCGCGCCCAGCGCGGCGCAGCTCGACCAGTTGCTGGACCAGGTCCGCGCCTGCACCACCCGCGGCCACCGGATCCACCTCAAGGTGGCCCAAGGATTCGCCCTGCGCATGGGCGATCTGCTGCATTGGTACAATTCCGGGCCCTCGCCCAAGGCTTCGCGCTGACGGCTTGCAGGGCGCCGCGCTGGCACTCGGGAGTGCAGCGGCGGCCCTTCCCATTTCTCTGAATTCACCCATGGCATTGATCGTTCACAAATACGGCGGTACGTCGATGGGCTCGACCGAGCGCATCAAGAATGTCGCCAAGCGCGTTGCCAAGTGGGCGCGCGCCGGCCACCAGATGATCGTGGTCCCGAGTGCCATGAGCGGCGAAACCAATCGCCTGCTCGGCCTGGCCAAGGAGCTTGCGCCGAGCAAACCGAGCGACGCCCACGGGCGCGAGCTCGACATGCTCGCCTCGACCGGCGAGCAGGCTTCATCCGCGCTGCTGGCCATTGCGCTGCAGGCCGAAGGCATGGAGGCCGTGAGCTACGCGGGTTGGCAGGTGTCGGTGCGTACCGACAACTCCTACACCAAGGCGCGCATCGAGAGCATCGACGACGAGCGAGTGCGCGCCGACCTCGACGCCGGCAAGGTCGTGGTCATCACCGGCTTCCAGGGCGTGGACGACAACGGCAACATCACCACGCTGGGCCGCGGCGGCAGCGACACCTCGGCCGTGGCCATTGCAGCCGCGATGAAGGCGCACGAGTGCCTGATCTACACCGACGTCGACGGCGTCTACACCACCGATCCGCGCGTGGAGCCCGATGCGCGCCGCCTCTCGACCGTGAGCTTCGAAGAGATGCTCGAGATGGCGAGCCTGGGCTCCAAGGTGCTGCAGATCCGCTCGGTGGAATTCGCCGGCAAGTACAAGGTGCCGCTGCGTGTGCTCTCGAGCTTCACGCCGTGGGACATCGACATCAATGAAGAGGCCAAGTCCGGCACGCTGATCACTTTCGAGGAAGACGAAAACATGGAACAAGCCGTCGTATCCGGCATCGCTTTCAACCGCGACGAAGCCAAGATCTCGGTGCTCGGCGTGCCCGACAAGCCGGGCATCGCGTATCACATCCTCGGTGCCGTGGCGGACGCCAACATCGAAGTCGACGTGATCATCCAGA
Organism: Variovorax paradoxus; assembly: GCF_030815975.1. Taxonomy (NCBI): domain Bacteria; kingdom Pseudomonadati; phylum Pseudomonadota; class Betaproteobacteria; order Burkholderiales; family Comamonadaceae; genus Variovorax; species Variovorax paradoxus. Next base: position 4,332,810 of record NZ_JAUSXL010000002.1, read on the forward strand.
ACCTCAGCAAGGACGGCCGAACCGACTTCAGCTTCACCGTGCACCGCAACGAGTATGCGAAGACGGTCGACCTGCTGCAGTCGAAGGTCATGCCCTCGCTGGGCGCGACCGAGATCGTGGGCGACACCAAGATCTGCAAGGTCAGCATCGTGGGCATCGGCATGCGCAGCCACGTGGGCGTGGCCAGCAAGATGTTCCGCGTGCTGAGCGAAGAGGGCATCAACATCCAGATGATTTCCACCAGCGAGATCAAGACCTCGGTCGTGATCGACGAAAAATACATGGAATTGGCCGTGCGCGCACTGCACAAAGCCTTCGACCTGGACCAACCGGCCGCCTGATGGTGGCATAATCTCGGCTTCTTTCAGGAACTGTGACCGAGTGGCCGAAGGTGCTCCCCTGCTAAGGGAGTATGGGGTGTAGAGCCTCATCGAGGGTTCGAATCCCTCCGGTTCCGCCAGATAGCAACAAAAACGCCCCTCACGGGGCGTTTTTCATTGGGAGGCTGCGCCGCGCAGCTGCCCCTGCCGCGGCCCCCGCACGCCGTGACACATTGTCCCGCTCCTGGGACATCGCCGGCCCCCTGAAGGCGCCCGGGCCCTGGTTGCCCCCTCTAGGCGCACGGGCGGAACGGCCCTTGCTATGACAAGCGAGTCCATGACCTCGCCTCATCGCCCATCGCCGCCCATGACTTCCGCCGACCTCGCCTTTGCTTCCAGGCTCGACCAGGGCGTTCGCACGGTGAGCGTGAGCGCGCCCGGGCGTCTGCACCTGGGTTTTCTGGACCCTTCCGGTTCGCTGGGGCGTGCGTTCGGCAGCCTGGGGCTGGTGATCGAGGGCTTCACCACCGACGTGGAGTTGTCGGCCTCCGCATCGTCGGACCAACTGGCGGCCGACACGCCGGCCGGCGAGGCGGAGCTGGCCCGCGCCGCGAGCTATCTGGCGGTGTTGAAGCAGCGCAGCGGCCGCCACGCGCCGCTCTCGCTGCAGCTGCGGCATGCGCTGCCGGCGCATGCAGGCTTCGGCTCGGGCACGCAGCTCGCGTCGGCGATCGGGCGGGCCTTTGCCGAATGGCATGGGCTCGACCTGGACACGGGCACGCTGGCGCACTGGCTGGGCCGCGGCCTGCGTTCGGGGATCGGCATTGCGGGTTTCGACAGCGGCGGCCTGCTGCTCGATGGCGGCCCCGGCCCGGACGGGCTGCCCGCGCCGCTGCTGTCGCGCATCGAGTTTCCCGAGGAATGGCGCGTCGTCGTCGTCCAGGACCCCGCGCACAAGGGCCTCTCGGGCGGCGCGGAGAAGAAAGCCATTGCAGCCTTGCCGCCGTTGCCGCAGGCGGGCGCGGCCGAGATCTGCCATCAGGTTCTGATGCGCGTGCTGCCTGGTGCCGCGCGCGCGGAGTTCGCGCCGTTTGCCGCGGGCATCAACCGCATGCAGCAACTGCTCGGCGAGCACTTCGCGCCGGCGCAGGGCGGCATCTACACAAGTGCCGCGGTCGGGCGGCTGATGCACTGGTTCGCAGACGCGAGCCGCGGGCATGACGCGGCCATCGGCCAGAGTTCATGGGGCCCCACGAGTTTTGCGATCGTGCCCTCGCAAGTGCGGGCCGAGATGCTTGTCGATGCGGCGCGCGCCGCCGGGCGGCTCGACCCGCGGCTGGAGCTGCGCATCGTCGCCGGCCGCAATCGCGGGGCGGTGGTGCGCGACCGGACCGCGGAGCCGCGCAAGCGCTGAATCCGCAGCTGCCGCTGTTGCAGACCTTTCATCCATCGCCATTCCTTCCACACACAACCAACACCAACGCAGGCCCACATGGAACGTCCCCGCATCCTCCACATGTTCACCCCCGGCCGACAGATGAGTCCGTTCGACATCAACATGGCAGCGGACGCCGGCTACCAGATCATCGTGCCCTACTGCGAAGTGGGCCTGGACCGCATCACCGGGCTGACGCAGGACACCATCTTCTCGCGCGGGCCGAAAGGCGTGGCGCGCACCGGCATCTTCATCGGCGGACGCGATGCGCAGCTGGCGGCCGACATGCTCGAGCGCGCGCGAACCTCGATGGTCAAGCCCTTCGTCGTCTCGCTGATGGCCGACCCGAGCGGCGCCTACACCACAGCCGCGGCCATGGTGGCCTGCGTCGAGGCCGCGCTGAAGCGCCACCATGCCCAGGGCCTGGAAGGCCAGCGCGTGGTGATCCTGGGCGGCACGGGCCCGGTGGGCCGCGTGGCGGGCGTGATCGCAGCGCAGGCTGGTGCCGATGTGTACCTGTCCAGCCGCAACGGCATCGATGCGGCGCAGGAGGCGGCCGACGAAACCGGCCAGCGCTTCGGCGTGAAGCTGCATGGCCTCTCGGGCGGCGACCCCGACGCCGTGCGCCGCTCCATCGCCGATGCCGACGTGCTGCTGGCCTGTGCGGCCGCGGGCGTGCAGGTGGTGTCGACCGAGGCGCTCGGTGCCGCGACGCGGCTCAAGGTTGCGGCCGACGTGAACGCCGTGCCGCCCGAAGGCATTGCCGGCGTCGGCGTGATGGACGATGCCAAGCCGCTGGCCGGCACGCAGGCCGTGGGCATCGGCGCGCTGGCGGTGGGCAACGTCAAGTACCAGACGCAGCATCGGCTGCTGGTGCAGATGTGCGAGGCCGAGAAGGCGCAGGTGCTGAGCTTCGCCGAAGCGTTTGCGGTGGCACGCGCGTTTCTCGTCGAGCAAGCCGGAAAGACGGCTTGAAGAAGCCAGCCCGCGCAATGCAGACGATCGCCGTTGCCGCCATCTCCGCGCGCGCCATGGCCGAGGCGGCGGCGAGCGACGGCTTCAGGGTCGTCGCGCTCGATCTGTTCGGCGATGTCGACACGCGCCGCGCTGCGTCGCGCTGGCTGCCCATCGGCACAGCCGGCAGTTTGCAGATCGAATCCGAAAGCGTCCTGGCTGCGTTGCGCACGCTCGCGCGGGAGGGCGAGCAGGGCGAGCCGGTGCTGGGCTGGATCGCGGGCAGCGGCTTCGAGGGCGAGCCCGAATTGCTGGAAGAGGGCGCTGCCGTGCTGCCGCTGATCGGCACCGCGCCCGCAGCCGTGCGGCGCCTGCGTGATCCGGCGGCCTTCTTCGGCTTTCTTGCGGCGCACGTCATACCGTTTCCGCAGGTGCTGCTGCAGCCGCCCGAGGACCCTGCGGGATGGCTGATGAAGGACGCGCAGGGCTGCGGCGGCTGGCATGTCCGCCATGCGCCCTGGTCGATGGACGAGCCGCCGTCTTCGCACCACTACTTCCAGCGCGAAATGGCCGGGCTGCCGATGTCGGCCACCTTCATTGCCAACGGCCGCGACGTTCATGTGCTCGGCTTCAACGAGCAGACCGTGCGCCGCTTCGGTACGCGGCCTTTCGTGTTCTGCGGCGCGGTCGGGCCGGTGCCCGTGGCGGAAGACATGGCGCGCCGCGTGACAGCCATCGCGCGCATGCTGACGGCGGAGTTCGAACTGCGTGGCCTGTGCAGCCTCGACTTCATGCGCGACGGCGATGCCATCGGCGTGCTCGAAGTCAATCCCAGGCCGCCGGCCAGCATGAGCCTCTACAGAACGCCGGCCGGTTCGCCGGGCGTGATGCAGGCGCATGTGCGTGCCTGCCTGCATGGCGAATTGCCACCGCCGGTGCCATCGCATGCGCAAGAGGTCGAGGGCATCGAGATCGTGTTCGCGCGGCAGCCGTTGCAGCTCGACGCGGCCGCGGCACAGCGTCTCGCGGCATGGTCCGGCATCCGCGACCTGCCCGAAGCCGGCCAGCGCTTCGACATCGACGACCCCCTGTGCACCCTGACCGCGAGCGGAAGCAACGCGCAGCAGGTGCGCGCCCGCTTGAGCGAAGGCCGCGAGCGGCTGCTGCAATCACTGGAGACCAAGGCATGAGCAACACATCCTCGCCCACGGCCGCGTCGGGCCTGAGCGTCAACCTGCTGGCCCGGCCGCTGGTCGAGCGCCTGCTGGCCGATGCCGATGCGCTCGGGCTGCAGCTGCGCCGCGACGACACCGGTGCGCGCATTGTCGATGCCGGCATCGAGGCGCGCGGCAGCGTGGCGGCCGGCCTGCAGATCGGCGAGATCTGCATGGGCGGGCTGGGGCAGGTGAACCTGCGCAGCAGCGGCAGCACCGAGGGCTGGCCCACGTGGCTCGACGTGCGCAGCTCGCAGCCGGTGCTGGCCTGTCTCGGCAGCCAGTACGCGGGCTGGAGCCTGGCGGCCACCAAGGAAGAAACCGGCGGCAAGAAGTTCTTCTCGCTCGGCTCGGGGCCGGCGCGCGCGCTGGCGGTCAAGGAAAAGCTCTTTGGAGAACTGGGCTATCGCGACCATGCGCCCTGCGGCGTGCTGGTGCTCGAAGTCGATCGCACCCCGCCGAAGGTCGTGATCGACAAGCTGCTGCGCGATTGCGGCCTGGCCGCGGAAGCGCTGACCCTGATCCTCACGCCCACCACCAGCCTCGCGGGCACGACGCAGGTGGTGGCGCGCGTGCTCGAGGTAGCGCTGCACAAGGCGCACGAGCTGGGCTTTGCGTTGGGCAACATCGTCGAGGGCGCCGGCACCGCGCCACTGCCGTCGCCGAGCGCCGATGGCGTCGAGGCCATGGGGCGCACCAACGATGCCATCCTGTACGGCGGCCGAGTGCACCTGACCGTTCGCGGCGACGACGACGCGGCACGCGAATTGGCCCGCGCGCTGCCTTCGCGCAATTCGCGCGACCACGGGCGCTCGTTCGCCGAGATCTTCAAGGAGGTCGAGTACGACTTCTACAAGATCGACGGCGCGCTGTTCGCCCCGGCCGAGGTGTGGGTCAGCAACATCGACAGCGGCAACACCTGGCACGGCGGCGCGCCCGATATGGCGCTGCTGCAGCGCCTGTGGCTGCAGGAAACCTGAAATGAACCGCATGCTCGCAGGTCTTCTTCCAGAAACACCGCGGAACCGGCTTTGCCGGGCCGCTGGTGTTGCCCCCTGCAAGGGGGTTGGCGAAGCGACACGAAGTGCGCGAAGACTGGGGGTGTGCCAGTGACTCGAGTCGTCATCATGACGGACGAAATCGGCTGGCACACGCGCCAGCTGCAGGCCGCATTGCGCGCGCGCGGTGCGGTGGGCCGCTGCGTCGACCTGGCCGACTGCAACATCGACACCAGCGCGGCGTGGCATGGCCTGGTCATTCCCGGCTACGGCCGCGAGCTGCCCGATGCAGTGCTGGTGCGCGGCATTGCCGGCGGAAGCTTCGAGCAGGTCACCAAGCGCCTGGGCGTACTGCATGCGCTGCGCGAACTGGGCGTGCCGGTCTACAACGATGCGCGCGCCATCGAGCGCTCGGTCGACAAGTCGATGACCAGCCTGCTGCTGCATGCCGCGCGCATTCCCGCACCCGCCACCTGGGCCACCGAATCGGCGGCGCAGGCGCGGCGCATCGCGATGCGCGAAACGGCCGCGGGCCATGCGCTGGTGCTCAAGCCCCTGTTCGGTTCGCAGGGCAAGAACCTGCAGCTCGTGGGCGAGGTCGACGGCGTGCATCATCCGATGCCCGACATCGACGCGCGCTACGCAGGCCTGGCCTATCTGCAGCGCTTCGTCCCGCCCATGGCCTCACCGGGTTTCGACTGGCGCGTGATGGTGGTGGGCGGACGCGCCGTGACCGCAATGCGCCGCGTCAGCGCGCACTGGATCCACAACGTGGCCCAGGGCGCGCGCTGTGAACCGGCGGAGCTGGCGCCCGCGCTCGCGCAACTGGCCGAAGGCGCGGCGCAGGCGCTGGACATGGACTACGCGGGCGTGGACCTCATCGCCGCGGCCAGCGGGCCGAAGATCCAGGTGCTCGAGGTCAACGGCGTGGCCGCCTGGCAGGGGCTACAGCGCGTGACGGGCTTCAACATCGCGCGCGCCATCGTCGACGACCTGCTCGACCGCAAGCTCGCGCAGGCGCGCCGCCTCGTGCAGCAGAGCCTGCCGCTGCCGGAGCGCCGCGCCTGATGATGATGACGAACGCGCGGCAGGCGACCATCGAACGCGCGAGGGCCTGCTTTCTGCGGGCCTGCTGGCTCGACGTTGCGGTGCGCAAGCCTGGCAACGTGAGCCTGGACTCGCCCGGCCACGGCATGCAGGCCTCGATGTTCGTCGCCAGCGCACAGGCTGCGGCCGGCGCGCTGTTCGAGCCCGGCCTGCGCGTGGGAGCGCGCATCGAGGCCGCGGTGGCGGCCACCTGGGCAGTGGCGGGATGCAACACCAACCTCGGCATCCTGCTGCTGTGCGCGCCGATCGCGCTCGCGGTGGAGCAGCATCCCCATGCCGCAACCCCCGCGGCCTTGCGTGCCGCCGTGGAGTCGGTGCTGGCCACGCTCGACATCGACGATGCCCGCGCCGCCTATCGCGCGATTGCGCATGCACATCCCGGTGGCCTGGGTACAGCGCCGGCCGAGGACGTGCGCGATGCGCCCAGTGTCGACCTGCGCGCCGCCATGGCCCTTGCCGCGGACCGCGACCTCATCGCGCGCCAGTACCGCGACGGATTCGCGGACCTGTTCGCCCTGGCGTTCCAAGAGCCGGTCGATGCAGCGGGCTGCGGCGCCGCGTCGGCCGATGCGCCGCCCGATGCCGCCACTGTGGCTTTCGTCCAACGGCTCTACCTGGCTTGCCTGGGCGCCTTTCCCGATTCACACATTGTTCGAAAACACGGCGAGCGCGTGGCACAGACTGTCATGACGGCGGCGCAGGCCTGGCGCGAGCGCGCTGGCGCGGGCGTGGCGCTCGACGCCGACCCCGGCTTCGCCGCCTGGGACGTTTCGCTCAAGGTCGCAGGCGTCAACCCCGGAACCAGCGCCGATTTCACCGTGGCGGCGCTGCTGCTTTCGGGCTGGATCCGCTCGTGCGCAGCGCCCGCGCGCGAGGCTGCGAATGGATGGCACGGATCGTGATACCCATGGCTTTGCGCTGGTCTTCCTGACCGGTGTCGTATTGACCCTAATCACCTTGGACCTCTGAGAGGAGACTCGAAACCATGGCAAAAATAGATCGACTGATGGTGGGCGAATCGCTCGTCGGCGACGGCAACGAAGTAGCCCATATCGACCTGATCATCGGACCGCGCGGCGGCGCTGCCGAGACCGCCTTCGCCAACGCGTTGACGAACAACAAGGACGGCTTCACTTCGCTGCTCGCAGTCGTGGCTCCCAACCTGCTGACCAAACCGGCTACCGTGATGTTCAACAAAGTGACCATCAAGGGCGCCAAGCAGGCGGTGCAGATGTTCGGGCCGGCGCAGCGCGCCGTGGCGCTGGCGGTGGCCGACAGCGTCGAGGATGGCACCATCCCCATGGCGGAGGCGGACAACCTGTTCATCTGCGTCGGCGTGTTCATCCACTGGCTTGCCGACGACGACAAGAAGATCCAGGACTACAACTACCAGGCCACCCGCGAGGCCATCCAGCGTGCCGTGACCGGCTCGCCGACGGCAGCGGAAGTGGTGGACAAGAAAGGCACGACGGCACACCCGTTCGCAGCCCACCTCTGAACCGCAAAACAAAAAACCGACGCGTGAACCGCGTCGGTTTTTTTCTTGCTGCCGCATGGCGCGGCCGTATCGAGTGTTCAGTGCTTGGCGGGAACCATGCCGCTGGCAAGGAAGTTCAGCACGGTTGCGCCAGGTGTGGACTTCGAAGCGTGGTGCGTGGGCGCATGGCGTTCGATCTGCACGCCCACGGCCTGCACATCGTCGAACTTGCGCGGCTTCACGACCTTCACGCGAACCCAGCTGGCGCCGAACTCGTCGATGAGGATGTCGGCAATGGCTTCGGCAAAGGCCTCGAGCAGTTGCAGCCGATGCTCGGCCATCAGCCGCACCAGCCGCTCGCGCACCACGCCATAGTCGATGGTGTCGCCGATGCGGTCGGTGTCGCAGGCGCGTGCACGGGGCACTCCGGCATGCACGTCGATCAACAGAGGCTGCGGATGATGCAGCTCGGAGTCGTGGATGCCGATCACCGTCTGGCCGCTGAAGCCCTCGATGAAGATCAGGTCCATGGGCGCGGATGCCTCGGCCGCCTCGGGCGATGCGTTCGGCGCATTCGAAAGGCGGGCGATGGAAGGACGCGGGCTGGTGTTCATCAAGTGGTGTCTCCGGTGATCGAATGTGTTTGAAAGTGTGTCTGGCGGCATGCAAGCCCACCCCGGCAGGACTCATCCACGCAAAATGCAGGCCACAGACCGGACCCGCTCCGGCATTGCCAGTGCTTGGTGTTTCACCGGGTGCGCGGCAGGCCGGCAGGCACAACAATGGGCCGAACGAGACATGATGGAACGCGCCGGAGAACTCCAATGACATTGACGCTGAGACAAGGCGATCGACACGCTGACCGTGTGCTCGACGTGGTGAGGCGAGGCTTTCACGAAGAGGGCAACGATCTGGTCACGCGCTCGTGGAGCCGCTGCCTGAACCAGTACCAGCTCGATCCGGGCCGCCCGCGCGAACCGGTGGTCATTGCATCGTCGGCGCTGCAAAGCCGGCGCAACCAGCATGCCGACGTCATCGAGTGCGCGCGCTACGAGATGACCACGCTCTACCAGCAGCTCGCCGATGCCGAGTCCGCCGTGGTGCTGACCGATACCGACGGCGTGATCGTGCACATGGTGTCCTCGCCCGAGTTCGCCACCGAAGCGGAGCCCATGGGCCTGCGCGCCGGCGGCATGTGGGGCGAGGCCGAGGCCGGCACCAACGGCATGGGCACCTGCCTGGCCGCGGCCCATCCGATCTCCGTGCGGCGCGAAGAGCATTTCTTCAGCCACTTCACGCAGCTCACCTGCTCGGCGGTGCCGGTGTTCGATCCGTCCGGCGAGATCATCGCGGTGCTCGACGTCACCAGCCGCTCCAGCCTGATGCAGCAGCACGTGCTGGTGCTCCTGGGCATGACGGCGCGCATGATCGAGAACCGGCTCATCGACAAGCGCTTCTCGAATGCGCATCCGCTGCACTTCCACAGCCGGCCCGAGTTCGTCTACACGCTGCATGAAGGCAAGCTCGCGGTCGGCGACGACGGGCGCATCCTCGCGGCCAACCGCAGCGCCTTGTTCCAGCTGGGCCTTCAGTCGATGGCCGAGATCCGCACGCAGCGCATCGACGACCTGTTCCAGACCTCGCTCGAAGACATCGTCCAGCGCAGCCTTTCTTCTTCATTCCATCCGGTGGTGGCCTACCGGGCCAATGCGGCGCTGCGCTTCTTCGCGGTGGCGCGGCGGCCGGCCTCCGATGCCGCCACGCCGGCGCGTGCGCGCGTGGCCGGTGCGGGCGCGGCTTCCATGGTGGCGGAGACGGGCGCCGAAGCGTTTCGTGCACCGCTGCGGCCGGCGGCCGCGCGTGCGCCTAGCGTTCGCACCTTCAAGGACGCGCGGCTGGTGGCGCACCTGGACACCGCGCGGCGCGTGGTCGCGCGCCGAACCCCCGTGCTGCTGTGCGGCGAGACGGGCTCGGGCAAGGAAGTGTTCGCGCGCGCCATCCACGAGAGCAGCCCGCATGCCGAGGGCGCCTTCGTTGCGGTCAATTGCGCGAGCCTGCCCGAGACGCTGATCGAATCCGAACTCTTCGGCTACAAGGCCGGCGCATTCACCGGTGCACAGCGCAGCGGGCGGCGCGGCAAGATCCTGCAGGCCGACGGTGGCACGCTGTTTCTCGACGAAATCGCCGACATGCCGCTGGAGCTGCAGGCCCGGCTGCTGCGCGTGCTTGACGAGCGCCAGGTCACGCCGCTGGGCACCGAGGAAACCCATCCGGTGGATTTCCAGCTCGTGAGCGCCAGCCACCAGCATCTGCCGAGCCTGGTGCGCGACGGCCGCTTCCGCGAAGACCTCTACTACCGGCTGGCCGGCATCGAACTCGACCTGCCCGCCTTGCGCGATCGCTCCGACAAGCGCGAACTCATCCACGACGTGCTGAAGGACGAGGGCGGCAGCGACTCCAGGCTCGGCGAAGAGGCCGAGCGCCTGCTCATGGCCTATTCGTGGCCCGGCAACCTGAGGCAATTGCGCCACGTGCTGCGCAGTGCCGCCGCGCTGGCCGACGGCAAGACCATCACGCGGGAGCACCTGCCTTCGCTGGCCGCGCGGCCCGTGCCATCACCACTGGCCGCGCTGCCCCAGGCTGCAGTGGCCGACCCGGCCGATGCCGCATCGGACGCGGCGCCGGCCGATGCGGCACCGCCCATCAAACAACTCAACCCGATCCAGGCCAACGAGCGGCAGGTGCTGTTGCAGATGCTCGAGCAGCATCGCTGGAACGTGAGCAACGTCGCCAAGGCGCTCGATGTCAGCCGCAACACCTTGTACCGAAAACTCCACAAGCTTCACATCGAGATCTCTCCACCCGATTGAGCCGCAAGGCTCGCCAGACATGACGATGAACGGGGAGCTGACGGGCACGGCCAAGATCGATCCACGCGGCGCCGCGCTGGCTGCCGAAGACGGGGAAGCGCTGCTGCCGGCATCGCCGCCGCGTTCGCGGCTGGCTTGGTGCATCACGGGTTCGGGCCATTTTCTCGAAGAGTCGCTCGCGATTGCGGCGCGGCTGCCCTCGGTCGACCTGTTCCTCTCGGCCGCTGCCGAGGAGGTGCTGCCCATCTACAAGCTGCAGATCGAAGCGCTGAGGCCGCGCTTCCGTGTGTTCCGCGACAAGACGGCCAGCGGCGTGCCGGTGGGCATGCTCTACGACGATGTCTATCACACGGTGGTGGTGGCGCCGGCCACCAGCAACACGGTGGCCAAGTGCGCATTCGGCATCAGTGACTCGCTGCCGACCAACATGTTTGCCCAGGCCGGCAAGCTCGGCATTCCTGGCATCGTGTTTGCATGCGATACGGAACCGGTGGTGGTGACCAAGTCGCCGCACGACTGGGTCACGCTGCGTCCGCGGCGCATCGAACTCGACAACGTGGAGCGGCTGCGCGGCATCGACTTTTGCCAGGTGGTCTGTTCACCGGCCGAACTGGAGACTGCGCTCGACACGCGCCTGAAGGAACTTTCTCTCGCATGGAACACATCGTCTTCCTGACCGGGCGCCTCGCCCAAGCCAGCCTCACGCGGGTGCTGGCCGGGATCGAGGCGGCACCGTTCACATGGGAAGTGCGGGAGATCGGGTTGCAGGTGGCGGCGCTGATGACGGCCGACATGATCCGCCGCCGCGTCGCGGCACCCGTGTTCACCGAAGCCGAGAGCGAGGGCGCTGCGCCGCGGCGCGCCGATCGCATCATGGTGCCGGGCCGCTGCCGCGGCGACGTCGAGGCCTTGAGCCTTCACTTCGGCGTGCCGGTGGAACGCGGCCCGCAGGAACTGAAAGACCTGCCGCGCCATTTCAACCGCAGTGCGCGTGCCATCGACCTGGCCGAATACGAGGTCGCGATCTTCGCCGAGATCGTCGATGCGCCGCGGCTCTCGGTGGCGCAGATCATCGAGCGCGCGCAGCAGCTCGCGGGCGATGGCGCCAACGTCATCGACCTGGGCTGCCTGCCCGAGACGCGCTTCGACCATCTGGCCGAGAGCGTGCAGGCGCTGAAGGCCGCGGGCTTCCAGGTCAGCGTCGATTCGAGCGACACACAGGAGTTGCTGCTCGGCGGCAAGGCCGGCGCCGACTACCTGCTGAGCCTGACGCTCGACACCCTGTGGATCGCCGACGAGGTGGCGGCCACGCCGGTGCTGATACCGCGCGTTCCGGCCGATGAAGCGTCGCTGTATGCCGCCGTCGAGCAGATGCAGCACCGCGGCCGCGCCTTCCTGGCCGACTCGATCCTCGATCCGATACCGTTCGGCCTGACTGCATCGATCGTGCGCTACCACCGGCTGCGCGAGCGTTTCCCCGAGGCCCCGATCATGCTGGGCGTGGGCAACCTCACGGAGCTCACCGAAGCCGACACCAGCGGCATCAATGCGGTGCTGTTCGGCATTGCCGCCGAGCTGAACGTGGCGGCGGTGCTGACCACGCAAGTGAGCCAGCATGCGCGCCGCGCGGTGAGCGAGGCCGACTGGGCGCGCCGCATCATGCATGCAGCAGCCCGCAACGCGACGCTGCCCAAGGGCATGAGCGATGCGCTGATGACGGTGCACGCCAAGCATCCTTTTCCCGACACGCCCGAAGAAATCAACGAGATCGCCTCGCAGGTGCGCGACCCCAATTTCCGCGTGCAGATATCGCCGCTGGGCCTGCACGTCTACAACCGCGACGGCTTGCGGCTGGGGCAGGGCGCTTTCGAGCTCTGGCCGCAGCTCAAGCTGCAGGACGATGCCGACCATGCGTTCTACATGGGCGTGGAACTGGCGCGCGCCGAGATCGCCTGGCAGCTCGGCAAGCGCTATGTGCAGGACCAGCCGCTCGACTGGGGCTGCGCCGCGCCGCGGCCCACCGAAGACCTCGCGCGCTGGTGCGCGCCGGGAACCACCATGAAGACATCGAAGAACAACGCGGCCGAGACCGGCGCCACGAGCACCGCCGCGCCAACACCCTCATGAACGACCAGATCTTCGAAGCGGTGGTGACCACCGTGGCTCCCGGCGGCAAGCCGCATGTGGCGCCCATGGGCATCCGCTACCAGGAGGGCGGCATTTTGCTGATGCCGTTCAAGCCCTCGACCACGCACGACAACATCGTGGCCACCGGCCATGCGGTGCTCAACATCGTCTGCGACACCCGCGTATTTGCGGGCTGCGTGACGGGGCGCAAGACGTGGCCCACGCTGCCGGCCGAACACATCGAAGGCGTGCGGCTGGCCGCTGCGCTGCGCCATGTCGAGCTGGAGCTGGCCGAGCAGCGCGACGACGTGCAGCGGCCGGTGCTGCGCATGGTGGCCGTGCACGAGGCCACGCATGCGCCGTTTGTCGGCTTCAACCGCGCGCAGGCCGCGGTGATCGAAGGCGCCGTGTTGGTGAGCCGGCTGCACATGCTCCCTCCCGAGAAAGTGGAAACCGAAATGACCTACCTGCAGATCGCGATCGACAAGACCGCCGGCCCTGAGGAACGCGAGGCCTGGGAATGGCTGCGCGCCGCGGTCGCGCGGCACCGCGCCGGCACACCGGAGCGCGCATCGTGACGCGCATGCTGGTGAGCGTGCGCAGCGTGGACGAGGCCCTGTTCGCGGCGCGCGGCGGCGCCGACTTCATCGATCTGAAGGAACCCAACGAAGGCGCACTGGGTGGTTTGCCGGTGGCAACCATCGGTGCCATCGTGGCCGCGCTGCGTGCGCACGGCATCGGCCTGCCCGTGAGCGCGACGATCGGCGACCTGCCGATGAATGACCTTGGCGGCATCCTGGCGCAAGTGGAAGTGGTAGGCGCCTGCGGCGTCGACTACGTGAAGGTCGGCATCGAGCGCGGGCCGGGGGCCCTTGCGGTGCTCGATGCGCTCGCGGCCAGCAACTGGCCGGTGGTGCCGGTCTTCATTGCCGACCACGGGCTCGATGCCGTGCTGACCGCGCATGCCTGCACGCTCGGGTTCCCGGGCCTCATGGTCGACACCGCCGACAAGCAGGCCGGCAGCCTGTTCGATGCTGTCTCGATGGCCGAGCTGCGCGCCTTCCTGGCCCAGGTGCGCGCCGCGGGCCCCATGGCCGGCGTGGCAGGCGCGCTGCGCGTGGCGCATGTTCCGTTGCTGCAATCATTGGCGCCGGATTTCGCGGGGTTTCGCAGCGCCGTCTGCGTGGCCGACCGCAAGACGGCACTCTGCCCGGAGCGGCTCGCGGCACTGGCCGCGTTGCTGCATGGCGAGGCCGTGGAGCGTGTAGCGGCTTGATTCAGCGCGGGGCGAAGGTGGTTTCGCCCAGCAGCAGCGCACGCATGGTCGCGAGCTGGTTCTTGTGCAGCAGGGTGATCGGAAACGCCGCATCGCCGGAGCGCTCGGCAAACTGCGGGTCGACCACGCCGGCGTCGCCGAGCTCCCCCAGCGTCAACTGCGGATCGATGGCGCACGACTTGACCAGCACCAGCTGCTCGGCATTGAGATGCTTGGCGAGGTCGAGCGCGATCGTGTCCGATGTGGCGTCCCAGCTGGTGCGGCCGTCCGGCTTGTCGCGCCGCAATTCGAGCGGCAGCCACAGCGCTGTCTTTCCGCGCCGCAGCAGGTCGGGAATTTCGGTCTTGCGCGCGGTCAGCTGCAGCGCCGGGTTCAGCGCATGCAGCTGGTAGGCCGTCTGCGCCATGGCGAGTACCGCCATGTTGTGGGCGGCGAGGTCGTTGAACTGCCAGTGCGCCTGTACGCGCCGCACTTCGTCTGCAAAGGTGCCGCCGCCGCAGACCACCGTCACGCGGCCGCCGCCGATCTGCGTCAGCAGATCGAGCCACTGCGGCAGCACCGGGTCGGCACAGAGACTGCCGCCAATCTTGACCACCCACATCAGTCGTGCTCCCTTTCGAACAGCGCGGCCACCGCCACGCTCGGCGCGCATACCTGCGCCCAGGTGGCGGTGCCCGCGGCGGCATGGCGCGCCACCTTCGCCACGTCGGCGCCATAGGCGGCAAAGCGGCGCAGCATGGTCCCCGCATTCTCCGTGGGGGTGGCGACGGCGGCGGCCAGGCTGGGTACCAGGAAGGCGCCGCAGCCCGCGCTCACCACCACGGCATCGCGCGAAAGCGCATGCGCCGCCAGCACGCGGCGCAACTGCGCACCAATGGCCTCGACCTGTGCCGCGCGCCAGGCATGCGCGAGCTCCAGCCACTCTTCGGCGGACGCATCGCGTTCGTCCAGCCCCACCATGCGCGCGAGACGCTGGCGCGTGGCCGGCAAGGTCTTGGGCGCGCTGTCGGCGCTGGGGTACAGGTCGTGCGCGGGATCGAGTTCGCCGCACAGGCGATAGACGTCGGCCGTGGTGGCGAAGAACTCGTTCATCACATGGCGTGGCTGGCCGCGCCATTCGATGCGCTGGGTCAGCGCGCACACCGGCGTGCGCACCACACCGTGGTAGGCGAGCTCGCCGCTCACCAGGCGTTCGGCATCGCTGCGGCTGGTGGTCAGCACGCGCCCGTGGCCGAAGGCGATCAGGTCGGTGGTCGTGCTGCCGATGTCGACCAGCACGCCTTCGGGGAACACGAGCGCGGCATGCCGCGCGGTGGCGAGCCAGTTGGCCGAGGCGATGTGCTCCCAGTGCCGTGCGACATCGGCGGCGGCGCACCAGCCGGCATCGCCGGCAAAGAACTGAAGCGCGCCCCGACGCGTGGGCAGCGACGCCGCCAGCGCGGCGGCAATGCCGCGCACGCCGGCTTCGCGGTCGGGAAACAGATCGACCATTTCGCCCGTCATGGTCACGGCATGCTGCGCGGCCGCAAGCCCGGGCCAGCGCGCGCTGGCGGCCTCCAGTGCACGCGCCAGATGATCGAGGCCCTGCCAGAGCGGGCAGCCCCACTGCGCCACGTCGACCACCTCGCCGCCTTGCAGCAGGCAGGCCTTGACGTGCGCGCCGCCGATGTCCCACCCGATGGTGGTGCGTTCAGGCGTCGGCACGCGCAAGTTCCTGTTCATGAGCGCTGCCGCCGTGTTGGCGGCCTGCCAGCAGCTCGGCCGCCAGGTTGCGCCCCAGCGCCGCCGAGAGCCCGACGTAGGCACAGGTGACACGCGGATTGACCTCGATCACCACCGGCCCGCGCTGCGGGTGCCAGACCAGGTCGATGCCCGCGAAGCCGTGCAGCCCGGGGACGGCGTGCGCCACCTGCGCTGCCAGCGCGGCCAGGGGGCGCCAGCGCGGATCGCCGTGGCCCGCCGCGTCGACGTGCACGCCATCGAAAGACAGCCGTCCGGTCGCATCGATCGAGATGCTCTGGCGGTTGATGCTCAGCATTTCGGCATTCTGCGCCGTGCACAGCAGCGAGACGCTCAGCGCTTCGCCGTCGATCCAGGGCTCGAGCGTCAGAGTGGCGCCGGCGTGCGTGCGCAGGGCCTGGTCTTCGAGCGCATCCGCGTGGCGGGCGTGCACGTGGGTGGCCACGCCGCCGGCGCCGTCGTCGGGCTTGACCACCCAGCGTGCGATCTCGGGCGCGTTCGCGAAGGCCAGCGGCGTCTGCACGCCGTGGGCGGCCAGATGCGCGAGCGTGGCCTTCTTGCCTGCCGTGAGCTCGATGGCTTCGGCGCTGCATCCGAGCCAGCGCGCGTTGCCGACGATGCGCTGGAAGCGCGCCAGCAGGCCACCGGTCTCGGGTGCCACCAGCCACACCAGGTCGTGCAGCACGCTCTGCCGCGCCACGAAGTCGAAGGCCGATTCGTTGGTGCGCGCCCGCACCGGCACGACCCCCCTGGGCAGGGTGTTCCCCGGTTCGCAGACAGCCGCGGAGACCGAACAATCGGCAGCGCGCACCAGGTCTGCCACCATGGCATCGCGCATCGACAGGCCCAGCGGCAGCAACTCGTCGGCCGCCGAATCGTCGCCATAGTCGCTCCAGCCGCCGCCGCTGAGATACTCGTAAACAAAAACGCGTTTCGTCATTTCAACATCCACTTTCCGGGCTCTTCCCCATCTTCCCCATGACTTCCGAACTGAACCTGATTCCTGTCGTCGACCTGCTGAAGGGCCAGGTGGTGCGGGCCGTGCGCGGCGACCGCAAGGCCTACCGGCCGATCGTGTCGGCGCTGTGCGCCAGCAGCGATCCGGTGACGGTGGCGCGCATCCTTTGCGAGCACTGCGCGGCCCGCCAGCTGTACGTGGCCGACCTCGATGCCTTGCAGGGCGGGGCGGTGCAGATTGGCGTGCTGGCCGATCTGCTGCGGGCGCTGCCGGGCATCGAGCTCTGGCTGGACGCCGGCCTGGCCGATGCATCGGCCGGCCAGGCGCTGCGCGACCAACTGGCGCCGTACGCCTCGCGCGTCGTGCTGGTGTTCGGCAGCGAATCGCTGCGGTCGCGCGAGGCATTGGAGCGCTGTTTCGACACCACGCAGGGCGATGGTGCCAAGGCGGGCGATGCGGGGGCGGTGCTGTCGCTGGACCGGCGCGATGGCCAGCGGCTCGATTCCGCTGGCTGCTGGGACGCCGTGGACCTGTGGCCCGAGCGGCTGATCGTGATGACGCTGGAGCGCGTCGGCTCGGGTGCCGGCCCCGACCTCGAAACCCTGCAGGAGGTGAGGCGCCTGGCGCCGGACGCCATGGTGATCGGCGCCGGCGGAATCCGCAGCGAGGACGACCTGGCGCGTGCGAGCGTGGCTGGCGCCGACGCCTGGCTGGTGGCCAGCGCGCTGCACGACCTGCAACTGCCGCGCGTGCGCCGCTGATCTGCCGGAGCCGGTGCGACGAGAGTGGGTGAGGCGTGCCATCAGCCCGCTGTACACACGAACCGTGCCATCCACCGGCGGACTTGCATGCATTGCGGCGGGCTGCCGCCGGCACGCATTGACCACCAAAAGCGCAACACTCTGTCTCACATTGTGTGTGTCATCGGCCCTTGTCCCAAGGCGTGGCGACGCCGGGGCTGAATGGCACATGGCTTGCGTGGTGGCCTGCCCATGAATGAACCCGACACTGCCGCGCCGCCCGGCAATGCCCCCTGGACCTGTCCTTTCTGCCCCCTGCTGTGCGACACCTTCGGCGTCGACGTGGGGCCGCCCGGCACGCCGCTGAAGCTCGTGGGCAGCGATTGCCCGCGTGCGCGCAAGGCGCTGGCCAACTTCGATGCCACGGCCGGCGCCAGGCAGCCGCAGGCCGGCGGCCAGGACTGCGATCTGGACACCGCGCTCGGCACCGCCGCCTCGCTGCTCGCGGCCGCCCGGCAGCCCCTGTTCGGCGGCCTCGGCACCGACGTCGCAGGCGCCCGGGCGCTCTATGCGCTGGCCTGCGAAACGGGCGCCATCTGCGACCCGGCCCAGGGCGCGGCGATGATGCATGGCCTGCGCGCACTGCAGGACCGCGGCGGCTTCAGCACCACGCTGGCGGAAGTGAGGACGCGGGCCGATCTGATCGTCTGCATGACCGAGGAGCCGGCGGCGCATTACCCGGAGCTCTTCCACCGCTTCGGCGTGGGCGAGCGGGAGGGCGTGGCCGTGGAAACGCTGCCGCTGCACGGCGACCTGTTCGACACCGTGGCCCTGCTCGCGGCGCTCGTCGCGGGCCGCGTTTCGACAGACGACACGCACGTGCCGGCCGGACTGGCGGCGCTCGCCGCGCGCTTGCAGGCGGCGCGCTATGCGGTGCTGGTGTACGAATCGGCTCGCTTGCCGGCCCAGGGCGCGCTGATCGTCGAGGCGATCCAGCGCATCGTCGCCACGCTCAACCGAAGCACGCGCGCGGCCTCGCTGCCGCTGGGCGGCGGCGACGGGGCCTCCACCGTGAACCAGGTGTTCGCCTGGCTCTCGGGCTTGCCGCTGCGTTCGCGTGCCGGGCCGCTGGGCCTGGAGCATGAGCCGCTGTGCTTCGATGCAGAGCGCCTGCTGGCCGATGGCGCGGTCGATGCGCTGCTGTGGGTGTCGAGCTACGGCCCCGAGCCCGCGCCGCCACCGGCCGGCGTGCCGCGCATCGTGCTCGGCCATCCGGGAATGCAGCTGCCGCACGATGCGCACGAGCTGGTGTTCATTCCCGTCTCGACACCCGGCATCGGTTCCGCGGGCCATCTGTTCCGCACCGACGGTTCGGTACTGCTGCCGCTGCGGCCTGTGCATGAAGACGGGCTGCCGAGCGTGGGCGAGGTGGTCCGGCGGCTGACGGAGGCGCTGCGCGCGCTGAAGAAGGAGCGCGTGCAATGACGACGACACTGCGCCTGCGCGGCGGCCGCGTCATCGATCCCGCGAACGGCCGCGACGAGGTGCGCGACCTGTACCTGCGCGACGGCCGCATGGTCGAGTTGGCGCCGAACGAAGCCGCCACCGAGGAGATCGACATCGGCGGCTGCATCGTGATGGCCGGCGGCATCGACATGCACACCCACATCGGCGGCGGCAAGGTCAACCTCGCGCGCATGCTGCTGCCCGAAGACCACCGCGCCAACGCGAACCCCATTGCGCTGCCAGACAACGTGCTCGAGCTCGCCTCGTGCGGCACCTGCACGCCGGGCACCCTGGCCACCGGCTACCGCTATGTCGAGATGGGCTACACGGCGGCCTTCGAGCCGGCCATGATGGCCTGCAATGCACGCCATGCGCACATGGAAATGGGCGACACGCCGATCCTCGACCACGGCGCCTACGTGATGCTCGGCAACGACGAGCTGTTCCTGCGCATGCTGGCCGAGGGCTGGGATTTCGAGCGCATCCGCGACTATGCGGGCTGGACCATCAACGCCAGCAAGGCGATGGGCGTGAAGGTGGTGAACCCGGGCGGCATCTCGGCCTTCAAGTTCAACCAGCGCAAGCTCGACGTCGACGAGAACCACGTGCACTGGCAGGTCACGCCGCGGCAGGTGGTGCACACGCTGGCGCGCGCGCTGCGCGAGCTTGGCGTGCCGCATCCGCTGCACATCCACGGCAGCAACCTGGGCGTGGCCGGCAACATCCAGTCCACGCTCGACACCATCGCCGCACTCGACGGCCTGCCCGGGCACTTGACGCACATCCAGTTCCACGCCTATGGCACCGAGGGGCCGAAGAAGTTCTCCTCGGCCGCGCTGCAGCTCGCCGAGGTGGTGAACGCGAACAAGAACGTGAGCATCGACGTCGGCCAGATCATGTTCGGCCAGACCGTCACGGCCTCGGGCGACACCATGCGCCAGCATGCGCAGTCGGGCCTGGCCGATCCGCGCAAGTGGATCGGCGCCGACATCGAGTGCGAAGCCGGCTGCGGCGTGGTGCCGTTCCGCTACCGCGAGCAGAGCTACGTGAATGCGCTGCAGTGGGTGATCGGGCTGGAGATCTTCTTGCTGGTCGACGATCCGTGGCGCGTGGTGCTGACCACCGACCATCCCAACGGCGGCCCGTTCACGAGCTACCCGCACCTGATCCGCCTGCTGATGGACCGCAGCTTTCGCGAGGAGCAACTGGCCAAGCTGCATCCAGAGGTGGCGGCGCAGGCCGCGCTGCGTTCGATCACGCGCGAACTCTCGCTCTACGAGATCGCGATCATGACCCGCGCCGGCCCCGCGCGGCTGCTGGGCCTGCGCGACCGCGGCCACCTGGGCGCGGGCGCCGCGGCCGACATCGCGGTGTACCGCGAGAACGCGGACCGCGAGGCCATGTTCGCGACGCCCGAATATGTGTTCAAGGACGGCGTGCTGGTCTCGCGCGCCGGGCGCGTCATGGCGGCGCCGGTGGGCGGCACGCATTTCGTCGCGCCGGACTACGACCGCGGCATCGAGAAGCGGCTGCGCCGGCATCTGGCGGCGCAAGGCTCGGTCAACTTCGACCACATCGCCATCGGCCACGATGAGCTGTGCCAATGCTGCAACGGCGGGCGCCTGCTGCCGGCCGAGTGCTTCAAGGAGACGTCGTCGTGAAGGCGGAGACGGCATGACGGCTCCATCAACTTTGCTGCGCAACGGCGTCGTCATCGACGAGACCTTTGCCGAGGCCTTTCCGATGAAGGCCACGCGCATCCTCATCACGGCGCACAACATGGCGTGGGCGCGCCATGCGGCGGTGTCGGCCACCGGCTTCGCCACCTCGGTGATCGCCTGCGGCTGCGAGGCCGGCATCGAGCGCGAGATCGCGCCGGAAGAATCGCCCGATGGCCGCCCGGGCGTGAGCGTGCTGATGTTCTCGATGTCCGGCAAGGAGCTGGCCAAGCAGCTCGAGCGCCGCGTCGGCCAGTGCGTGCTGACCTGTCCGACCACCGCGGTGTTCGCGGGCCTGCCGCGCAGCGCGCCCGGCAGCGACGTGGCTGCGCTCGGCAAGAACCTGCGCTTCTTCGGCGACGGCTGGCAGATCTCGAAGGTGATCGACGGCCTGCGCTACTGGCGCGTGCCGGTGATGGACGGCGAGTTCGTCGCGCAGGAAGACACGCCCGTGGTGAAGGCCGTGGGCGGCGGCAACCTGCTGCTGCTGGCGCGCGATACCGATGCGGCGCTGGCCGCCGCCGAAGCCGCGGTTGCGGCGATGAAGCGGCAGCCCAACGTGGTGATGCCGTTTCCGGGCGGCGTGGTGCGCTCGGGCTCCAAGGTCGGCAGCCGCTACGCAAACCTCAACGCCTCGACCAACGATGCCTTCTGCCCCAGCCTCGTCGGGCTGGTGGCGCACAGCGAATTGGCGGGCGGAGCTTGTGCACAGGAGATCGGCTGCGTGATGGAAATCGTGATCGATGGCCTGACCGAGGCCGACGTGGGCGCGGCCATGCGCGTGGGCATGGAAGCCGCCATCGCCATCGGCCCGGCCGGAGGGCTGCTGCGCATTTCGGCCGGCAATTACGGCGGCAAGCTGGGCCCGTTCCATTTTCATCTGCACAAGCTGCTGGGCGCGGCGGGAGGTGCGCCATGAGCCGCCGGGCCGCTCCCAAGGCGAATGCCGCAGTGCGTAGCGCGGAGGTTGCCTGATGAGCGGATGGCACTTCAGGCTGCGGCAGGCGCCCTCGCTCCGCGTCGATCTGCGCGGCATCACGCCCGCCGCATTCGCGGAGCTATCGCTTGCGCAGGTCGAGCAGCTGCGCGTGGGCCATGGCAACGCGATGCTGCCGCTGGCCGAGTTGTTCGATGTTGCGAAGGGCACGGAAGAGGGCACGCTTCGCTTCGAAGGCGATCTCGGGCGCTTCGACCGCATCGGTTGGCAGATGGATGGCGGCCACATCCGGGTCGAAGGCGATGCGGGCCACTACGCGGGCGGCTGCATGCGCGGCGGCGAACTGCAGATCGATGGCAGCGCCGGCCTGCTCGCTGCCTGCGAAATGGCCGGCGGCACCATCGATGTGAAAGGCGATGTCGGCGACTTCGCCGCCAGCACCTTGCCCGGCAGCATGGATGGCATGCGCGGCGGCACCCTCGTGATCCATGGCAACGCGGGCGAGCGCTTCGGCGACCGCATGCGCCGCGGGTCCGCGCTGGTCCATGGCGACGCGGGCGCGTTCCTGGGTTCGCGCATGGTGGCGGGTACGATCGCCGTGGGAGGCAAGGCCGGCGCGCATGCGGGCTATGGCATGCGACGCGGGAGCATCGTGTTCGCGGGGCCGGGCGCGGCGCCGCCGGCGGGCATCGAGACGGCATTGACCTTCGTGCCGAACCGGACCGCAACGCCGGTGTTCTGGGCCCTGCTGTCGCGTGATCTCGCGCGCCACGGCGGGCCTTTTGCGGCCTTGCCTTCGCGTCGCATCGAACGCCACCTGGGCGATCTCTCGGCCGACGGCAAGGGCGAACTCATCATGTGTCTATGACCCGTCTCGACCGTTCTTCAATCTTCCCCTGAAATTCTTTCCATGACGCATCCTTATCTTTTCCACGCAGGCGAAGCCACCGTGCTCGCCAAGGAAGGCCAGTTCACCGACGCCATGCCCGAGATCCTGATCGGCGCGACCGATGGCCCCGTGGGCCAGGCCTTCGCCAACATGATGGCGCAGAGCAAGGGCCACACCGCGATGTTCGCGATCCGCGCCTGCAACCAGCTCGTGCGGCCCGCGACCATCATGGTGCCCAAGGTCACGCTGAAGGACGTGGCCAACATCGACCTGTTCGGCGGCGTGGTGCAGAGCGCGACGGCCGATGCGGTGGTCGATTGCCTGATCGATGGCATCATTCCCCGGGAATATGCCAACACGCTGTGCATCATCAGCCTGGTGTGGATCGATCCGCGCTGCGCCAAGGACCCGAACCTCGACAAGAAAGACATGTACCGCACCAACTACGAAGCCACCAAGCTCGCAATCCGGCGCGCACTGAACAACGAGCCGTCGGTGGACGAGCTGATTGCCAACCGGCATCGCATCAAGCACGACATGGACGACTGGAGCTGAGCTTGCCTTCCTTCGCGCTCCTCGACGACTGCGGCTCGACCCCTGCGCGGCTCACCAGCCGGCTGCACACCGGCTTCATGCGCGAGCACCGGTGCACCGATCCGCGCGAGCTCGATGCGACTTGGGCGCAGGTCGATGCCGACCTGCGGCAAGGCCTGCACGCGGTGCTGCTGGCCGATTACGAATGGGGCGCCAGGCTGCAGCGCGCAGGGCATGCACGGCTTGCCGCGAACGATGCGTCGGCGCTGCGCGTGCTGATGTTCCGCGAATGCGCGATGCTCTCGTCGGACGAGGTCGCAAGCTGGCTGGCCAAGCTCGAACAGCGCGAGGCCGGCGCGGCATCCGAGGCCAGCCCGCAGCAGCCCGTCGGTGTGATGGACCTGCAGCCCAGCATCGACGAGCCGGCCTTCACCGAAGCCATCGCGCGCATCCACGACGCCATCGCCGCGGGCGAAACCTACCAGGTCAACTTCACCTACCGGCTGCAGGGCCGAAGCTATGGCTCGCCGGTGGAGCTGTACCGGCGCCTGCGCGAACGGCAGCCCGTGGCCTACGGCGCGCTGATCGCCCTGCCCGAAGGCAGCCAGAAGGCGGGGGAGGGCGACATCACCCACGTGCTCTCGTGCTCGCCCGAACTCTTCCTGCGCCACGACGCGGGCGTGCTCACCGCGCGTCCCATGAAGGGCACCGCGGCCCGCGCCGATGCGCCCGAGAGCGACAGCGAGATGGCGCGCCTGCTCTCGGTCGACACCAAGAACCGCGCCGAGAACGTGATGATCGTCGACCTGCTGCGCAACGACATCGGCCGCGTCGCGTGCATCGGTTCGGTCAAGGTGCCGACGCTCTTCGCCATCGAGCCCTACGCCACGGTGTTCCAGATGACATCGACCGTGCAGGCGAGGCTGCGCGCCGGCGTCGGCATGCCCGAACTGCTGCGCGCGGTGTTTCCCTGCGGCTCCATCACGGGCGCGCCCAAGCACCGCACCATGGAGTGGATCGCCGAGCTCGAAAGCACCCCGCGCGGCCTTTACTGCGGCGCCATCGGCTGGATCGATGCGCCCGCGCAGGACGCATCGATCGGCGACTTCTGCCTTTCCGTGGCCATTCGCACGCTCACGCTCGGCGCGCAAGCCGAGGGCCTGCGGCCGCTGCGCCTGGGCGTCGGTGCCGGTATCGTGCAGGACAGCAACGCCGCCGACGAGTTCGAGGAATGCCTGCTCAAGGCGCGCTTTCTCACGGCCCTCGATCCCGGTTTCGAGCTCTTCGAGACCATGCTGGCCACGCCCGGCGAAGGCATCCGCTACCTCGATCGGCATCTGGGGCGGCTGGCGGGCAGCGCGCGTGCGCTGGGCTTCAGGTTCAGCCGCGATGCCGCGATGGAGGCGCTGCGGGAAGCGTTGCCCGCGCTGTCGCCCAGCCAACCCTCGCGGCTGCGGCTGGCGCTTGCGCATGGTGGGCGCATCGACATCACGCATTCGCCTTTGCCGCCTTTGCCTCCGGGCGCGGCAAAGCTTGTGATTGCCGACGAGCGCCTGCCCAATGCGAACCCGCTGGGAGCCCACAAGACCACCGTGCGCCAGCACTACGACGCCGGCGTGCGCGCCGCCGAACGCGCCGGGGCTTTCGACAGCCTGTTCTTCACCGAAGACGGCCGGCTCGTCGAAGGCGGGCGCAGCACGGTGTTCGCGCGCATCGACGGACGCTGGTGGACACCGCCCGTTTCGGATGGCGCGCTGCCCGGCGTGATGCGCGGCGTGCTGATCGAAGATTCGATATGGGAGGCCACGGAGCGCAGCCTGACCCTGGAAGATTTGCGGGCGGCGCAGAAGCTCGTGGTTTGCAATGCGCTGCGCGGTGTACTGCCGGCGCAGCTGCTCACTCAATCTGAGCTGAGGCCGCAAGAGGCTTCGGCTGCTGCGTAGCTGCGTACTTGCGCAATGCCGATGCGCAGTCCGCTGTCGCTCCTTCAATGAAGCTCGCTCTGTTCGATCTCGACCACACGCTGATCCCGTTCGACAGCGGCATGGCCTGGACGCGCTTCCTGGTGGCGCGCGGCGTGCTGCCGGCGGATGCCGAGACGGTCTACCTGGGCTACTGCCAGCAGTACGTGGACGGCACGCTGGACATTCGCGAGCTGCATCGCGCCAGCGTCGCGCCGCTCGCGAGCTTCGGCATGGCCGCGCTGCGCCAATGGGCGGCGGAATTCGAAGCCGAGATTGCGCCGCGGGTGCCAGAGCCGATGCGCGCGCTGGTGCGAAAGCATCAGGACGCGGGCCACCTCTGCGCCATCGTGACCGCCACCACGCGCTTCATCGCCGAGCCCTTCGGCCGCGTGTTCGGCGTGGCCGACGTGCTGGCGACGCGGTCCCTGGTGATCGACGACACGCTCGACGGCGCCATCGACGGCGACCCGTGCTTCGGCGTCCACAAGCTGGCGCACGTGAACCAGTGGCTGGCCCTGCGCGGCACGCGGCTCGAAGCGCTCGAGCAGTCGTGGTTCTATTCCGATTCGGCCAGCGATCTGCCGCTCTTGTGCGCCGTGTCCGATCCGGTGGCGGTGGCGCCGGACCAGCGCCTGCGCGCGCGGGCCATCGAAGCCGGCTGGCCGATCCTCGAACGCAGCTGAACCGCCAAGCCGGCGCGGTCGCGCTGGACCTTAGACCTGGATCAGCCCCCACCGCAGCGCCACCCATGTCAGCTCCGCCTGGTTGGTGGCGCCCAGCTTCTGCTTGACGCGGTACAGGTGCGAGCCCACCGTGCTGAGCGAAAGATTCAGCGTGCTGGCAATCTGCGCTACCGTCATGCCGCGCGCAAGCTGGATGAAGACCGAGAACTCGCGCTCGCTGAGCAGGTCGGCCGGATTGGCCTCGCCTTCGATCTGCGCGGTGGCCAGCGCCTGCGCGGTGTTGGCGTCGATGTAGCGATCGCCGCGCGCCACCGCCTTCACCGCGGCAATCAGTGCATCGGGCGCACTGCGCTTGGCCAGGTAGCCGAGTGCGCCGGCGCGCAGCACACGGCGCGGATGGATCGTGTCCTCGTGCGCCGAGAGCGCCAGCACGCGCGCCTTGGGGTCGTGCGCCAGCAGCCGGCGCAGCGCTTCCAGGCCGCCCATGCCGGGCATCGACAGGTCCATCACCACAACGTCGGGCCGCACCTGCGGATAGTCCTGGCAGGCCTGTTCGCCGGTGTCGGCCTCGGCCGCGACCTCGATCTGCGCGTCGGCCAGCAGCATGCGAAAGCCCATGCGCACCAGCGCATGGTCGTCCACCAGCATCACTCGAATCGGCTGATTCGCTTGGTTCATGGGTTCTCCGTGGCGGCCGCCGGCAAGGGCAGGCGCACCGTCAGTTGGGCGCCGCTGGGCGCGGCGGGTTCAAGGCGCAGGTCGCCGCCCAGGCTGTCGATGCGCTCGGCAAGCCAACGCAGGCCATAGTGCCCTGTGCTGGTTTCCCTGGCGGCGTCAGGGCCGGGCAGGCCCCGGCCGTCGTCGGTCAGCGTGAGCTTCACGGTCTGTTCGTCGCCCTGCAGGGCCAGCACGATCCGGTGCGCCTCGCCATGCCGCAGGGCGTTGGTGATGCCTTCCTGCGCGGCGCGGTACAGCACCAGCGCGGTGTCGGTGTCGAGCCGCAGGCGATCGAGTTCGATCTCCAGATGCCAGTCGATCTGCACGCCGCCATGGCTGTTGCGGGTTCGCTCCACCAGGTCTTCGAGCGCGGCCACCAGGCCGAACTTGTCGAGCACCAGCGGCGTCAGGCGCGGGATCATGCCGTGCATGGCCGTGTAGAGCCGCCCCGATTCCTCGGCGATCAGCCGCGCCGCCTGCTCGGCCTGCGGATCGAGCGCCTGCACGCGCTGCGCGATCGACAGGGCCATGCTGCGCATCGCGGTGACCGACTGGCCCAGCTCGTCGTGCAGCTCGCGCGCGATCAGGCGGCGTTCCTGCTCGATCTTCTGGTCGACCCAGCGGCCCAGCTCGCGGCTTTCGGACAGGCGGTTTTCAGCGCGCACGGCGCGCCGTTCGGTCTCGATGTGCTGCTGCAGCATGCCGACCATGCGGTTGAAGGCGGCGCCGATGGCCGCCGCCTCGGTGCCGGGCAGGGCGCGCAGCGACACGTCGAAGCGCCCGCTCTCGAGCTGGTTCAGCGCGTGCACGATGTCCGCGAACGGGCGCGTCGCACGGCCCACGAGCCAGAACACGCCCGCATTGACGATCGCCAGCAGGCCCAGCGCGCTGAGCATCAGCAGCACGAAATCGTCCCATGCGTCGAGCACGGCGCGCGAAGCGTTGGAAACCACCGCGAGCCGGCCGCCCGGAAAGGCGATGGACAGCTGCGAGGGCGGCGGCGAGACCAGGCCCGCGAACCAGTCCGGCGCATCGCGGCCGGCCTTGTAGACCGAGGTCGGCGAGCTGTACAGCACGCGGTCCTCGCTGTCGAGCAGCGTGATGTCGTTGGAGCGCACGCGCCCCACGCCCTGCAGGAACGACAGCATGGCGGGCGTGCCTTGGGCCGCGTAGAGCCAAGCGGTGCGGTTCAGCAGCTGCGCGGCCACGCGATTCGCCGCCACGACTTCCTCGTGCACCGATTCGCGCATGGCGCGCAGCTGCAGCGCGAGCATGGCCGCGACGAACAGCAGCGTCAGCAGGCTGACGATCAGGTTGATCTTCAGGCGCAGCGTCATGGCGCGGGCGCGTTGCCGAAGTGGCCGTGCCGCGCGTAGCCGTCGAGCGCGGCAACCATCGCACCGGCCATGGCCGGGTGCGCCGGATCGTGGCCAGCGCCATCGATCCACTGCAGCCGGCTGTACGCGATGCGATCGTGCACGGCCTGCGCGCCATGCGGCGCACAGATCCGGTCGTCGCGGGAATGCAGCAGCAGCGTGGGCACGCGGGGCAGTGCAGCCAGGCGGTCCAGCAGCGCAGGCGCATCGAGCCAGCAGCGGTGCCGCAGGTAATGGCTCTGCACGCGATAGCGGTCGACCAGCGCGTCGAGCGTGTCGCGATCGGGCTCGACGCCGGACGGCGATGGCTCGCCGGTTGGCATGGCTGCGCCGCGCGCCAGCGTTTGTTCCCAACGCCACCAGGCCAGCGCGAGCTGCCGGGGCAGGTCTGCGTCGCCATCGGCCGGTACCTGCTGCAGGCCGCGGGCCAGGAAACCAAGCATGTCGTGGCGTTCGCTCGCCGGCGCCACGGACGCGAACCGCGCCCACGCGTCGGGTGCGCGGCCGGCGCTGTCCTGGAAGAAGGCGTCGATCTCTTCGGCCCGCGGCAGGAACACCGCGCGCAGCAGCAGGGCCGCCACCGCCTGCGGCTCGAACGCCGCATGGGCCAGCGCCAGCGTGGCGCCCCACGAGCCGCCGACCACGAGCCAGCGCGGCACCTCGAGCTGCTCGCGCACATGCCGCAGATCGTCCAGAAGTTCGGCCGTGCTGTTGTGCACCGTCGCGCCGCGCGGGCGGCTCCGGCCGGCGCCGCGCTGATCGATGCCGATCACGCGGTATCGCGCCGGATCGAAGAAGCGCCGCAGCAGCGGCGAAGTGCCCGAGCCGGGCCCGCCGTGCAGCACGACGGCGCAGATTCCGGCGGGGTCACCACTTTCTTCTACATGCAGCACATGGCCATGCGACACCTCCAATGCGTGGGTGCGCCAGGGAGGAGATTCGGGGTACAGGCCGGTAGGAAGCACGAGGGCCATGGTACGCGGTGGCCCTGTTGCCGCTATTCATGAAAATCATGAAGTGCTATTCATGATTTCATGGCTGGGTCTGGGCGGTCCATGGGTTCAATATGCGTGCTGGAGCACACGAAGTTCCCGCAGCCGCCACGTGGCGCTGTGCAACCTTTGCAGGAGACACCATATGAAGTGGGAAACCCCGACGGCCACCGATCTTCGCTTCGGCTTCGAGATCACGATGTACGTCAGCGCTCGTTGAGCTGCGCCTCGTGACAACCCGCCCCGGCACGCCCGGGGCGGGTTGTTTAGAGCCCCTCCGTCTTCCTTTTTTCATCCCCCGATGCGCATCACCGTCCTGGGCTCTGCCGCCGGCGGCGGCTTTCCGCAATGGAACTGCAACTGCCCCAATTGCGCCGGCGTGCGCGCGGGCACGGTGCGCGCCAAGCCGCGCACGCAGTCGTCGATCTTCGTGCGCCCCGACGATGGTGCCGATGGCGTGCTGTTCAACGCCTCGCCCGACATCCTGGAGCAGATCCGCAGCAGCCCCGTGCTGCAGCCGGCACGTGCGATGCGCGACACCGCGATCGCGGGCGTAGTGCTGATCGACGGGCAGGTCGACCATGCCACCGGCCTCTTCATGCTGCGCGAGCGCGGCACGCCGCTGCCGCTGTGGTGCACCGACCCGGTCGCCGAAGACCTGAGCGAGGGTAATCCCGTGCTGCGCGTGCTCTCGCACTACTGCGGCGTGGCGCGCCACCCGATCGCGCTCGACGGCAATGCCTTCGAAGTGCCCGGCGTGCCCGGCCTCGTCTTCCGCGCGCTGGCGCTGACCGGCAAGGCCGCGCCGTATTCGCCGCACCGCGAGCAGCAGGTGCCGGGCGACAACATCGGCGTGACCATCCTCGACCGCAAGAGCGGCAAGAGCCTGTTCTACGCGCCCGGCCTGGGCGCCATCACGCCGCCCGTGTTCGATGCCATGGCAAGCGCCGATGCGGTCATGGTGGACGGTACCTTCTGGACCGACGACGAGATGGTTCGCCTGGGCGTGAGCAGCAAGCGCGCGCGCGAGATCGGCCACCTGCCGCAATCGGGCGAGGGCGGCATGATCGAGTGGCTGTCGAAGCTGCCCGCCACCACCGCGCGGCGCATGCTGATCCACATCAACAACACCAATCCCATCCTCGACGAAGACTCCGATGAGCATGCGGCGCTGCGGCGCGCAGGCATCGAGCCGTGCGAGGACGGGATGACCATCCAACTCTGAAAGCACCGAGCCCCGCCATGCATGCCGACAGGATTCAAGATTCATCGCGCCCGGCCGCTGACAGCGAGAAAGCCGGCCCGGCATGGAGCCGCGAGGAGTTCGAAGCCAAGCTGCGCGAGCGCGGCCGCAGCTACCACATCCATCATCCGTTCAACGTCATGCTCAACAGCGGCCAGGCCACGCCCGAGCAGATCCGCGGCTGGGTGGCGAACCGCTTTTACTACCAGATCGCGATCCCGATCAAGGACGCGGCCGTGCTCTCGAACTGCCCCGACCCGCAGGTGCGCCGCGGCTGGGTGCAGCGCATCCTCGACCACGACGGCTTCGAGCTCGGCGGGGTCAAGGACGAAGGCGGCGTCGAGGCCTGGCTGCGCTTGGCCGAGGCCGTGGGGCTGGCACGCGAAGAGGTGCGCGACCTGCGCCACGTGGTGTCCGCGGTGCGCTTCGCGGTCGATGCCTACGTGAACTTCGCGCGCCGCGCGCCGTGGCAGGAGGCGGTGTGTTCCTCGCTCACCGAACTCTTCGCGCCCGAGATCCACAAGCAGCGCCTGGCCACCTGGCCCGAGCACTATGCGTGGATCGAGCCGGCGGGCCTCGACTATTTCCGCAACCGCGTGAGCCAGGCGCGGCGCGATGTGGAGCAGGGCCTGGCGATCACGCTCGACCACTTCGACACCCGCGCGATGCAGGAGCGCGCGATCGAGGTGCTGCAGTTCAAGCTCGACATCCTGTGGGCCATGAACGATGCAATGGCGACGCGCTACGGCGTGAACGGCGCATGACCGCGAACAAGACCGCGCTCACCGCGGACAGCAAACCCCGCATCGGCCCCGGCTTCCGCCTGCAATGGGAGCCAGCGCAGGATTGCCATGTGCTGCTCTATCCCGAGGGCATGGTGCGGCTCAACGGCAGCGCGGGCGAGATCATGAAGCGCTGCGACGGCGAGCGCAGCGTCGCGGCCATCGTGGCCGACCTGGAGCAGGCCTTCGGCACCACCGGGCTCGAACCCGAGGTGCGTGGCTTCGTCGAGATGGCGGCGCAGCAGAACTGGCTGCGCTGGGACGCCGCATGACACAGGTGGCACCGCGCCCCGGACCGCCGCTCTGGCTGCTGGCGGAGCTGACCTACCGCTGTCCGCTGCATTGCGTGTTCTGCTTCAACCCGGTCGACTTCGCGCAGCAGGAGAACGAGCTGGGCACGGAAGACTGGCTGCGCGTGCTGCGCGAAGGCCGCGAGCTCGGCGCGGTGCAATGCGGCCTCTCGGGCGGCGAGCCATTGCTGCGCGACGACCTCGAGATCATCATTGCCGAGGCCGCGCGCCTGGGCTACTACACCAACCTGCTGACCTCGGGCGTCGGCCTCACGGCGCAGCGCGCCGCGGCGCTGAAGGCCGCGGGCCTGGACCACGTGCAGCTGTCGTTCCAGGACTCCACGCGCGAGATGAACGACTTTCTCTCGCACACCAAAACCTTCGAGCTGAAGAACCGGGTGGCGAAGATCATCAAGGACCAGGGCTGGCCGATGGTGCTGAACGTGGTGATCCACCGCATGAACATCGACCACATCGACCGCATCATCGAAATGGCGCACGAGATGGGCGCCGAGTACCTCGAACTTGCCAACACCCAGTACTACTCCTGGGCCTTCGTGAACCGCGACCAGCTGCTGCCGACGCACGAGCAGCTGCGCCATGCCGAAGAGGTGACCGACGCCTGGCGCAAGCGGCTCGGCGAGCGCATGCGCATCTTCTTTGTCGCGCCCGACTACCACGAGGGCAAGGCCAAGAAATGCGTCAACGGCTGGGGCAGCATGTTCCTTACCGTGGCGCCCGACGGCACTGCGCTGCCTTGCCACACCGCCAAGATGCTGCCGGGCCTCGAATTTCCGAACGTGAAGGCGCACAGCGTGCGCGATATCTGGTTCGATTCGGAAGGCTTCAACCGCTACCGCGGCACCGGCTGGATGAAGGAGCCTTGCGCGAGCTGCGACCAGCGCGAGCAGGACCTGGGCGGCTGCCGCTGCCAGGCCTATCTGCTGGCGCAGGACGCGGCCGCCGCCGATCCCGTGTGCGCGAAGAGCCCGGACCACCATCGGGTGGTGGAGGCGGTGGCGCATGCGGCCGCGCGCGACCCGGCGGCGCCGACGGAGCATCCGCTGGTGTTTCGCGATCCTGCAAACTCCCGGCGGCTTTCTGCGGCACTCGTTACGCCGCACGCATGAGTGCGGCGGGCGCGCGGTCGCAGCCGCAGAGCGCGCTGCGGCTGAATATCAACTCCGGACAAAGGCCATCAGCTTGGTGATGTCGCCGGCATCGGCCGTTCGCAGCGCGTCCAGGTAGCTGTCTCGGACCCCGCCGCCAGCCACCAGGCTGCCCTCGTTGCCCCAGGAAAAGGCATGGCCTCCGGCCTGGTTCAAAAGGCTGTCCGTCATCAGCCGTGCATGCCGGCCATTGCCGTTTGGAAAGGCATGGACCAGTACGAGGCGATGGTGAAATCGGACCGCGATTTCGTCCAGCGGAAAGACTTTGTCATTGACCCAGAACTGGGTGTTGTCGAGCAATTGACGCAACTGCGTCGAGACCTGACGCCAATCGCCTCCGATGTTCTTGTCGGATTGCCTGAAGGTTCCAGCCCACTTCCAGGTCTTGCCGAACATTTGCTTGTGCAACTGGCGGCAGAACGCCTCGGTCAACACGGCGGGATGCCGGCCGCGCTTGAGCCATTTGAGCGCTTCGACGATGTTGGTCTGCTCCCACTCGTTGAGCTGGCCCTGCGTGGTGATGTGCTTTGGAGCGAGTTGCCCGAGTTCGTCGGCATCGAGCGGGGTTTGACCTGCCTGGTATTGGAGCGCTACCGCCACAGACTTGACCACTTCCCGGAGAGCAGTTCCGCGCGGCGCTGATCCAGTTGCCTGCGCACATAGGCTTCGCTCGGCCGCTGGTCTTCAAGGTCCATCGAATGCGCCACGCCCAGTATTTCGGAGCGGGCGATCCGGGACGCTTGTTCCTGGACCATTTCAGCCAGCGGCTTGCGGGGCACCAGGCCGTAGACAAGTTCGCAGTCCAGCCCTTCAGCGAGTTTCCGCAGCTGTGCCAATGAAATGCGTTCGTGGGCTTCAGACTGTTCGGACTTGTGCAGTGTGGCCACTGCAATTCCTACGCGCGCTGCCTGTTGCCGGACGGTCAGGCCCAGTGCTTCGCGGACGGCCCGCAGCCATCCCCCCGCCGGAACGGACATTCCTCCGACTTTGCGGTAAGGCTCCAGCGCGCCATCGACCTGCTCGACGCGGAGTTGATTGAGATTCGTGGCCATTTGTTAGCCTATAGGCTTGCAGAAGGGCTGCTGATGTTAGCCTAAAGGGGAACAATATGGGATAATTAGTTTGCCTATAGGGGAACAAATCGGCACAAATCCTCATTTGCGGGCAAACGCGACCTTTCGATATGGCTACCTACAGGCGAATCGGCGCTGAAGCAATCCCGGCGTTCCACTTGCGTGGCAAGCGGGTGGACCGCAGCCCGAAATCCGGCGCGAACCGCCACACCAGCAGCAGCAGCGCGAGCAGCGCCGGAATCCAGCGCAGGTCGGTGTCCGCAGGCAGATACCGGGCGTAGCGGCGGTCCAGCATGGCTGTCTTCAGGGCGTCGGGCGCGTTCAGGCGCCGGTAGTTCACGCCCACCAGCTCGGCCAGCGCGCGCAGGTGGTCCTGCCGCAGCTCGGACAGATGTTCGTGGTTCAGCGCGCTGCCGATGGCCGAGCCCTGCACCACCTCGTCGGCCCGCCAGTAGCCCGCGGGTTCGCCGTTGCTGCCGGTCTTGGGAATGGGCACCGGCACGTCGCCGCCCACGCCGATCAGCCAGCCCATCACCTCGCCGGGCTTGATGTCCGTCATGGGCGGTGTCTCGTTGATGCGCAGCGGCGGCGATTCCTGCCCGTCGCTGATGAAGACGAAGCGGGTGTCGGGCCCCACGCTGCGGGCCCCGCGCACGGCCCAGGTCACGCCCTTGCTCACATTGCTGGCATTGGCCCAGCGCATGCGGCCGTCGATGCGTTCGAGCGAAGCCAGCAGTTCCTCGTAGTGGCTGCAGACCTCGACCGGCGAAAGGATCACCAGCGAGCGGTAGTCCGCGAAGACGCTCCAGCCCACCTTGGAGCCGCAGGGCAGCGCACCGAGCACATCGCGCATGGCGGCGCGCGCGAGCGTGAGCCGGCTGACGGCTGCGTGGTCCAGCTCCACGTCTTCCACGTTCATGCTCTGCGTGATGTCGAAGCTGACCTGCCAGTTGAACACCGGGCGCTGCAGCTGCACGCGCGGCGGCCAAACGGCGAGCGCCAGCAGCAGCAGGGCGAGCAGCAGCGGCCCGTTGCCGGTGCTGCCGGCAAAGCGCCGCAAGACGGAAAGCCACCGCCCGCGCGGCAACGACGCTCTCACGGCAGGTCTCCAGCGACAAAGCCCGGCACCCGGACCCGGCGCTGCTCGTGCGCCGGTTGCTGCTCGGCGGAGAAGGCTTCGTGGTCTTCGGGCGCGAGCCGCAGCGCGCGCTCCAGGTTGTAGCGCGCGTCCCAGTCCTGCGGCGTGGCGCGCAGCAGGTCGCGCAGCCGCTGCTTGCCGAGTTCGAACAGCGGCAGCGCACCGGCCTCTTGCGCCATGCCCTGGCGCAGGTACATGTTGCCCAGGTTGAACAACGCCTGCTGCGCGACGGGATCGCGCTCGCCGGCCTGGATCAGGCTCGCATAGCCTTTGAGCGCGGCGTCGTGCGCACCGGTCTTCGAGAGGGCCAGCGCCTGGGCCAACTGCAGTTCGCGCGGGGCCGAGATCGGCGCCGTCGTCGCGTCCTTGCCGAGCGGCGTGGCGGCGATGCGGGCGATCTCGGCGTTCAGGCCCATGGCATGGCGCAGCCGCAGCCCACGCTCCAGTGCCGCGCCGATACAGCACAGGCTCAGCACGCCGAAGACCAGGTGAACCGTGCGTCGCTTCATGGGGTTTCTTTTCGCCAGCTCTGCAGCTGCACGGCGCGGCAGGCGAGCAGGCCCATGCAGCACAGCATCGCTGCCAGGTAGAACGCCGCGCCGTGGTCGCGCCGCGGCACGCGTTCATGGATGGTGAGCGGAAAATTCTGCTGCCGGTCGATCTCGGCCATGGCGGCGGCCATGGCATTGGAGTCGTCGACCTGATAGAGCCGGTAGGGCGTGCTCAGCGTCTTGAAGAACTGGTGCAGCGCCAGTTCTTCGCCGAGGCCGTAGGCCGAGACCGTCTCGGTATTGAGGTTGGGCGAGTTGGGGCCGCTGCGCACATAGATCCAGTACAGGCCGATCTTCTCGCGCGCGAGGCCGGCATGCACGCGCTGCCGCGTCGGCTCGTCGAGCTGGGCGCCGCCGTCCGAAACGATCAGGATCACGCGGCTTCCCGAATAGCTGC
Organism: Variovorax paradoxus; assembly: GCF_030815975.1. Taxonomy (NCBI): domain Bacteria; kingdom Pseudomonadati; phylum Pseudomonadota; class Betaproteobacteria; order Burkholderiales; family Comamonadaceae; genus Variovorax; species Variovorax paradoxus. Next base: position 4,367,985 of record NZ_JAUSXL010000002.1, read on the forward strand.
GGCCTTCGAATTCCTCGATGGCGGCCAGCAGTGCCACGCCCATGCGGGTTTCGGGCAGGCCACGGCCGATGGCGGTGGCGGCGAGCGCGGCCTGCACCGTGTCGGTCTTCTGCGTGAACGGCACCACGGCGATCGGCACCGTGCTGAAGGTCATGAAGGCAAAGCGGTTGTCGGGCCGCTTGGCGACGAATTCGCTCAGCAGGTCGCGCACGACCTTGGCCTTGGGTTCCTGCGACATGCGGCCCGCGGTCTGCAGGCCGTTGGTGTGCACCGTCGCGTCCATGCTGCTGCTGCGGTCCATCAGGATCAGCACCTCGGCGCCGCGTCCGGCGCGCTCGACTACGGCGCCCGATTGGCCCGGCCCCGAGAGTCCCAGAACCGTGAAGGCCATGGCGCCGACCGCGAATGCGCGCCACAGGAAACCGACCAGGCGGCCGACCCGATCGGCCGGCAGCCAGGCAAGGTACGAGAAGCCCAGCGTATCGCCGCGCCTGCGCAGCAGCGGCAGCAGCGCGAGCGGCAGCAGAGCGAGCATCCAGGGCTGGGCAAGGTCGAAGCGCATGTCAATGCCGGTGGCGCTTCTCCGCGTTGTGCAACGCCCGGCACAGCGGCTTGAGCGGATAGGCGGCCTGGGGCTGGGCCGGGGCGGCGGCGCTTTCGGCAAAGAAGAAGCGCCGCGTCGACTCGCGGTAGAAATCCTCCAGGCGCGGCTGCAGCGGGCGCAGGTAGGGCGCATCGGCCAGCAGCTGCGGCAGGCTGGCGCCGTGCACCACGCGCCCGGCGCTCCGGTTGAGCGCGCGGTGCACCACGCGCCAGGCTTCCGGGCTCGCCGGATCGTCGATGCGCTTGAGCTCGCGCCAGGCATGTGCGAACGGAAGCTGCTGCGCTTCGCGCATGTTGCGCCACGCCCACCAGGCGAGCCAGGCCAGCAGCACCGCGAGCAGCGCAAGAAGCGAGAGCTTCAGATGCCGCTCGATGGCATAGGTCGGAAGCGCCGCGACCGGGCGGTCCGGCCGCAGCGGCTGCAGATCGCCCTGGCCGAAGGCTTCTGCCGGCGTCAGCGGTCCGATGCTGACCGGCCATGCGGGCAGCGCGAGCGCCGAGCCCGAGGCGGTGGCGATCGCCAGGGCCGGCAGCGAGATGGCTGTGAGGTTCCGCGGTGCATTGATGATCTGGTATTCGACTGCGAGCCAGCGCCGTCCCTCTGCATCGGTCTCGATGCGCGATGGCCTGCGTTCGAGCCAGAGATCGATGCGCGCCGCGGCGGGCAGCGCGCCAAGCTCGAGCGGCCGGCCTTGCTGCTCGAGCAGCACGCGCTGCGTGAGCACATCGCCGAGCACGTGGCCGAAGCTGCGCGGCTGCTCGATGGTGGCTGTTGCGGCTGTTGCGGTCGTGGCGGGTTTCGCAGAATCGGCGGCCAGCGCCAGACCGGACGGACCCACGGCCAGCGCCATGGCGAGCACGGCTGCATTCACGGGGTTCATGCCGCCGTCTCCAGGAAATAGCGCGTGAGCGCTTCGGCGTCGAAACGGCCATGCAGGTGAAAGGGCGGCATGCCGTGCGCGTTGAACAAGGCGGTGAGTTCGGCGCGCCGCGCCGCAACCGATTCGCGCCACCGCACGCGCAGCGACTCGCGCATCCACAGGCTGCGCCGCGCGCCGGTTTCGGCATCGCGCAGCGCCACCAGCGCACGGGCGTCCGGCGGCTCGGTTTCGGCCGGATCCCAGACCACCAGCGGAACCACGCAGGCGGGCGCGAACTGCTCGAGCAGCTCGCCGAGCGCGGCAATCGGCCAGTGAAAGTCCGAAGCGAGAAACACCAGCCCGCCGCGGCCCACCAGGCGTTCGGTGGTGCGCCGCAGGCCCGCCAGCGCGCTGTCGTCCGTGGGCGCCGGTCCCGTGGCTGCACGGCACTCGCGCAGCATCCGCGCCATCAGGCTGCCGTTGCCGCGGCTGTGGCGCGCGGGCACGAAGAGGTCCGGGCGCTCGCGCTGATCGAAGGCCAGCAGGCCGACCGTGTCGCCGGCGCGAAAGGCGCTGTAGCCCAGCGCCTCGACCAGGTCGGCCACCACGTCGAGCTTGCGGCGCTCGGCGCCGAAATGCATCGAGGCCGACACATCCACCACCACATGCACGGGAATGGCCACGCGCAGCCGGTGGATGCGCACCAGCCAGTCGCCGCGGCCCTCGCGCACGCTCGCGCGCAGGTCGATGCGGCGCGGGTCGGGGTGGTCGAACAGCCGCCGGTGCGCGGCGAATTCCTGCCCGCTTCCCTGGCTCAGCCCGCGCTGCGCGCCCGGGCGCCAGCCGCCGAAGCGGCGCGGCAGCTGGTAGTGGAATTCATCGACGCGGTCCATGGCATCAGGGAGCGGCGATCCTGTCCATGATCTGCGTCACCAGCGCTTCCGAGAGTTCTGCGCGGCGCAACTCGTAGACGGGCGTGAAGAAGACGCGGTGCCCGAGCACCGAGGGCAGCACCGCCGCCAGATCGGCAGGCTCCAGGTGCGAGCGGCCTTCGAGCCAGGCGACGGTGCGCGCCGCGCGCAGCAGCGCGCTCATGCCGCGCGGGCTGGCGCCGGCAAGAATCAGGCGGTCCATGTCCACGCCATCGAGCCGGATGCCGAACTTCTGCGGCGCCTCGGTGGCCTCCCACACGTCGAGCACATAGCGCTCGATGGTCTCGCTGGCGCGCACGCTGTGCTGCACCTGCGCGGCAATGGCGTTGAGCCGGTCCCAGGGCAGGATGGCCGGCGCCACCTTGTCGATCAGGCTTTCGGTGTCGTGGTAGACAGTGTCGAACACCAGCGACCGGCGGATGCCGCGGTCGGCCGGCTTGGGCATGTTGAGTTCGAACATGAAGCGGTCGCGCGCCGCCGAAGCCAGCTCGAAGGTCTCTTCGCGCTCGACCTTGTTGCGGTCGGCGAACACCGTCATGTGCGGAAAGCTGTACTCGCGGTCGAAGGCCGACACCGTGCGCTCGGCCATCGCGCGCAAGAGCAGCGACTGCACCTGCGGCCGGGCCCGGTTGATCTCGTTGAAGAAGAAGGTGACCAGGCGCTCGCCGTGGCGCAGCAGCGGCCCCGGGTCGATGCGCGGCCGGCCTTCGGCATCGACGTAGGTGTGATAGACCAGGTCGCCGGGCATCAGGTCGACCGTGCCCTCGACGCGCTCGAAGTCGCCGCCGATGGCGCGCGAGAAGGCGCGCAGCACCGTGGTCTTGCCGACGCCCACGTCGCCTTCGAGCAGCACGTGGCCGCGCGCGAACAGCGCCACGTTGATGAGGCGGATCGTCTCGGTCTGGCCGATGATCGCTTTCGCGACTTCGCTTTCGACGCGCAGCGCGAGGCGGCGCCAGTCTTCGAGTTGTTCTTCGGTGCCCATGGTGTTGCCGGCTCCGGTGTCCGGGGCTATTTCGACTCCATCATCTTCTTCAGGTGGGAGAGCCCGCCGCGGTAGACGTCGGTCACGGCCTTGATCGCGGCTTCGTCGTTCTGGTCCGGCGGCGGATCGTTGTTGGGATAGCCGCGGTAGAAGGCGCCGCGCCATTCGACGACCGACTTGCCGCCGTCGGCCACCACCGAGAGCACGGAGGTGTAGTTGGTGACCGGCAGCGCCCCGCCATCCTTGGCGCGGTAGTTGTATTTCATCTTCGCGTCGTCGTAGCCCTCGAGCGTCTCGACCAGCGTGCCGCCGCCCTTGAGCTTGACGGTCCTGACCGAGCCTTCGGTGTTGCCCTTGTCGGCCGCGCTGTCGGCCACTGCCGGATGCCAGTCCTTCAGCGCGTTGAAATTCTTGATCTTGGCCCACACGGCATCGGCTGGCGCCTCGATGGTGACCTTTTCGCTCACCTTCTGGCGCGTGGGCCCGTGGGCCTGGCTCGGGGCCGATGCGGCGAGCAGGATCGATGCGAGAAGAACGGAGAGAGCCCGTCGGCCGGAAGGGTGTGTCAGCATGGAAACGTCCGTGATGAGGTGGAGAAAAAAATCGGTCGAGAAATATGTCAGGGCTCGATCGGCGCGCCGATGAAGGCGCCGAACCCGCGGCTGTTCTGCCCCGTGGCGATGGTCTTGCGCTTCTGCCCGCTCGCGGCATCGAGCACCTGCACGTTGTCGTCCATCCAGTTCACGACATAGACGCGGTCGCCGTGCGCGGCAATGCCTTCCGGGTAGGCGAAGCCGGGGAGGGTGCGCAGCAGCTTCAGCGAGTCGGCGTCGATCACGCTGACCGTGTCTTCATGCTGGTTGGTCACGTAGAGCAGTGCGCCGCCCTGCGCCAGCGCGGCGCCGTAGGGGGCCTTGCCCACCTTCACCGTGGCGATGACGGCGGGCCGGCGCGCATCGCGCATGTCGACCACCGAAACGTCGTTGCTCTGCACATTGAGCGCATAGAGCCGCGAGCGCGCAGCGTCGTAGAGCAGCGCGAACGGATGGCTGCCGACACGCACGCGCGCCAGCACCCGCCGTGCGGCCGCGTCGACCACGGCCACGCTGTCGTCGTCGCGCTCGGCCACGAACACGGTGGTGCCGTCGGGATGTGCGGCCACGCCGGCGGGCGCACGGCCGACCGCGATCGACGCCAGGGGCCTTGCGGCACCGGTGGCTTGCGCGTCGAACACCAGCAGCTGGCTGCTGTACCAGTCGGCCACGTACAGGTGCCGGCCGTCGCCCGAGATGTCGATGCCCACCGGCCCGTCTCCGGCCGGCAGCGTGTTCACGACCTTCTGCTGGCGCATGTCGATGACCGAGATGGTCTTGCTGTCGGGGTTGGAGACGAACGCCTTGCCGGCGCGGCTGGACGCCACCACGCCGGCCGGCGACCGGCCCACGGGAACGGTGGCCACCACCTGCTCGGAGGCGAGATCGATCACCGACACGTCATGGCTGCCCTGGTTGGTGATGTAGGCGAACGGCGAGGCCCAGGCCGAGGCGCAGAGCAGCATGGCGGCAACCCCGGCGTGCACAGGTGTTGCGGTACCCGTCATGGCGATCTGCCCGGGACGCGGCTCAGCGCGCGGTGGCCGGGCCGATGAAGCAGCCCTTGTTCGCCTTGGCCTGGAGCGCCTTGTAGCGCTTGATGTCGGCCTGCAGTTTTTCCGAATCGCGGATGTAGCCGCCGCGCTCGCCGCCGATGGTGGTGGCCTTGGCGGCGGTGCTCAGGTCCACGTATTCCGAGTACCTGATTTCCCTTGCCAGCGCGTCGAGGGCGCAGGAGCACTTGTTCGTCATTTCGAAGTTGCCGGCGTCCGGATGCGCGGCGATGCATTCCTGCACGTACAGCACCCGGTCCACGGTGGGAAAGTCGTTGGCGTGCGGCGCGCCATGCACCGCCATCGGAAGGCCGAGAAGACAACAAAGAAGGCGGACTGTTTTTTTCATGGCGTTCGCTGATGTTCGAGAGAAGCGCGGCGCTAGCGCGCCGGCGCCTTGGCTCCGTCGATGAGAAGTTCCTCGACGAGCAGCGGCTGGGCCGCGGCGCTTTCGCCTGGGACGGAAGTGCGGATGCCGTAGACGCCGCCCGGCACCGCGTCGGACAGCGTGAAGCGGTAGCTCTTGGTCGCGAACTTTTCGTACTTCGGCCGATTGGGGTCGTCCAGGAAGGGGCTGAACACGATTTCCTTGCCCTTGATGGCGCGGCCCTGGTAGCGCAGCGACACCTCGCGCACTTCGGCGTCCTGGTAGATCGCCATGCGGATGCGCTTGCGGAAGTGATAGTCGGAGCCGCGCGTGAGCCGCTTCATCTCGCGCACGTCATGCTCCAGAAAATAGAGGATGACGGGATTGCCATCGGCGGCCGGCACGTCGGGCACCTGCAGCTTGCGCGCGCCGCTCAGGAACACGCCCTTGGCATCGCAGCAGCGGCCATCGTCCTTGGCGCTCAGGGCAACGGTCACGCTGTCGGCAAATGGCTCTTCGAAGCTGCCGGTCTTGCCGAAGGTGTAGCGCAGCAGCATGGGCGCCTGCAGGCCCTGCAGTTGCGGTGTCATGAACAGCAGGCGTTCGGCGGGCGAAAAGTCGCGCTTGTCGGGCTCGGCATGCGAGGCCGGGGCGGGCAAGAGCAGGACGCAGAGCGAAGCGGCGAGGGCGAAGCGCATGGGAAAGAACGGCAACTCAGTTGGTGGGAGCCCCGAACGACGCATCGACCACCGGAACGCCGAATTCCTTCAGGATCGCCTGGATCTCGGGCGCCTTGGATTCGATCAGCCCCTCGATCTGCTGCTTCCATTCGCGCTCGCCGTAGCGCACGCCCATGGCCATCTGGTAGTCGAGCCGCACGCCCTTTTCGGACTTGAGCGGCACCACGACGAGGGCCGGGTTCTTGACGCGGCGGGCGAAGAAGCCCGCGATCGGGCCCCAGACGACCACGGCATCGAGCTTGCCTTCGGCCAGATCCTTCTCGACGATCTCGCCCGGGTATTGCGCGGGGTCGGCGCTCATGAGCTTGTAGGGCACGCCCTGTTCGAGCAGGCCATGCTTGTTGAGCCATTGCGAAGCCGGCGAGCGGTCGTAGATGCCGATGCGCAGCGACTTCAGCTTGGCCGCATCGAGCTTGAGAAAATCTTCCGCCGAGGCCACGTTGTCCATGCCCTTGCCCTTGGGAAAGACCAGCGCATAGGTCGAGCGGTAATACGGCTTGGTGACCGAGACCTCGTCGAGCCCGACGGGCACGCCCATCACGATGTCGCACGGGTAGTCCTGCCCCGGCAGCTTGAAGCGCAGCGTGTTGCGGAAGAAGGCCAGCCGCTGCGGGAACGAGTAGTACGTGACCGGCAGGCCCAGCGTCTTGCCGAACAGCTCGGCAATGCGGTTTTCGATGCCCTCTCCCTTGGTGTTGGAGAACGGCATGTTGTTGGGGTCCTGGCAGACGCGCAGCGCCTTGCGCGGCGGCGTCTCCTGGGCCAGGGCGGGAAGCAGCGCGCAGCAGCATGCCGCGCCCAGCAGGCCCGCCCGCAGGCGGGCGCTCAGGGAAAGGGGCTTGGCAGCATGCTGCCGGGCGGTCATTTGTTTTCTTCCACTCGGGCGCGGGTGATCGCGCCGTCGGAACGGCCCTTGAGGTAGGCGTAGAGCTGGTTGATGTTCTCCATCACCGCGGGGTTGTTGCCGAAGCTCTGCATGCCCTTGTCGAGCCTTCCATCGCGCACGGTCTTGATGAAGTCTTCCTTCTTCATTGTCTTGAGGCTGTTGATCAGCGAGGGGCCGACCATGCCTTCCTGGTTCGGGCCGTGGCAACGGTCGCAAGCGGCGGAGCGCCAGGTGCGGAAACCCTTCATGGTTTCGGGGTCCACCTTGTAGCCATCGGTTACTTTGTAGGGCGCGGGGTCTGGCGCGGCAATGGCCAGTGTGCAGGCCACGCCGGCAAGCAGGACGAGGGAAGGCAGCAACGTTGACTTACGAAATTTCATGGCTCCTGGGTCTCCGATATCTTTGAAAGTACGAGGGAGAGCCCTCCAGCGAGTGCTCTCCCGGTCCGCATGAAGCGGCTAAGGTCTCCTCGGTCTTACTTGGGTACTGCGAAGACGGTCAGCGAGCCGCCGAGCTCGGTGTACTGGCTCAGTTCCTTGTAGCCGCCGACGGCGCCGAGGCCTTCGGTGCTCTTCTCGGGGTCGATGCCTGCAGCCATGCCGATGCCGGCCCAGCCGCCGATGCCCGAGAACACGCCGATGTACTGCTTGCCCTTGTGCTCGTAGGTGAACACGTTGCCGATGATGCCGGACGGGGTCTTGAACTTGAACAGTTCCTTGTTGATGTCCTTGGCATCCACGCACTTCAGGTAGCCCTCCAGCGTGCCGTAGCAGGAGATTCCGCCGGCGGTGTTCAGCGAGCCGCTCCACACCGAGAACTTCTCGGCCTTGCTCTGCACGATCTTGCCGGTGCCTGCGTCCCACGCGATGAAGTTGCCCATGCCGCCATGGCTGCCCGGCGTGGGATACATCGAGAGCGTGGCGCCCACATACGGCTGGCCAGCCGTGTATTCGACCTTGAACGGCTCGTAGTCCATGCAGACGTGGTTCGTCGGCACGTAGAAGAGCTTGGTGTTGGGGTCGTAGGAGGCGGGTTGCTGGTCCTTGCTGCCCAGCGCTGCGGGGCAGACGCCCTTGGTGTTGACGTCGGCGCCGTTCTGCGCGGTCGAATACTTGGCAACCACCTGCGGCCGGCCGGTCTTCATGTCGACGTGCGTGGCCCAGTTCACCTTGGGGTCGTACTTCTCGGCCACCAGCAGCGCGCCGGTCACGCGGTCCAGCGTGTAGGCGAAGCCATTGCGGTCGAAGTGCACCAGCGCCTTGGTCGGCTTGCCCTTGACGTTGATGTCCGCCAGGATCATTTCGTTGATCCCGTCGAAGTCCCACTCGTCGAACGGCGTCATCTGGTAGACCCAGTTGACCTTGCCGGTGTCCACGTCGCGCGACCAGATGCTCATCGACCACTTGTTGTCGCCGGGCCGCTGCGACGGGTTCCAGGTCGACGGGTTTCCGGTGCCGTAGTACACGGCATTGGTCGCCTTGTCGTAGCTGTACCAGCCCCAGGTGGTGCCGCCGCCGATCTTCCACTGGTCGCCCTTCCAGGTCTTGAGCGAAGAGTCCTTGCCGACCGGCGCCATCTTGCCGTCGGTCCAGGTCATGGTCTTGGCCGGGTCCATCAGCATTTCTTCGTCCGGCCCGGTGCTGAAGCCTTTCCACGCCAGCTTGCCGTCCTTGATGTTGTAGGCGGCAAGGAAGCCGCGCACGCCGAACTCGCCGCCGCTGATGCCGGTGATGACCTTGTCCTTGAAGACGTGGGGCGCATTGGTGTTGGTGGCGCCGACCTTCGGATCGCCGTTCTTCACCGTCCACGCCACCTTGCCGGTCTTGGCGTCGAGCGCGACGAGGGTGGTGTCGGCCTGTTGCAGGAAGACCTTTCCTTCCGCATAGGCAAGCCCCCGGTTCACCGTGTCGCAGCACATGACCGCGATCACCGACTGGTCCTGCTTGGGTTCGTACTTCCACAGGATCTTCTGGGTCTCGACGTCGAGCGCGAACACCTTGTTCGGGAACGGCGAGTGCAGGTACATGACGCCATCGACCACCAGGGGCGAACCCTCGTGGCCGCGCAGCACGCCGGTGGAGAAGGTCCACGCAACCTGCATCTTGCCCACGTTGCTCTTGGTGATCTGGTTCAACTTGCTGTATCGCTGGTTGAACATATCGCCCGCTTGCGTGGCCCAGTTCTTCGAGTTGGCGATGTTTTTCTCGACGTCGGCATTGGCAAGCGCCAAGGCCGGAAGAGCCAACATCGCGACGCCGATATGCCGTACGAGACGGCCGGCGATCTGCCTGGAAAACTTCATAAATGTCTCCTCACATCTCAGTGGGTTTTGAACACGGTCATGGCAGCAGCCTGCGGATCTTTCGATCACCTTGGCGAAAGCAGCGGACCGCAACATCCATGCCCGCCATTCCAACCCGCGCTGGTCCGCCATGCCCATGTGCCGTCGATGCGAAAGCGCAAGCTTCCACTCGCAAGAGCCCGGGCGAGAAGACCTGCATGCAACGCGCGGCGGCATGCCGCGACGCGCCGGGACCGGCATCGAACCTAGGGGAAATCCCGAGCGTTCGATGCGCTGTCCGACGCCGCACGCCGCGCATTGCCGTGGCCCTGCATCGTGTGCGCATCAAATTTGACGCAAAGTGTCTCGTGCGACGTAACGAATGTCGAGCGACCAGGGCTTGCAGGGGAGTGCGGAGACGCTCGCGCGGGGCAAATGAGCAGGGATACCTCACAGTGAAAACCCTCGATCTGCGGAGGCACAGAATTTGCGGATCGAAAGCAAACGACCCATACCATTGAGACCCCGAAAGCCCGGCAGACCCCATCGTTCTACATGCTGCGAACCATCGACTTAACCAAGCGCTACGGCACACGCACGGCGCTGCAGTCGTTGTCGCTGCATGTGCCCGCGGGCCAGTTCGTGGCGCTGCTCGGGCCCAACGGCGCGGGCAAGTCGACGCTGTTCCAGGTGCTCACGGGCATGTTCGCGGCCGACGAAGGCGAGGTCGAAGTGGCCGGCCATTCGCTGCGCCGCTGCGCGACCGCGGCGCTGCGCCACATCGGCGTGGTGTTCCAGCAGATGTCGCTCGACCTGGACCTGAGCATCCGGCGCAACCTGCTGTTCCAGGCCGACCTGCACGGCCTGCCGCGGCGGCTCGCGAACGAGCGCATCGCATCGGCCTGCGAGCGGCTGAACATCGACGCCGACCTCGACCGCAAGGTGCGCGAGCTGTCGGGCGGCAACCGCCGCAAGGTCGAGCTCGCGCGCGCGGGCCTGCACCGCCCCGCGGTGCTGCTGATGGACGAGGCCACGGTCGGGCTCGACCCGAAATCGCGCCAGGACCTGCTCGCCGCCCTGCATGCGGATGTACGCGAGCGCGGCGTGTGCGTGCTGTGGGCCACGCACCGGGTCGAGGAAGCCGAGGAGGCCGACCGCGTGCTGGTGCTGCACAAGGGATCGCTGCTGGCGGACGGCACGCCGGCCGATGTGGGCCGGCAGCTTGGCGGGGCCACCCTGGAGGCGGGCTTCATCGCCCGTACCGCCTGATACCTGACACCTGACGAACTCGAGCCAACAAAAATGGAGACATCGCATGCCGCAACGTTCTTTCCCGGTCCTTGGTGCGCTGGTCCGCGCCGCTGCTAGCGGGTTCGTGCTGGCCGCCGCCAGTGGTGCCGCGCCGGCGCAGGGCACCGCCTACGTCTCGAGCGAGAAGGACAGCGCGCTGACGATGATCGACCTTGCAACGCTGGCGGTGAAAGGCACGATCCCGACCTGCAAGCGCGCACGCCACATCCAGCTGACACCCGAGCGCCAGATCATGGTGGCTTGCACCGATTCCAACCAGGCCGACCTGATCGACCCCGCGAGCGGCAAGTCGGTGCGGCGCATTCCGCTGGGCGACGAGCCCGAGGCCTTCGACCTCTCGCCGGACGGCAAGGTCATCTACGTGTCCAACGAGGACGCGGGCGAGGCCAGCTTCATCGATGCGGCCAGCGGCAAGAAGCTGCGCTCGGTCAAGGTGGGCGCGGAGCCGGAGGGCGTCAAGGTCAGCGCCGACGGCAAGACCCTGTACGTGACTTCGGAGGTGGCCAGCCTCGTGCATGCGATCGACACGGCCAGCGGCAAGGTCGTGAAGAACATCAAGGTCGGCAAGCGGCCGCGGCGCATGGCCATCACGCCCGACGGCAAGGAGCTGTGGGTCACCAACGAACTGGGCGCCAGCGTCAGCATCGTCTCCACCGCCACGCACGAGGTGATCGACACGCTGAAATTCGAAGTGAAGGGCGCGCGCGCCGAAGACATCACGCCCGTGGGCATCCAGATGACGAGCGACGGCAAGCGGGCCTTCGTGGGCCTGGGCCGCGCCAACCACGTGGCCTTCGTCGACGTGGCCAGCCGCAAGGTCGGCTCGCTGGTGCTGGTCGGCAAGCGGGCCTGGAACGTCACGCTCGACAAGGCGCAGGCGCGGCTCTACGTGGTCAACGGATTGAGCGACGACGTGACGGTGGTCGACGTGGCCGGCGCCAAGGCCATCAAGAGCGTTCCGGTGGGGCGCGTGCCCTATGGGCTCGTGATCGTCGAATGAGGGCGCTCCCGCCGGCCTGCTGGATTCCTGTCGCGCTGCTGGCCGTGGCGCTCTCGGCGCCCATGGCGGCGGGTGCGGCCGTGCTCAAGGCCATGCTGATCACGCCGGACGACGACCCCCGCATGGAGCGCTCCCGCCTGGAGCGTGCCTATCTGGGACATCCGGGCGGCCCGCTTTCCGAAGGGCTCGAGGTCGCGCTCGAAGAGGCGAAGTTCGAACTCGACGCGGCGGGCGCCGAAGTGGCGCTGGCCACCGCGCCGGCTGCTTCCGTCGACGCGGCGCGCGCCGCGGCGGTGGCGGCCGAGAAGAACGGCGCGGCGGTGCTGCTGACCGATCTGCCGGCCGAATGGACGCTGGCGGTGGCCGACGCCGTGAAGCTGCCGGTGCTGAACCTGAGCGATGCCTCCGACCGGCTGCGCCAGCAGGATTGTCGCGCCCGCATGTTCCACCTGATGCCCAGCGAACGCATGCGCAGCGATGCGCTGGCGCAGACGCTGGTGTCGCGCAAATGGAGCAAGCTGCTCCTGCTGGTGGGCGGCAGCCCGCAAGACGCCCTGCGCGCGGCCACCGCGCAGGCGTCGATCAAGCGCTACGGCTTGCAGGTGGTGGCCAGCAAGCCGTTCAAGCTCTCGGCCGATCCGCGCGAGCGCGACCTGGCCAATCCGCTGCTGCTCACGGCCGGCAACAGCTACGACGCCGTGTGGGTGGTCGACAGCGACGGCGAGTTCGCCCGCACGCTGCCCTATCGCACCGTGCTGCCGCGCCCCGTGGTGGGCGACGGCGGGCTGGCGGCGCTGGCCTGGCATGCGCAGTTCGAGCGCTACGGCGCGCCGCAGGTCTCGCGGCGCTTTGCCAAGGCCGCGAAACGTCCGATGACCGCGCACGACTGGTCTGCCTGGATGGCCGGCAAGACGCTGGCCGCCGCCGCCATTGCCGCGCCCAAGGGCCCGAACGCGGCCTGGGCCCAGGCCATCGCCAGGAGCACGCTCGACGGTTCCAAGGGCACAGGCCTCAGCTTCCGCGCCTGGGACGGCCAGCTGCGCCAGCCCATGCTGCTGACCGACGGGCAGGGCGTGATCGCGCAGGCGCCGGCCGAAGGCGTGCTGCACCCGCGCAATGTGCTCGATACGCTGGGCGCCGATGCGCCGGAGAAGCTATGTCCGATCGCGCGCTGAAAACGAAGACGCCCGTGGGCGAACACGCCGAACCGCAAGCGCGGCGCGGACTGGGCCATGCGCTGCAGGCGATGCGCGCCATCATGCTGCGCGAGCTCTACAAGTTCTCGCAGCAGACTGGCCGGCTGGTGTCGGCGCTGGTGCGGCCGCTCTTGTGGCTGGCCGTGTTCGCGGCGGGCTTTCGCAATGTGTTCGGCGTGGCGATCGTCGAGCCCTACGACACCTACATTCCGTACGACGTCTACATCGTGCCAGGGCTGGTCGGCATGGTGCTGCTGTTCAACGGCATGCAGTCGTCGCTGGCCATGGTGTACGACCGCGAGATGGGCCTGATGCGCCTGTTGCTCACCGCGCCGCTGCCGCGGCCCTGGCTGCTGTTCTCCAAGCTGTGCGCCACCGCGCTGCTGTCGGTGCTGCAGGCGCTGGTTTTCGTGATCGTGGCGGCGCTGATCGGCACCGAGCTGCCGCTGCTGTCGCTCTCCGGCCTGCATGCACTGGTGGCGCTGGCGGCCGGCGCGCTCATGCTGGGCGCGCTCGGGCTGCTGCTGTCGGTGCACATCAAGCAGCTGGAGAACTTCGCGGGCACGATGAACTTCGTCATCTTCCCGATGTACTTCCTGTCGACCGCGCTCTATCCGCTGTGGAAGCTGCAGGAGTCGGGCGCCGAATGGGTGTATCAGCTGGCGCGCTTCAATCCCTTCACCTATGCGGTGGAGTGGATCCGCTTCGCGCTCTACGGCAAGGACCCGGGCCTCGCGCCCTACGTGGTGCTCGGCTGCCTCGTCGTCTTCTTCGGTCTGGCCTGCTGGGGCTACGACCCGCAGCGCGGCTTCGGCGGGCTCACCAAACGCGGAGGAGGCGCGCCATGAGAGTGCAGGGCGGTTCCACCCGGCGCGGCTGGCTGCGCGATGCGGCTGCGCTGGCGCTGGGCGCGTTGCCGCTGGCGCGTGTGATGGCTTCGACCGAGCCCTTTCCTTCCCGCCCCGTCACGCTGTGGGTGCCCTGGCCCGCGGGCGGCGCCACCGACATCTCGCTGCGCGTCCTGGCTGAACTGGCCTCCGTTGCGCTGGGGCAGCCGGTGCTGACCGAAAACCGCGGCGGTGCCGGCGGCACGCTGGCCATGCCGGTGCTGCAGCAGGCGCGGCCCGACGGCTACACCATCGCCCAGATGCCGCAGCCGGTGTTCCGCGCGCCGCACACGCAGAAGGTGCTGTGGGATCCGATCCGCGACGTGACGCCGATCATCCAGGTGTCCAGCGTGACCTTCGGCGTGCTGGTCGCCGCTGGCAGTTCGATGCGTTCGCTCGACGACCTGCTCGCGTTCGCGCGCGCCCGGCCCGGCGAGCTGACCATTGCCACCAACGGCATCGGCACCACGCCGCACATGGTGCTGGAGGCGCTGTTCACGGCACGCGGGCTGCGCTACATCCATGTGCCTTACAAGGGCACGGCCGAGCAGCTCAATGCGATAGCGGGCGGGCAGGTGATGGCCGGCGTCAATTCCACCGGCTTCGGGCCGGCCGTCGATGCGGGCACGCTTCGGCTGCTGGCGATCTTTTCCGGCGAACGCTCCAAGCGCTGGCCGCAGGTGCCGGTGCTGCGTGAGCTGGGCTTCGACATCGTGGCCAAGTCGCCCTATGGCCTGGCCGGGCCGCGCGGCCTGTCGCGCGGCGTGGTGGCGGTGCTGCACGATGCTTTCAAGAAGGCCATGTTCGACCAGCGCTTCAAGGACGAACTCGCGAAATACGACCAGGAAGTCGATTACCTCGGGCCGGAGGCCTACGCGCAGTCGTGCCGCGAAATCTTCGCGCAGGAGCGCGCCATCGTCGAAAAGCTGGGCCTCACACGCACCGGCACCTGAGGGGGAGCATCCGTGAGCCGACCGAACAAGCAAACCACCCGCCGGCTGATCGGCCTTGCCGTGGCCGCCGCCGCCTGCCCCTCGCCCGGGCATGCGCAGGAGGCCGCGGCGCGGGCTGGCAGCCTGCCGACCGTCGAAGTGGTCGGCACCACGCCCGTGCCGGGCATCGAGGTGCCGAAGGACCAGATTCCGTCCAATGTGCAGACCGCCGACGACCAGCACCTGCGCCGCGCGCAGAGCCTGAACCTGCCGGACTTCATGGCCACGCAATTACCCAGCGTGAACGTGAACGAGATCCAGGGCAATCCGTTCCAGGTCGACGTGAACTACCGCGGCTTCAGCGCGAGCCCGGTGCTCGGCACGCCGCAGGGCCTGTCGGTGTACCAGGACGGCGTGCGCATCAACGAGCCCTTCGGCGACGTGGTGAACTGGGACCTGATTCCGAAGGCGGCCATCTCGAGCATCACGCTGCTGCCGGGTTCCAACCCGCTGTTCGGGCTGAACACGCTCGGCGGTGCGCTGTCGCTGCAGACCAAGCGCGGCGACACGCATCCCGGCACCGAGCTGGAGCTGCAGGCCGGCTCCTTCGGCCGCGTGAGCACCGAGCTCACGCATGGCCGCAAGCTGGCCGAGGGCGGGCACCTTTTCCTCGCGCTAGGCGGCCTCAATGAAGATGGCTGGCGCAACTTCTCGCCGTCCCGCGTGCGCCAGCTGTTCGCCAAGGTCGGGCAGGACAGCGGAAAGCTCTCCTGGGACCTGAGCTTCACCCATGGCGACAACCGGATGGTGGGCAACGGCCTGCTGCCCGAGTCCATGCTGATGCAGAACCGCAAGCAGGTCTACACGCGGCCCGACCGCACTGAAAACCGCATGTCGATGCTCACGCTCAATGGCAGCTACCGCCTGAGCGATCAGCAGACGATCTCCATGACCGCCTACACGCGGCGCTCGCGCTACAGCACGCTCAACGGCGACCTCAACGACGATTTCAATCCGCCGGACAACGAGGCCACAGGCGTGGAGAACCGAACCTACACGCGCCAGCACGGCGAAGGCGTGGCGCTGCAGTCGACCTATACCGCGGGCATTCACCAGCTCACCTTCGGTGCCTCGGTGGACCGTGCCCGCACGCACTTCAGGCAGACCGAGGCCGAAGGCCTGCTGGACACCACGCGCGCGGTGGTGCCGCAGGAAGAGGCCGAAGTCGATGCGCTGCTCGCGGGCAAGAGCCGCACCGCGAGCATCTATTTTTCCGATCTGGTGACGCTGCGGCCGAACCTGCAGCTGAGCTTTTCGGGCCGCTACAACGACACCCGCGTGAGCACCCGCGACGACGGGCGCGCCTTGCTCGGGCTTTCCACGCAGCTCGACGGCGAGGGCCGCTACAAGAAGTTCAATCCCGCCATCGGCCTCACCTGGCAGGCCACGCCGCAGCTTACGGCCTATGCCGGCTGGAGCCAGGGCAGCCGCGCGCCGAGCCCGATCGAGCTGGGCTGCTCCGATCCGGCGAACGCCTGCGTGCTGCCCAACGCACTGCAGTCCGATCCGCCGCTCAAGCAGGTGGTTTCGCAGACCTTCGAAACAGGCCTGCGCGGCACGCTCGATTCCGGCGTGCGGTGGAATGCCTCGGTGTTCCGCACAGTCAACGAGGACGACCTGCTGTTCGTGAGCAGCGGGCTCTCGCGCGGCTACTTCAGCAACTTCGGGCGCACCTTGCGCCAAGGCGTGGAACTGGGCCTCTCGCAGCAGACAAGCAGCGTGGACTGGTCGCTGTCGTACAGCTACCTGCGCGCGAGATACGACTCGCCGGCCTGCCTGGTGTCCGAATCGAACAGCAGCGCCGAGACCAGCCCCGCCTGCACCGGCGAAGGCGAGATCGCGGTGCGGCGCGGCGACCGCCTGCCGGGCCTGCCGGCGCACTCGCTCAAGCTCAACGTCGACTGGCGGGTGACGCCCGAATGGACCCTGGGCGCGCAGTACCGCGTCTATTCGCGGCAGACGGTGCGCGGCAACGAGAACGGCCTGCACACGCCCGACGGAGCCGACTTCAGCGGCAGCGGCCGCATCGGCGGCTATGCGCTGCTCGACCTCACCGCGCGCTGGAAGCTCGCGCGCAACCTGGAGCTTTTTGCCAAGGTGGCGAACGTGTTCAACCGCCGCTACGCCACCGCGGGCCAGCTGGGCCGCAACGGCTTCGATGCGAGTGGCGCGGTGGCGGCGCCCGATGCATGGCGCAACGCGCAGTTCGTGGCGCCGGGCGCGCCGCGTGCGGTGTGGGTGGGCATGAGGGTGCAGTTGGGCGTTTGAGGCGACGCAAGCTCGCTTCCTGCGCGCGGGTCATGACTGTCGACTGAACCTGTGGCAGACGGACCACGGTCAATTCGTGTCAATGAAAACTTAACGACTCATTGCTGCGGATGGACGGTGTGACATATGTGGCGTCTGTCGCCTGAATCTGCACGCGCTTCATTTTTTTGACATTTCTTACGAGAACCCCCCTAGACAATTCGGACCCGCTGACTTGGCTGTCAGCGATCCAGCATATCGCCTGTTGCGACGTGTGTTGCTGCCATGTTGAGCGGTCAGGGAGAGGAAGAGATGAACAAGAATTTCCACCGGGTGATCTGGAGTGCCGCGCGCGCGATGCGCGTCGTCGTTCACGAGGCGGCGACCACCACCGGTAAGGGCTCTTCCAAGGCGATCACGATCACCAAGGGCGTGTTCGCCGGCGTTGCAGCCGTTGCGCCCATATTGTTGGGTTTCTCGCTCGCGGGACTGCTGGCGGCGCCCTATGCGCAAGCCCAGATCGTCGCCAACCCCATGGCTCCCGGCGCCCTGCGCCCCACGATCCTCGTGGCGCCGAACGGCGTGGGTGTCGTCAACATCACCACGCCCTCGGCCGCCGGCGTTTCCAGAAACCAATACATCCAGTTCGACGTTAACGGCCGGGGCGTCATCGTCAACAACGCACGAAGCAATGTGCAGAGCCAGTTGGGCGGCTGGATCAATGGCAACCCCTATTTGGCCACCGGCCCGGCGCGCGTCATCCTCAACGAGGTGAACTCCTCCAATCCGTCGTACGTCAACGGCCCGGTGGAAATCGCGGGCCAGCGCGCGGAGTTCATCCTGGCCAACCCGTCCGGCATCGCCGTGAACGGCGGCACCTTCATCAACTCTTCTCGCGTGACCCTGACGACCGGCACGCCGCAGTTCAATGCCTTGGGCGGCCTGGACGCCTATGTGGTACGCGGCGGCAATGTCACCGTGGGCAGCGGCGGGCTCGACGCGACCCGCGCCGACCTGCTCACGCTGATCTCGCGCGGGGTGGTCGTCAACGGCGGAATCTGGGCCAACGACCTCAAGCTGGTGGCCGGGGCCAATGTGGTGAGCGCCGATGCGATGAACGTCACGCCCACGACCGGCACCGGTCCCGCGCCGAGCTACGCCATTGACGTGGCGCAGCTCGGCGGCATGTATGCCGGGCACATCCAGTTGCTGGCGAATGAGGCCGGCATCGGTGTGCGCAACGCGGGCGCGATCCAGGCCTCGGCAAGCGCCGGCGTGGCGGGCCTTGCCGGGCTCGGTCAACTCGTCGTGACTTCGGCCGGCCGACTCGAGAACACCGGCACGATCCAGGTCACGGCCAATGCGAACCTCTCGGCCTCGGCGCTCGCCAACAGCGGCACTGTCTCGGGCGGCAGCAACCTCAAGGTCACGACACAAGAGAATCTGACCAACGCGCTCAACGGAGCCGGCGGCACGCTCGAAGGCCAAGGCATTCAACTCGCCAGCACGGCAGGCGACATCGACAACCGCGGCGGCACCATCCGCCAGACCAGCGGCGTGGCGCTGACCCTTGCTGCGCCCACGGTGAGCAACACCCGCGGCGGAGTGATCGGTCTCGAGCCCGCCCCGGCGCCGACGGCTGGAACGGGCGGAACGGCCGGCACCGGCACCACTTCGGGCGGCACCACCGGCACGGGATCGACCTCGTCCGGCGGCACCACGACGGCGACCGGCGGGACGACAACCACGACCACTGCGCCGGTGCCCATCGAGCCGGGCACCATCACCGCCGCCGGAGCGCTTCGCAACGATGGCGGCAAGATCTACGCGGGCGGCCCGATCACGCTGCAAAGCGCCAACCTGATCAACAGCGGCGGCACCTTGAGCGTCGCGAGCATGGCGCTGAGCCAGCCGAGCTTCTCCAACCACGGGGGCACCCTGAACGTCTCCAGCGCGTTCACCGGCAGCCTGGGCACCTTCGACAACTCGGCAGGGACGCTGAACGCCGGCAGCCTGGACATCGCCACCAGCGGCGACGTCGTGAACACCGACGGCGTGCTGACCAGCGCGACCGACGCGAACCTCTCCGTGGGCGGCACACTCGAGAACACGCGAGGAACGATCACGGCGACTGGTGCGCTGACCGCCAACGTGGCTGGCGCGATCAGCAACACGGGCGGCACCCTGGCCTCCAACCAGGCCCTGGCACTCACCGGCCAGTCCCTGAACAACAGCCAAGGCACCATTCAGTCGGCTGGCGGTAACGTCCAGCTCACCCTCGGCCAGCAGTTGCTGAACACCGATGGCCATATCGCCAGCGGCACGAACCTCGCGATCCAGACCGGCAGCCTCGAGGGCAGCAGCGGGCACCTTCAGAGCACCGGCGACCTGTCCATCACCGCCGCGCAGGGCCTGAGCGCCACCGGCACCACCGTCGCGGGCGGCAACGCCATGCTGCAAGGCGCCTTCGTCGATCTCTCCGGCAGCCAGACCGGCGCCGCCAATATCGCGATCACCGCCACCCAGGGCAACGTGACCACCAGCGGCGCCACCGTGGCCACGCCCGGCACCCTGGCCATCACGGCCAACGCACAACTCGGCCAGACGCTCGTGAACAGCGCCGGCCAGCTGAACGCCGGCCAACTGCAGATCAATGTCTCGAACCTCGCCAACACCAACGGCGGCCAGATCGTGCAGACCGGCACCGGCGCCACAGTGCTCGCCGTCAGCGGCGGCATCGACAACTCGAACGGCCGCATCGCCAGCAACGGCCAGGACCTGAGCCTCAGTGGCGCCACCATCACCAACACCGGCGGCGGCATCGAACATGCCGGCACCGGCACGCTCAGCATCGCCGGTGGCAGCTACAGCGGCGCCAACGGCCAGATCACCGGCAACGGCGCACTGGCAGTGGCTGTGTCCGGTGCGTTCAATCAGGACGGCGGCACCACCTACGCCCGGCAGATCGACCTGAGCGCGGGATCCCTGAGCAACCAGGGCGGCAGCCTCGTGCAGGCCGGCAGCGGCGCCACCACGCTGGCCGTGGGCGGGCTGCTGAACAACAACGCGGGCACCATCGCCAGCAACGGCCCCATCGCCGCGAGTGCAGGGTCGATGAGCAACCAAGGCGGCACGCTGCAGGCGGCCGGCAGTTCCGACCTGAGCCTCACGGTCGCCAACCAGCTCGACAACTCGGCTGGCGGCAAGATCCTCGCGGGCGGCAACGCCACCGTCGCGGCCGGCAGCCTCAAGAACGACGCCGGAAGTTTGACGGCTGTCGGGGACCTGGCCGTCACGGTCGCCGGGGCCGCGACCAACGTCGGCGGCACACTGGCGGCCAACGGCAACACCACGCTGACAGCCGGCACGCTGGACAACAGCAGCGGCACGACCGCGGCCGTCACCGGCAACCTGAGCGCCACGACCACCGGTGCGACGACCAACAACGGCGGCACCTTGCAAGCCGGCGGCGCCGCCACCTTGAGCAATGGCGGCCTGATCAACCAATCGGGCAAGGTCTTCGGCAACAGCCTGTCCGTGAACACCCACGGCAACACGCTGGACAACACGCAAGGCACCCTGGCCGCGACCACCACGGTAGCCACCAGTTCGGGAATGCTCTTGAACGACGCCGGCCTGATCCAGTCGAGCGGGACCATGACCGTCAACACGAACGGTCAAAGCCTGAGCAACACCCATGCGGCCGGCTACACCAACGGCCAGGGCGGCATCACCAGCGGCGGCGCGCTCGACCTGAAGACCGGCGCCATCAACAACGCTACCGGCTTCATCGGCGCGAAGAACACGTTGACCGCCAGCACCCAGGCGTTCTCCAACGCGGGCGGCGGCGTGGTGCTCGGGCAGTCCACCGTCGCCATCAACACCAATGGAAGCACCTACGACAACAGCGGCGGCCAGACCCTGGCCGCGGGCGATCTGGGCATCGCCGCAGGAACGCTGACCAACACCGGTGGCCTGATCCGCTCGGCGGCCACGACGACGCTGAACGCCGGCAGCGTCGTCAATACGAACACGCGCGGTACCGACCAGGGCATCGAGGGCCGGAACGTCGCCATCGGCACTGGCAACCTGAACAACAACGCGGGCGCCATCCGGGCCGACCTCAACGCCACGATCACCAGCGGCGGCACGGTCGACAACACGAACGGCCTGATCTCCGCGGGTGACACGCTCAAGATCGTGGACCCCAACGCGGCCACGCCCAGCGCCAAGACCCTGAACCTGATCAACACCGGCGGCACGCTGGTCGCGGACAAGAGCCTGCAGATCGATGCCGCCACCTTCAGCGGTGACGGCCAGCTCGTCTCCGGCCAGGATCTCTCCGTCGCGCTCACGCAGGACATCGTCAACAACGCCGAGGTGATCGCGAATGGCAACCTGAGCTACACCACCACGGGCCACTTCACGAACAACGGCAAGCTGCTCGCGGGCCAGACGCTGACGGTGGTCGGCCACGACATCGACAACACCGCCAATGCAGAGATGTCGGGGACGAACACCACCGTCAACGCCGCCGGCACCTTGACCAACCGCGGGCTGATCGACAGCGCCGGCACCACCCGCCTCAATGCCGGGGCCGTGAACAACGTCGGCACGGGCCGCATCTATGGCAACGACATCTCGATTGCCGCCGGCACGCTGCTCAACGACATCGAGACCCTCGACGGCGTGACCAAGTCGGGGACGATTGCGACGCGCAACACCCTGAACATCGGCGCGGCCACCATCACCAACCGCGAACATGCGCTGATCTTCAGCGGCGGCGATATGGCCATTGGCGGCGCCCTGGATGCCGCCGGCAAGGCCACCGGCCAGGGCGGCACGCTCAACAACCTGAGCGCCACCATCGAATCGCTGGGCAACATGTCGATCTCGATGGCGCAGATCAACAACTGGGACACGCACATCAAGCTGGGGCCGCAGGCCACCACGACGACGCAGGTGGTCAGCGTCGCACCGGTCGGCGGCGGAGGCTTCTACACGCTCGACCAGGTCGTCGTCATTCCCGGCCAGCCCTTCGTGTGGGCGCGCAACCCCGACGGCTCCACCGGCGCCTTGCTGTACAGCAACGGCTACGGCATTTGGACCACCACCTCCACGACCACGGCCGATACCGCCATCAACGCCGATCCGGCCCTCATCTCCTCGGGCGGCGACATGACGCTCGTGGGGGCCGTCTACAACCGGGACAGCCGCATCATTGCCGGCGGCACGCTGACCGCAGCCAACGTCACCAACGAGGCCCTGAAGGGGAACTACCGGACCACCAGCTTCTCGACCGTGGTCAATGACAAGGGACAGCAACAGCCGATTGTTCTCGGGCCGACAAAAAACGGAACGGTCGATGTCGGCGCGTTCGAGTACATCGACCACGTCAACGCCACCAGTGGCTACAACCCGGGCACCGCGGCCACGGGATCCACCGGCGCGAGCGGCGGTGGGGCTGGCAGCGCCACCGGCGGCACCCGCACGGGCACCATCGTCGAGGTGGCCGCCAACGTCGGCGGCGTTGCAGGCGCGGGTGGCGCCGGCGCCGGCGCCTCGGGCGGCGCCAACGGCGGCAGCGGCCAGGCCATCCCGCTGGTGGTGCGCACCAGCACGCCGAACGTGGGCCTTCCCACGGCCAGCCTGTTCAGCCTTCATGCCGGACCTGGCGGTTATCTGGTCGAGACCGATCCGCGCTTTGCGAACTACCGCGCCTGGCTCAGCAGCGACTACCTGCTGAACAGCCTCGGGCTCGATCCGAACCACACGCTCAAGCGGCTGGGTGATGGCTTCTACGAACAGAAGCTCATCCGCGAGCAGGTGGCGCAGCTCACGGGCTACCGCTTCCTGGACGGCTTCAGCAGCGACGAAGACCAGTACACCGCGCTGATGAACGCGGGCGTGACCTTCGCGAAGCAATATGGCCTGCGCCCCGGCGTGGCGCTGACGGCTGCGCAGATGGCGCAGCTCACCAGCGACATCGTCTGGCTGGTCGAGCAGACGGTGACCCTGCCGGACGGCAGCACGCAGCGGGTGCTCGTTCCGCAGGTCTATGTGCGCGTGCGGCCCGGCGATATCGATGGATCGGGGGCGCTGCTGAGTGCGGACGCGACGGTCATCAAGAGTTCGGGCGACCTGGTCAATACCGGGACCATCGCCGGGCGGACGCTCGTGTCGATCAACGCCGAGAACGTCAACAACCTGGCCGGCGGCCGGATCGCGGGCGGCAGCATCGGCATCAACGCGCGCAACGACATCAACAACATCGGTGCCAGCATCACGGCGAGCGACGCTGCGGTGCTGACGGCGGGGCGCGATATCAACGTGCGGACGACGACGGCTTCCGGCGCCACCGGCAACAGCAATATCGACCGGGTGGCCGGCGTGTATGTGGCCAACCCCGGTGGCGTGCTCATTGCGTCCGCAGGCCGTGACGTCAACCTGGTCGGTGCCGCACTGACCAGTGCGGGCGCCGCATCGGTGGGCGCGGGCCGCAACATCAACCTGGGCACGGTCACCGAGTCGAGCACCGCGTCCGCCCTCGGGCAGGGGATCGCGGGTCTGGCCAGCCAGAGCCGCGAGGTCGGCTCGGTCATCCAGGGGCAGGACAACGTGCGCCTGGCGGCCGGCAACGACATCAACATCCGTGCCGGCGCTGTCGCCAGTGTCGATGGCGCCTTGATTGCCACCGCGAAGAACGACATCAACCTCACGGCGGGGCAGTCCACGACCAGCGTTTCGACAGCCACGCAGAAGTCCTCCAAGAGCCTGTTCAAGAAGAGCAGTTCCAGCACCTTCGACAGCACCAGCACCACGGACGTGCTCTCCAGCAGCCTGAGCGGCAAGACCGTGGCTGTCGTGGCAGGCAACGACATCAACCTCCAGGCCGCGCAACTCCATTCCGACGAGGCCATGGGGCTGTCGGCTGGCCGCGACATCAATC
This sequence comes from Variovorax paradoxus, assembly GCF_030815975.1. Classification (NCBI taxonomy): domain Bacteria; kingdom Pseudomonadati; phylum Pseudomonadota; class Betaproteobacteria; order Burkholderiales; family Comamonadaceae; genus Variovorax; species Variovorax paradoxus. Next base: position 4,391,866 of record NZ_JAUSXL010000002.1, read on the forward strand.
TCACCACGGCCAACCGGACGAACCAGGAGATGCATGCCGCGCAAAGTCGAAGCAGCGGCACGGTCTTCGGTCAGGCCCTCGCCGGCGCCACATTCGCCGGAGATGCGACCGCGATCGCCATTGCGGGCAACAAGAAGTCCTCCAATCATGCTGAAGCCAGCATCAGCACCCAGGCCATCGGTACCAGTATTTCGGCCGGTAGCCTACAGACCGTGAGCGGGCGCGACACCACCTTGCAGGGAGCCACGGTCGTCACAGACAACGACATCACGATGATGTCCGGGCGCAACCTCACCATCGAGAGCGCACAGAACACCCGCGTCGAGACCAGCTACGACGCCAACGGCAAGTCCGGGATGGTGGGCACCTGGTACAACCCGGCCATCGGTAACGTCAAGGGCTCCCAGGCGAGCGCAACCGCCAGCACGACCCAGCAGGCCAGCCAGGTCGCCAGCCTCGCAGGCAACGTGACCTTGGTGGCGGGCAATGAATACCGGCAGATGGCCAGCAGCATCATGGCTGCCGGGCAGGCGGGGCCGCTTGTCGGCGGTGACGTCAACATCCTCGCGAAGAACGTCGTCATTAACGAGGCCTACAACACCACGCAAACGGTCACTCTCGACAAGAGCTCCAGCACCATCGTGGGCGGCAGCGCCAGCTTCATGGGTGTCAGCACTGACACGCTGAAGGGCGCCTCCAGCACGATCAAGGCCATGGGCGATACCGGCGATGGCCGGATGCAGGCCCTGGGTGCCGTCAATCTGGCCATGAGCGGCAAACAGGCGTATGACGCGGCCCAGGCCATTGGCGGCACGGGACAACTGAGCTACGGCGTGAGCGTGAACGTCAGCCGCAACACCAGCCAGAGCCAGAGTTTCACGAACAGCAGCGAGGCCGTGGGTTCCAGCGTGGTGGGCGCGAACAACGTCAACATCGTGGCAACGGGGGGCGGCAAGGGCTCCAACATCCAGGCGATCGGCTCCACCATCGCAGCGGGCAACACCGTCAATCTGGCGGCAGACAACGATGTGATATTGGAGGCCAGCCGCAACACCAGCCTGACGGCCGGCCGGAACGAGAGCCATGGGGCCAACGTTGGTGTCACCTTCGGCGCAGGCGCGCAGAACGGCTTCAGCATTCAGCTCGGGGTAAGCAACGGCAAGGGCAAGAACGACCAGAACGACGTCAGCTACAACGCCACCCAGGTCAGCGGCGGCAAGGCCGTCAACATCAATTCGGGTGGTGACCTCAACATGCGCGGGGCCACGGTCGAGGCCAATCGCGTCACGGCCGATGTCGGCGGCAATTTGAATATCGAGAGCCTGCAGGACATAAGCGTGGGCCAGTCGCGCCAGAGCAGTTCGGGCTTCAATGTGAGCCTGTGCATTCCGCCGATCTGTTATGGCGTGGTTGCAACGGTCGGCGCCAGCGCGGCCGGGGCCAAGGCCAATGGGGTCTTCGTCAGCCCGGCCGTGCAGTCGGGTATCAAGGCCGGGGACGGCGGTTTCGATGTGAAGGTCGCGGGCAATACGGACCTGAAGGGTGCAGTGATCGAGAGCACCCAGGCGGCCATCGATGCGGGCAAGAACAGCTTCAGCACCGGCGGTGCACTGACGATGAGCGACCTGCAGAACGTGAGCCAGTCGAGTGGCAGCAGCTACTCGGTCAGTGGCAGCGTGGGCGTCGGGTACACCGAGGCGCCGAAAGCCGCGACGGACGCCGCACCGGCTAAAGAGATGTACTCGGCATGGTCCGGCCCGAACAGCCGCCCCGGTGGCGGTGCGGGCGTGGGCAGCGTCAGCGGCAGCAATCAGAACAGCGTCACGAGGTCCGGCATCTCCGGCATTGCGGGCGATCAGAGTGTGAGGACAGACAACAACGCCAGCGCAGGCACGTTGATCAAGGACTGGAATACGCAGACCATCATCAAGGATGTGCAGGCGCAGGCGCAACTCTCGGCGCAGTTTGGACAGAACGCAAGCAAGGCGGTTGGCGAGTACGCCAACGGCAAGATGAAAGAGGCCAGCGATTTGTACGACCGGGCGGCTGGAGAAGCCGACCCAGAGAAGAAGGCCGCACTGTATGCGCAGGCTGACCAGCTGGAAAACAACTGGAAGGAGGGCGGCGCCTATCGCATCGCGGCGCACGCTGCCGTCGGCGGCCTGACAGGCGGGGCCGGGGGAGCCGCCGGTGCGGCTGCGTCCAGCATTGCCATTCCCGCGATTGGAGAACAGATCGCGAACCTTGATTTGCCTGTGCCAATCAAGCAGGCCTTGGTGATGGCGACGGGCGCAGCGATCGGTGCGGCAGCGGGAGGGACAGCAGGCGCCGCAGGTGCCTTCAACGAAACGTCGAACAACTATCTGACAGCTACCGATCTGCGCAATCGACAGCAGAAGATTGACGGCTGTCGTGCGAGAAAGGACCCTGCCTGCGAGGTCGACGTACTGCGCGCCTATGACCTCAGGAGCGCCGTAAACACCGGTGAGTTGAAGGGATCATCCCTCATCGAAAAGATGGGGCTGGAGAGTGTTCGCGCCGGCTTGGAGCAACTGTTGCTCGACCCTGCAGCCAACGACGAAACGAAAGTCCAGGCCCGCCGTAGCCTCAAGGAGGTCAATACAGCGATCAACGTGATCGACAAAGCGCCCGTTCTGAAGGACGCAGCGGCGGTGGGGCTGATTGCCGTGGATGTGGCCACCCTTGGAGAGCTTGCCATCGCAAAGGCTCTGACCACAGGCATCGTCAAAGAGTTCGTTCTGAGTCGGACAGGCAAAGCGATTTCTGATGATGCTGCCGCTCGGATTGCGAACAATTTCTACAGAGATGGAACGGCATCTCCTCAAGCGCTAGCCACGACAAGCGGGACGATCATCCAACCTAATCCTTCGAAGACAACCACAGTCCTTGGCACTTTCCGCGATGATATGGACAACATCATCAATACCCAAATGCAAATTCCAAGCTTGCCGAATTTTGCCGCCCCAAAACCAGGGGGATTCAATGTATTAAATGTTCCAGGCGATGTTTTTGAGCAAATGAACAAGATAAGTCCAACGGCCTTTTGGGACCAAGTCAACAAACCATTTTTAGATGCGGCAATAGCGCGTGGTGATGATATCGTGCTCGCCACGGCTCCGGATCCAACCAAGGCCTGGAATATGTTCAAGCCCGATGGAAGCCTCACGGGTTTTGGGCGCGAGGTTCAGTACTTGCAGGGCAACGGATATACGTATAACGCCTTTACGGGGAAAATGGTGAGGCCATGAAAGACAAAATGCTAGATTTTGATCCCTACGCGTATGCGGCTGCAGAGTTTGAGTTTTTAACAAAATTGGGATTTGAAAAGAAAGAAGTGGACGGAAGAGTCGATTTCATATCTCAAGACTTTAACTACGTTTTGCTTAGAGGTAGATACGGAGAAGGACCCGAGGAAAAGTTAATATTTCTTCCTGAAAGTGTCGAGGCCCCATCTGTTTACACGGGCCTTCAATATTATTTAGACGACTATTGGAGCGCTTGGAGGAGTGCTGAAATGCAGATCGATATAGCTCACCCTGACGCTCGGAGAATTAGTACTTGCTGCCTTCTTCTAGAGAGCAACGACTGGCTGCTGACTGATCCTAAGTGGATGCGGGATTCCGCATTTCTTAGCGCCTGTCAAAGACTGAAAAATTGGTTTCAGCAGAGCTTGAGTTCCGGGAGATTTCCGCCCGCGGAAGAGGTTACTGCGCAATTGCGCAGGATGAAATCGACCTGATCGTCGCAGGCGTCCCGCAGGGAGATGTAGTCGCCGCCGATGGTGCCGTAGAAGTAGGTGTCGCGCTTCATTGTGTCGAGCACCGCGGGTTCGCCCGCCGGCACGATCAGGTCTCCGAGCATGTTGGTGCTGGAGACCCGGCCGTAGTTGGGGCGCAGGTTGCAGCAGGTGTATCCGGTGATTGGCTGGATCGGGCGCGTGGCACAGCTGGACAAAAGGCCCGTGGGCAAGGCGACAACGACGACCGCATGGCGGGGGGAAATATGTGACAGCTTCATGTGTTTTGTGAGCGAAGCGGCCAAATGCAGGCCAGAGTATTGAAGTGGGGAGTCGAAGAGAGCAACCGATTCAGAGGCCATATGAAAGCTAATTTTCATGACCATGACGATTCACCTTGAACTCGCCGGGACCATTGGCGGACGCGAGGATTACCGAAGTCACTCCGAGGATGTGGAGCTCTTCGACGCAGCGATGCTTGAGTCGCTTCGTACAAAACACTGCGCGAAAGACTGGTGGCTGGTCAACTGGTACATCACGGAAAAGCGGGGTTTTAACGAAAGTGCTCCCGCGAAATCCGAATAGTCGATGTGCTGATAACAAATTGCGAGTTCGAGTCTGCATTGCATAGTCGGTTGGGGAACAGGATTGCTTCCGGAAAATCATCTTCCAAGGACCTGAACACCAACACTGGGTGCTACTGGACGGTGCAGGAAGACGAGCCGGTCGATGTGCTCTTCGGTGACGATGGCACCGTGGGCGGGTTCTCCGGCAGCCGTCGACAGTTCGAACGATCGAATTCAAATGGGTGACCGACAGACGGCTTCGCCGCACTACCCGATACGACAGCAAAGATGAAACACCCTGGAATTTTTTTCGCCGCCATTGCCACCGCAATGCTTTCGGCATGCACCTATAGCGAGATCAACCCCAACGCTGCGCTCGTCGACATCCGCGCCAACAACGGCTATGACGAGTTGCGCGATGTCGAGCCAGGCACAGCCAGGCTCATCTTGCGAGCATCGGGGTCGGGCTACCCCGCACATTTCTCTGTCAGTACCTCACCGCAGGCCTGTCAGAACTTCGCCTCTCTGGGCAGCGTGGCTTACGCCGGCCGCGGCATCGTGTACCCGTGGATCGCCAATGCCGTGCAACGCGGCCGCAGGACGAAGCCCTATCTCGTTTATGAAGCCAAGCCCGGGGAGCCAATCCAGGTGAGCGGCTATGGCTCCTGGGCGGATGGCACGGGCTCTGGCTATCGCACCGGCAATTGCGGTCCAATGACGGCGAGATTCATCCCGCAAGACGGACGCGCCTATACCGCCGAGTTCGTGTGGGGCGGCAAACCGGCCTGCAGCTTGGCCATCATGGATGCCACTGACCCGGATGCTCCGGCGTCCGTTCCGTTGCAAGCCATCCCGGGGTGCCCCGCGCCATCTCGCTGAAGCAATTGCCCGTCAGGGCCTCAGCCAAAAAACAAAGAAGAGGGAGTTCCACTTGAAGCACAACCTGCTGGTCGCCGTAATGGCGGCGGGGCCACTGTGGGCGCTGGCCCAGCAATCGCCCACCACCCCCCGCCCCTTCGTCGAGCAACAACGCCAGCAGGAACGCGAACGCGCCCTGCGCGAGCAGAACGAGCGCACGATCGACCAGCGACTGCAGGCCGCGCCGCCCGCGCCCACCCAGCGCATACCCGAGACCGAGTCTCCGTGCTTCCGCATCGACCGCGTGCTCCTGGTCGGCGAGCAATCCGAGGCCTTCCAATGGGCTGTCTCTGATCTTTCAGGGCCGGACGGCAACGATTCACCCCTCGGCCGGTGCCTGGGCACCGCCGGCGTGAACGTGGTGCTCGCACGCGCCCAGCAGGCGGCCATTGCGCGCGGCTTCGTCACCACCCGCGTGCTGGCCGCGCCCCAGGACCTGTCCACCGGCACCCTGACCCTCTCGCTGGTACCCGGGCGCATCGCGGCCATTCGCCTGACGCCGGATTCTTCCTCGACCTTGTTCGGCAGTTCCGCCTTGCTGGCCACCGCGATTCCCGCGCAGATCGGTGACTTCCTGAACCTGCGCGACATCGAGCAGGGGCTGGAGAACCTCAAGCGCGCGCCCACGGCCGAGGCCGACATCCAGATCGAGCCCTCGACTGCCCCCGATGCCAGGCCGGGCGACAGCGATCTGGTGGTCAAGTACGTGCAGGCCCGCAAGGTTCGCCTGACCCTGAGCCTGGACGACAGCGGCACCGAGGCCACCGGCCGCTACCAGGCCGGGGCCACGGTGTCGGTGGACAACCCCTTCGGGCTGAACGACCTGTTCTACGTCAGCGCCAACCACAGCATCAACAACCATTTCCTGTCGGAACCGAGCTACGGCACCGAAGGCCAGACCGCGCACTACTCGCTGCCCTACGGCTACTGGATGCTGGGCTTGACGGCCTCCAACAGCCAGTACCACCAGAGCGTGGCGGGTTTCAACGGCCCCATCATCTACGCCGGCAAGTCCAACAACGCCGAAGTAAAGCTCTCGCGCCTGGTGTACCGCGACCAGAGCCGCAAGACGACGCTGGCGCTCAAGGGGTTCCGCAGGGAGTCGCGCAGCATCATCGAAGACACAGAGGTTCCGGTGCAGCACCACGTGGTCGGCGGCTGGGAACTGGGCCTGAACCACAAGGAGTTCATCGGCGAGGCCACGCTGGAGGGCACGCTGGCGTTCAAGCATGGCACGGGCGGCTTTGGCGCCAGGACTTCGCCGCAGGAGATCTACCACCGCAACAACCCCAGCGAGCCGCTGGAGGGCACCTCGCGCATGAAGCTCTACACGGCCGAGCTGAGCCTGAACGCGCCATTCAAGCTGGGCGAGCAGAAGCTGCGCTATTCGGGGCTGGTGCGCGCGCAGTGGAACCGCACGCCGCTGATGTCGCAGGACCGGTTTGCCATCGGCGGGCGCTACACGGTGCGCGGCTTCGATGGCGAGACGAGCCTGATGGGCGAGCGGGGCTGGCTGATTCGCAACGACATCGGGTGGGGCATGGGGCAGAGCGGGGCGGAGCTGTATGTCGGCGCCGACTACGGGCATGTCGGCGGGCGTTCGACCGCGGACATGCTGGGCCGCAGCCTGGCGGGTGCGGTGGTCGGGGTGCGGGGGCAGTGGAGCAAGTTGAGCTATGACTTCTTCATGGGGGCGCCGATCCGCAAGCCGGAGGGATATCGCACGGCCAAGACCACCTTCGGCTTCAATCTCAACGCAAGTTTCTAACCACAGGGAATGACAAATATGAAAAAACAAACGATTGCAAAAGCGGTTGCTTTGCTCGCCATCGGCGCGCTGCACGGCTGCGGAGGAGGAGGAGGAGGCGGCGGTGGTGGCGCTCTTCTTCCAATCGCCGCCGCGCCCGCAGCAGCGCCTGCACCGAGTTCCGATCCTGCGCCCGGCACTGCCCCGGCACCTTCGCCGGCTCCAGCGCCAGCGCCAGCCCCGTCTCCCATTACTTCAATGAAGCGTGCACTCGACACGGTCAACCCCGTTGCGGCCAATGGCGAGCTTGACGTTCAGTTGTCTATCGACCTCGCCACAGCTTCTTCGGTCACGTACACGCTCGAGAATCCCGATGGCAGCAACGTCGTCGCCGTCACTCAACTCGGCGGAACGGCCGGTGTGTTCTTTCCGCGGACGACCGCGTTGGTCAAGCTGTGGATGCCCAAGATCGCACCCGGCTCCTACGTGTTGCGGGCCAAAGGCCAAGTCGTGGACATGAACACGGCGACGTCGAGCTATGTCGAGGCAACCCTGCCTATCCAACTGAATTCGCTGTCGCTGAATATGGCGAGCTTGAGCTACTCCAGTGGTCTGATCATTGGTGGATCATCGCGCCTCATGCCCCTGACCTACACCAGCGCGTTGGACGGAACCTTGTTCGTCTACCCGATGGGACAGGCTTCCGGTGTCTGTGCCACGAAGACCGCGACAGAACTTCCAAGCGTGCCGAACGTCAAGACCTTCGCAGTCACCGGTTCCCAAAACTATTCCACCAGCACTTTCGGCCCCGCCTCGTCGCTGGCCGATGCCGACACGGCATGCCTGCAGTTCGCGCGGACGAGCGACGCGATGGCCGAGGCGCCATATACCTTCAATTTCCGCTACATGTCCCTGCCGACATCTGGCGATCTGCTCTTCTCTCTCGAAGCGGATCCCGCCACGGTACCCAAAGAAAATCTCAGCCTGCTCTCGATGCCACGCGATGGAAACTCCAGTGGCTTCTTCAACTGGTTGGAACGGCGTCAAGTCTTTACCTCCGGTGATGTGCTGCAACAGGCAACCTCCAACAGCTCGCGTATCAGTCTCGAGCAAGCTGGCAGCGCCTGGCAATACAAGCTTGCCGCGCCTGTCGCGACCGACCACCCGTTCTATGTTGCAAAAGTCGAAGGTCGGCCACCAATGGTCTTTTTTGTGAAGCCCTGAGCACGGCGTTCGGGCAAACTCTTTCTTGGCGGACTCAGACACGCGTTGACGGTTGGAACTTGAACAAATCGTTCAGCGCCGAGCACTACGGAAAGTGTGCGCTGGACCGCCAAGAGCAGTTGCAGCAGATGACCGGCGTGAGGCTCATACACCCGGCGAGGCGATGGATCGCGACGACGCGTGTCGGCGACAGGCGAAGAGCGGCCAGTGGTTGTGTGCCGAGATTGAGCGAAAGGCTCAAGCGCCCCGCACACTGCGTTTCTTTGCGGCAGTACGTGCCGCCGGCAGCGTACCGAGCTGCCGCTCGATCTGCGCCTGGCCATGCGTGCGCAAATACTCTTCGAACGCCAGCGCCACCTGCGGCAGCTGACGCGACGCCAGGTGCATCACATACCAGTCGCGCACCACCGGGTTGCCCGGCACCGGCAGCACGCCGAGCAGGCCCGCGTTCATTTCGAGCACGCAGGTGTGCATCGACAAAAACGCAATGCCGAAGCCCGCGGCGCACATCTGCTTGATGGCCTCGTTGCTCGACAGCTCGGAGCCGATGCGCAGCGGCAGGCCGTGGTCCTTGAAGAAGCGTTCGACCGTGGTGCGCGTGCCCGAGCCGCGCTCGCGCACCAGCATGCGCGTGTCCGAGAGCAGGGCGATGCTCGGCTTGGCCGCCGACATCAGCGGATGCGAAGGCGCCGCGAGAAAAGCCATCGGGTGCTTGGCGAAGGCGCTGGAGTCGGTCTTCAGCTCCGCAGGCGGGCGGCCCATGATGGCGATGTCGATCTCCTGGCCCGCGAGCATGCGCACGATCTCGTCGCGGTTGCCGACCTGCAGCTTGACCTTCACCTTCGGATGTTCCTTGGCAAAGTTCACCAGGATGGGCGGCAGCAGGTACTCGGCCGTGGTGATGGCGCCCACGCGCAGCGTGCCCGAGAACACGCCCTGCAGCATGGCCATCTCGTCGCCAGCCTCTCGCCACAGGTCGAGGATGCGGCCGGCATAGCCCGCCAGCAATTCGCCCGCCTCGGTCAGCCGGATGCCGCGGCCCGTGCGCTGCAGCAGCGGCGTGCCGGCCGACTCCTCGAGTGTGCCGATCTGTATCGACACCGCGGGTTGCGTCAGGTGCATTTCGTCTGCAGCAAGTGAAACGCTGCCGAGCCGCGCCACGGCGTGGAAGGTGGCGAGCTGGCGAAAGCTCGCGTGCTTGGAAAGAGGCATGCCGTGATATTAGGTTTGGCAAATGTGAATGTCAAAAGATTTAATTTTTCTTTATCTTTCATGCGGCCTACATTCACTTCACCAGACAGCACCAAACCCCTTCCTTTTCGAGAGGCACTCCATGGGCAACATGAACGAAGCAATCCAGATCACCGACGCCAAGAAGCGTTACTCGGCCGGTGTGCTCAAGTACGCGCAGATGGGCTACTGGGACGGCGATTACGTGCCCAAGGACACCGACATCCTCGCGCTCTTCCGCATCACGCCGCAGGAAGGCGTGGACGCCATCGAGGCCGCCGCTGCGGTGGCGGGCGAATCGTCCACCGCCACATGGACCGTGGTGTGGACCGACCGGCTCACCGCCTGCGACATGTACCGCGCCAAGGCCTACAAGGTGGAGCCAGTGCCCAACAACCCGGGCCAGTACTTCTGCTACGTGGCCTACGACCTCTCGCTGTTCGAGGAAGGCTCCATCACCAACGTGACGGCTTCCATCATCGGCAACGTCTTCAGCTTCAAGCCGCTGAAGGCCGCGCGGCTGGAGGACATGAAGTTTCCGGTGGCCTACGTCAAGACCTTCCCCGGCCCGCCGACCGGCATCGTGGTGGAGCGCGAGCGGCTCGACAAGTTCGGCCGGCCGCTGCTGGGCGCCACCACCAAGCCCAAGCTCGGGCTCTCGGGCCGCAACTACGGCCGCGTGGTGTACGAGGGCCTGCGCGGCGGGCTCGACTTCATGAAGGACGATGAGAACATCAACTCACAGCCGTTCATGCACTGGCGCGACCGCTTCCTGTTCGTGATGGACGCGGTCAACAAGGCCAGCGCCGCCACCGGCGAGGTCAAGGGCAGCTACCTGAACGTCACGGCCGGCACCATGGAAGAGATGTACCGCCGCGCGCAGTTCGCCAAGGAACTGGGCTCGGTGATCGTGATGGTCGACCTGGTCATCGGCTACACGGCCATCCAGTCGATGAGCAACTGGTGCCGCCAGAACGACATGATCCTGCACCTGCACCGCGCGGGCCACGGCACCTACACGCGGCAGAAGAACCACGGCGTGAGCTTCCGCGTCATCGCCAAGTGGATGCGCCTGGCCGGCGTGGACCACATCCATGCGGGCACGGCGGTCGGCAAGCTCGAGGGCGACCCGATGACGGTGCAGGGCTACTACAACGTCTGCCGCGACACGCACACCAAGGTCGACCTGCCGCGCGGCATTTACTTCGACCAGGACTGGGGCGCGCTGCGCAAGGTGATGCCGGTGGCTTCGGGCGGCATCCATGCCGGCCAGATGCACCAGCTGCTCGACCTGTTCGGCGACGACGTGGTGCTGCAGTTCGGCGGCGGCACCATCGGCCATCCGCAGGGCATCCAGGCCGGGGCCACCGCCAACCGCGTGGCGCTCGAAGCCATGGTGCTGGCACGCAACGAGGGCCGCGACATCGCCAACGAGGGACCGCAGATCCTGCGCGACGCGGCCAAGTGGTGCACCCCGCTGGCGGCAGCGCTCGACACCTGGGGCGAGATCTCCTTCAACTACGCCTCCACCGATACCTCGGACTACGTGCCGACGCCGTCGGTGGCCTGAACCCGCTTTCCAGATCCAGGAGCAACAGACATGCGAATCACACAAGGCACCTTTTCCTTCCTGCCCGACCTGAGCGACGAGCAGATCAGCCGCCAGGTCGAGTACTGCCTCGACAAGGGCTGGGCCATCGGGCTCGAATACACCGACGACCCGCATCCGCGCAACACCTTCTGGGAGATGTTCGGCAACCCGATGTTCGACATCAAGGATGCGGCCGGCGTCATGCTCGAACTCGCGGCCTGCCGCAAGACCTTTCCGCAGCAGTACATCCGCGTGACGGCGTTCGACTCGACGCACGGCACCGAGTCGGTCGTGATGTCCTTCATCGTCAACCGGCCATCCAACGAACCGGGCTTCCGCCTGATCCGCTCGGAGGAGCCGGGCCGCACGATCCGCTACAGCATCGAAAGCTATGCGGTGCAGGCGCGGCCCGAAGGCAGCCGGTACTGATCGAAATCCGCCGCACGGGCATTGCCAGAGGCACGCATGGACGCCACCGAATCCCCCGCCACCACGGCCGCGATTGCCACCGCGCCGAAGCAGCTCTTCGAGTCTTCGGGCGTGAAGGCACTGCTCGACCAGCTCGACGCCGAGCTGATCGGGCTGGCGCCGGTCAAGGGCCGTATCCGCGACATCGCGGCGCTGCTCTTGATCGACAAGCTGCGCCAGGAACAGGGGCTGCAGTCGCAGCCGCCTTCGCTGCACATGTCGTTCACCGGCAACCCGGGCACCGGCAAGACCACGGTGGCGATGCGCATGGCCGAGGTGCTCAAGCAGCTGGGCTACGTGCGCAAGGGCCACCTGGTGGCGGTGACGCGCGACGACCTGGTGGGCCAGTTCATCGGCCACACGGCGCCCAAGACCAAGGAAGTGATCAAGAAGGCGATGGGCGGCGTGCTGTTCATCGACGAGGCCTACTACCTCTACCGGCCCGAGAACGAGCGCGACTACGGGCAGGAATCGATCGAGATTCTGCTGCAGGTGATGGAGAACCAGCGCGACGACCTGGTGGTGATTCTTGCGGGCTACAAGGACCGCATGGAGACTTTCTTCAGCAGCAACCCGGGCATGGCCTCGCGCATTGCGCACCACATCGATTTTCCGGACTACAGCGAGGCCGAGCTGATGCAGATCGCGCAGCTCATGCTGGGGCGGCTGAACTACAGCTTCGACGACGGCGCGGCCTCCACCTTCGGGCGCTACGTGAGCCTGCGCCGTCGCCAGCCGCACTTTGCCAATGCGCGATCGATCCGCAACGCGCTCGACCGCATCCGGCTGCGCCACGCCACGCGCCTGTTCGGCAGCGAGAACGCGCTGACGCGCGAGCAGCTCTGCACGCTCCAGGCGCAGGACATCCTGGCGAGCCGCGTGTTCAATCCGCCGGCGGACGCCGCGCAAGCCGAAGGAGAAAAGAGATGAGCATCGAAGCCCTCGTCTTCGACGTCGACGGCACCCTGGCCGACACCGAGGAAGTGCATCGCATGGCCTTCAACCTCGCGTTCGAGCAGCTCGGCCTCGACTGGCACTGGAGCCAGGCCGAATACCGGTCGCTATTGGCGATCACGGGCGGCAAGGAGCGCATGAAGGCCTACATCGATTCGCTGCCCCTGGGCGCATCGGAGAAGAAGCGGCTGCACGAACGCGTGCCGGCCATTCATTCAGCCAAGACGCAGCACTACACCGACATCGCGCGGCGCGGCGGCATCGAACTGCGCACCGGTGTGCTGCGATTTCTCGAGGAAGCCCAGAACGCCGGCCTGCGCCTGGCCATTGCCAGCACCACCACCGCCGTCAACATCGACGCGCTGCTGCAGGCCACGCTGGGCCCGCGCGGCCTCACGATGTTCGACGTGATCGCCTGCGGCGACCAGGTGCGCGCAAAGAAGCCCGCATCCGACATCTACCTGCTGGCGCTCGACACGCTGGGCGTGCCGCCCGAGCGCGCGATCGCCATCGAGGACTCGCCCAACGGGCTGCGCTCGGCCCTGGGTGCCGGCCTCTGGACGCTGGTCACGCCCACCTTCTGGACCGAGGGCAGCGATTTCAGCGGCGCCGGGCTGGTGCTGCCGAGCCTGGGCGACCCCACGCAGCCGCTGGCCGGCGAGCCCGGCGGACGCCTGGCGCGCGCGGCGTGGCTCGGCATCGATGAACTGTTGCAAATGGCCACCGCGGCCCCGCCGCTGAATGCCGTGCAGGCGCTCTACCGTGAGGACTGTTAGATGCAGAACAAAAAAAACGCCATGCGGATCGCACCCAGCCTGCTGTCGGCCAACTTCGCGCGGCTCGGCGAAGAGGTCACGGCGGTCATCGAAGCCGGTGCCGATCTGATCCATTTCGATGTCATGGACAACCACTATGTGCCAAATCTGACAATCGGCCCGCTGGTCTGCGAGGCCATCAAGCCCTACGCGACGGTGCCGATCGACGTGCACCTGATGGTCAAGCCGGTCGATGCGCTGATCCCGATGTTCGCGCAGGCCGGCGCATCGATCATCTCGTTCCACCCCGAGGCCAGCGAGCACATCGACCGCACGGTCCGGCTGATCCGCGACAGCGGCTGCAAGGCCGGCCTGGTGCTCAACCCCGCCACGCCGCTTGCGGTGCTCGACCATGTGCTGGACCAGCTCGACCTGGTGCTGCTGATGTCGGTCAACCCCGGCTTCGGCGGCCAGAGCTTCATCGAGAGCGTGCTGCCGAAGATCGAGGCGGTGCGCCGCCGCATCGATGCCAGCGGGCGCGAGATCTGGCTCGAGGTCGATGGCGGCGTGAAGCCCGACAACGCCGCGCGCATCGGCGCCGCGGGGGCCGACACGCTGGTGGCGGGCTCGGCCGTGTTCAACGGCGGGCGCTACCGCGAAGCCATTGGCGCCATCCGCGCGCAGGCGCTGCAGGGCCGCCAGTCGATGGAAAGGTGTCCCGCATGACGAAAGACCTGCGCGGCATCGACGCGATCGCCTTCGACCTCGACGGCACGCTGGTCGACAGCGCGCCCGACATCCGCGAAGCCCTGAACACCGCGCTCGAAGAGGCCGGACTGGCCCGCTTCGAGCTGGACACCGTGCGCGCGTGGATCGGCGACGGCCCCGATGCGCTGATCCTCCAGGCGCTGCGCGAGCACGGGCTCGGTGGCAGCGAGGCGCTGCGCGGCCGGCTGCGCAAGTCCTTCGATGCCGCCACGCTGGCGGCGCCCTTGAAGTTCGGCAGCGTGTTCGAGGGCATTGCCGAACTCGTCGCGGGCCTGCGCCGCACGCTGCCGATGGTGGTGGTCACGAACAAGCCGACGCAGTTGGCACGCGCCGTGCTGGATGCTGCGGGTTTGCTGCCGGCCATGGCGGGGGTCTACGGCGCGGATGCCGCGGCACAGCGCAAGCCCGCGCCCTTCCTGCTGCAGGCCGCGGCACGCCAGCTGGCTGTGGAGCCCGCACGGCTGCTGATGGTGGGCGACGGCCCGGCCGACCTGCTTGCCGCGCAGGCAGCGGGCTCGCCGGCGGCGCTGGTGGCCTGGGGCTATGGCGGCCATGCGGCCGTGGCGGGAGCGGCGCCGGCCTGGCGCGTCGCGACGCCGCAGCAACTGCTGCTGACGGCACGCGAGTCGCGTGCGGTCCGCCGCGACGAAGAAACGACGACGACCAGATTTTTTTGAATCAACCAGGAGACGAACATGCCCATTGCAGGCAAGGCCACGCTGACCCAGTACATCATCGAGGAGCGCCGCCGCCACCCCGGTGCCACGGGCGCGCTCAACGCGCTCATCACCGACGTCTCCCTTGCCTGCAAGGCGATCTCGCGCAAGGTGGCGCTCGGCGCGCTGGGCGACGTGCTCGGCAGCGCGAGCACGCAGAACGTGCAGGGCGAGGAACAGAAGACGCTCGACGTGCTGAGCAACGACATGTTCCTGCGCGCCAACGAGTGGGGCGGCCACGTGGCGGGCATGGTCTCGGAAGAGATGGAGGAGCCCTATCTGCCGCCGCAGCAGTACCCGCGCGGCAAGTACCTGCTGCTGTTCGACCCGCTCGACGGCTCGTCGAACATCGATGTCAACGTGGCGGTGGGCAGCATCTTCTCGATCCTGCGCGCGCCCACGCCCGAGGCCGATGCCAGGCCCGAAGACTTTCTGCAGCCCGGCACCGAGCAGGTCGGCGCCGGCTACGCGATCTACGGCCCCTCGACCATGCTGGTGCTGACGCTGGGCAACGGCACGCATGCCTTCACGCTCGATCCGCAGCTGGGCGAATGGGTGCTGAGCCATCCGAACCTGAGCATTCCGCGGCAGACCAGCGAGTTCGCGATCAACGCATCGAACAGCCGCTTCTGGGAGCCGGCCGTGAAGCGCTATGTCGACGAATGCCTGGCCGGCAAGGAAGGCCCGCGCGGCATCGACTTCAACATGCGGTGGATCGCCTCGCTGGTGGCCGAGACGCACCGCATCCTGATGCGCGGCGGTGTGTTCATGTATCCGCGCGACAGCAAGGAGTCGGGCCGCGACGGCCGCCTGCGGCTGCTCTACGAGGCCAATCCGATCTCGTTCCTGATCGAGCAGGCCGGCGGCATGGCCAGCACCGGCCGGCGCCGCCTGATGGCGGTGGAGCCGGAGTCGATTCACCAGCGCATCGGCTTCGTCTTCGGCTCGTCCGACGAGGTGGCGCGCGTGGAGGCCTACCACAGCGAGGAGCCGCAGGACACCTACCAGGCACCGCTGTTCGGCAAGCGCGGTCTCTTTGCGACCGCCGCCTGAACAAGGCCCGCCGCCCGCACCAGTTTTTCAATTCCCGAGGCCACCATGTCAGCCAAACATCCCATCGTTGCCATCACCGGCTCGTCCGGCGCGGGCACCACCTCCGTCACGCGAACCTTCGAAAACATCTTCCGCCGCGAGAGCGTCAA
Source organism: Variovorax paradoxus (assembly GCF_030815975.1). Classification (NCBI taxonomy): domain Bacteria; kingdom Pseudomonadati; phylum Pseudomonadota; class Betaproteobacteria; order Burkholderiales; family Comamonadaceae; genus Variovorax; species Variovorax paradoxus. The sequence continues at coordinate 4,407,762 of NZ_JAUSXL010000002.1, forward strand.
GGCGGCGATCGTGGAAGGCGACAGCTTCCACCGCTACGACCGCAATTCCATGAAGGTGGCCATGGCCGAGGCCGAGGCCGCCGGCAACCAGAACTTCAGCCACTTCGGCGAAGACGCGAACCTGTTCGCCGAACTCGAGGCGCTGTTCCGCGACTACGGCGAAGCGGGCGTGGGCCAGAGCCGCAAGTACCTGCACGACACGGTGGAAGCAGCGCCCTACAAGCAGGAGCCCGGCACCTTCACGCCGTGGGAAACGCTGCCCGACAGCGAACTGCTTTTCTACGAAGGCCTGCATGGCGGCGTGACCACCGGGAAGGTCGACATCGCGCGCCACGTCGACCTCTTGATCGGCGTGGTGCCGGTGATCAACCTCGAGTGGATCCAGAAGCTGCACCGCGACAAGAACACGCGCGGCTATTCGACCGAGGCCGTGACCGACGTGATCCTGCGCCGCATGAACGAGTACGTGCACTACATCTGCCCTCAGTTCACGCGCACGCACATCAACTTCCAGCGCGTGCCGGTGGTCGACACCTCCGACCCGTTCATCGCGCGCACCATCCCGAGCCCGGACGAGAGCCTGGTGGTGATCCGCTTCGCCAACCCGATCGGCTTCGACTTTCCGTACCTGCTGAGCATGCTGCACGACTCCTTCATGTCGCGCGCCAACACGCTGGTAGTGCCGGGCGGAAAGATGGAGCTCGCGATGCAGCTGATCTTCACGCCGATGATCCTGCGCCTCATGGAGCGGCGCAAGAAGTCCTACGCGATCTAGGGCGCGGGCGCTTCGAACCAACACCTCAGGCCAACGAACCAACCGGACCTTCGCATGACGATTGAAAACCTTGCCTTGCGCACGCAGTGCGCCAACGCCATCCGCGCGCTGGCCATGGACGCCGTGCAAGCCGCCAACTCGGGCCATCCGGGCATGCCCATGGGCATGGCCGACATCGCCGAAGCCCTGTGGCGGCATTGCCTGCGGCACGACCCGGCCGATCCGCACTGGATGAATCGCGACCGCTTCGTCGTTTCCAACGGCCATGGCTCGATGCTGCTGTATGCGCTGCTGCACCTGAGCGGCTATGCGCTGCCGATGGAGGAGCTGCGGCGCTTCCGCCAGCTGCATTCGCGCACGCCGGGACACCCCGAAGTCGGCGTCACGCCCGGCGTGGAGACCACCACCGGGCCGCTGGGGCAGGGCATCAGCAATGCGGTCGGCATGGCGCTGGCCGAGAAGCTGCTGGCCGAGGAATTCAACCGGCCCGGCCATGCGGTGATCGACCACCGCACCTACGTGTTCCTGGGCGACGGCTGCCTGATGGAAGGCATCAGCCACGAGGCCTGCTCGCTCGCGGGCACCTGGCGCCTGCACAAGCTGGTGGTGTTCTACGACGACAACGGCATCTCGATCGACGGCGAGGTCGGCGGCTGGTTCAGCGACGACACACCGGGCCGCTTCGAAGCCTACGGCTGGACCGTGCTGCGCGATGTCGACGGCCACGACGCCGCGGCGCTCGACGCAGCCATTGAAAGCGCCACCGCCGCGGACCGGCCGGTGCTGGTGTGCTGCAAGACACGCATCGGCCAGGGCTCGCCGAACCGCGCCGGTACTGCCAAGGCGCACGGCGAGGCGCTGGGCGAGGCCGAGATCGCGCTGACGCGGCAGGCGCTGGACTGGAGCGCCGCGCCCTTCGAGGTGCCGGCGGCCATCGCCGAGGCCTGGTCGGCGCGCGAAGCGGGCGCCGCGCTGCACAAGGCTTGGCAGGAACGCTTTGCGGCCTATGCACAGGAACATCCGGCGCTCGCTCGCGAACTGCTGCGGCGCCATCGCACCGATGCGCCGCTCACCGCGAAAGCCGAGGCGGCCCTGGATTCGGCCGCATCGGGCGCGGAGCAGCGCAAGGCATCCGTCGCCACGCGCAAGGCCTCGCAGCAGGTGCTCGACGAGGTCGGCCCCGCAATGCCCGAACTGATCGGCGGCTCGGCCGACCTCACGGGTTCGAACCTCACCGACTGGAAGGGCCACCGCGCGCTCAAGGGCGCGGGCACCGGCAACCACGTGCACTACGGCGTGCGCGAGTTCGGCATGGCGGCCATCATGAACGGGCTCGCGCTGCATGGCGGCTTCCGTCCCTTCGGCGGCACCTTCCTGACCTTTTCCGACTACGCGCGCAACGGCGTGCGCATGTCGGCGCTGATGAAGCTGCCGGTGATCTACGTCTTCACGCACGACTCGATCGGGCTCGGCGAGGACGGCCCCACGCACCAGCCAGTCGAGCATGCCTCGAGCCTGCGGCTGATTCCCGATGTCGACGTCTGGCGCCCGGCCGATGCCACCGAGACGGCCGTGGCCTGGCGGCAGGCGCTGCGCCGCGTCGACGGGCCGAGCTGCCTGCTGCTGACGCGCCAGGCGCTGCCGCATGCCGGCGACGCCGACGAGCGCATCGAATCCATCGCTCGCGGCGCTTACGTGCTGCGCCGCCCAGAGGCCGAGTGCGTGGCGCTGCTGGCAAGCGGCTCCGAAGTGGGCGTCGCATTGGCCGCGGCAGCCTTGCTCGCGCAGGAGGGCATCGAGGCGCGCGTGGTGTCCGTACCGTGCATGGACGTGTTCGAACGGCAGGACAAGGACTGGCGCCATGCGGTCATTCCGCGCCACCTGCCGCGCGTGGCGGTGGAGGCCGGCAGCACCGGGCTGTGGTGGAAGTTCGTCGGCGAATACGGCGACGTGGTCGGGCTCGACCGCTTCGGCGAATCGGCGCCGGCCGGCGAGCTCTTCAAGCTGTTCGGTCTGACCGCCGAAGTGGTGGCCGAGCGCGCCCGACGGCTGCTCGCGAACGCCGCGCTGGCCAGCATGAAAGAGGCCGCATGAGCTTCAACACGCTCGATCAGATCGACCTGCGCGGACAGCGCGTGTTCATTCGCTGCGACCTCAACGTGCCGCTCGATGCGTCGGGGCGCATCAGCGACGACACCCGCATCCGCGCCAGCCTGGGCG